>PXRR01000078.1:9600-12448 GCA_003021975.1 Halobacteriales archaeon QS_5_70_17 | reverse complement strand
CTCGACCGTGATCTCGATTCGCTCCTCCGCGAGCACGTCGACGTCGTAGCGGACCTCCGCCTCGCCGGTGTCGGGGTCGACCGACGCCCCCATCACACCGTCGATGGCACCGATTTCCTCCTCGACGTTCCCGGCGTCCTCCTCGTCGAGCCCCTGGACAGCGAACGTAGCTCTGTTCTCGGCCATGTGTCACCGTCGTTCCGGTCGCCCGAGACACTACCGCCTGCGAGGGTAAGCGTCCCCGGTCAGGGGGGTCCTCGTCGAAGTATCCCTCCACGTCGGTCAGGTCGAAGACGAATTCGGGGCCGAACGCGCCCGCGGGGGTGCGGTAGCCGTCGCCGTCGTCCCCGCCGAGGACCCGCTCGGCGGCCGTTACGGCGCCGTCGACGGTCAGGGCGTACGGATCGGGCGTCCGGACGCGGGAGACGCGGCGCTCGCCGCCAGCGCGCGCCTCGCCCCAGAGGTACGCCGAACCGCGCTGGCGGGCCCGTTCGGAGGGCCAGTCGCGCGGGCTGGGGGACGAACGCGTACACCTCGACGTCCGGGACGCCGGTCGCGTAGTAGGCGGTCGAGACGTCGCCCAGCGGCATCGTGACGGCCGGGCGGGCGCCCCGTCCGAAGTCCACCCGGCGCGTCCGCCACGCCGCCGGGACCGACTCGAGACGTCCGCCCCTGCGGACGGCGCCCCCGGTGTCGACGCCCTCGAGGACCGTCCTGATCGATCCGATCGACGGGGGTCGCAGCGAGTCCACTCCCAGCGCGAGCCCGGTCGCCCCCGGGAGCCGGTCGGCGAGGTGCGCGGCGAGACAGCCCATGGGAATCGAGGAGAACCCGACGCTCGGCAGCAGCGTCACGCCGGCGTTCGCCGCCGCCGCGTCGCAGTCCCGCACCCGCTCGATGACGGGGATCTCGCCGGTGATGTCGACGTAGTCGGTCCCGCCGCGGATGCACCCCTCGACGAGCGGTTCGGCGGTGTTCGAGAAGGGTCCGGCGCAGTTCAGCACGCAGTCGACGTCCGAGACGGCCGTCGCGAGGGTCCCGGGGTCGTCGAGGTCGAACCGCCGGGCCGGACGGTCGAGGTCGTCGACCTGCTCGTCGAGCGCGTCGCGGTCGCGGCCGGCCAGGATCGGCTCCAGCCCCCGGTCGGTCGCCTCCCGGGCGGCCAGGTTCCCCACGAACCCGTACGACCCGTAGATCAGCAGCGAGGCCATGCCCGCGGATTCGTCCCGTCGATGGGTAAGCGATCACCCGGCGACGGTAACGGCGGAGCGACCGTCGGAGCCTCGAACGGGCGGTCAGTACATTCTCCGACGGGACACTGTCTCCGGGAATCGGGACTGTTTACAACTGGCTGGGTCGTCTCGGGTCGCACATGGCCGGACTGATACAACGGACGGCACAGAGCATCGACGACATATCCCGATCGCTCTGGGAGGGATCGAGCAGCGCGGAGAAGGCGCTCATCCTCGCGTTCCTGATCGTGACCGGGCTGGCGATCCCGGTCATCCCGCTGGTCGCTATCGCCCGCGTCGTCGCCAACTGACCGCTGCCTTCTGCCCCCCGCCCTTCGTCGAAGGCGGGGTACTCGAATCGCCGCTCGATCGATCGCGCCCGCGAGCGGCGACTACGCTCCCGGCGGCGTAAACGTGTGGGGCGGACCGGTCGGCGCGATGCTCTGTCCGGTGACGAAAGACGCGGCGTCGCTCGCGAGGAACCGGACCGTCTCGGCCACCTCGTGGGGCGTGCCGAACTCGCGGTCGACCGCCTCGCGGTCGGGGTGGCCGTCGAGGTCGAACTGGTCGCGCACCGGCGGCGACGTGATGAATCCGGGATCGACGGCGTTGACGCGCACGCCGTCGTCAGCCCACTCGACGGCGAGCGTCCGGGTGAGCGTGTCGACGCCGGCCTTCGCGGCGCTGTAGGGATTCATGCCCGCAACGCCGTACCGCCCGGCCATGCTGGCCGTGTTGACGACCGCGCCGCCGTCCTCCCGGAGCGCGTCGGCGAACGCGCGGGTGACGTTGTATGTGCCGGTCAGGTTCACCTCGACGACTCCGTCCCACTCCTCGGGATCGATCGCGTGGAGCGGGCCGCCCTCGCCGGTGCCGCCGGCGTTGTTGACGAGGACGTCCACGCCGCCGAACTCCTCGACGGCGGCGGCCGCGAGCGCGTCGACGTCGTCGCGGTCCGTGACGTCGCACTCGACGGGGAGCGCCTCGCCGGGGAGGTCGGACCCGTTCAGTTCCTCGGCGACCGACTCGACGTCCTCCAGCGTGCGCGAGCAGATGACCACCGAGGCCCCGTCCGCGACGAACGTCTCGGCGATGGCGCGCCCGATACCGCTGGACGCGCCGGTCACCACGGCCGTCTTCCCACCGACGCTCGATCGTTCGCGAACCGGCTCCGTGGACTGGAGTTCATCGGTTACTGGCATCGGCTACGGGTCGGGGCGTTTCACGCAAAAGTGCGGAGGCGACGGCGCGTACCTCCGGTTGTGGTACGTTCCCGTACCGCTACGGCCACTTCCCGGGGAGGGCGTCGGGGGTTGTCGTCCAACGGTTCGAGCAGCGGTTCGATCCCGTCGAACTCCGGCCCCCGGCCGACCCGCATGGCCTCCCGATCCCAAGAGATCACCCCCACGCGATCCAGTTTCGGGAGGTGGTTGTGGCGCAACTGGAGGGTCAGCTCCCCGGAATCGTCGGCGTCGAAGACGTCCGCCGGCAGCCGCAGCCGGGCGTCCGCGTCAGCGTCCAGGAATGCCACCAGCAGCCCGCGCCGCGCCTGCTCGCGAGCAGTTCCAGGGTTTCGTCGAGCACCCTTTCGGGGGTGAACCTGGAGAGACGTATCC
>PXRR01000078.1:0-9542 GCA_003021975.1 Halobacteriales archaeon QS_5_70_17 | reverse complement strand
GGACTCCCGTTCCTGATCGGCGACCGACCGCCCGACTGCTCGCAGGTCGTCGTTCTCCAGCGGCCCGCCTTCCCGGCCGACCCGTTCGAGGCGTTCGCCGTGAGGCGTGTCCGCGTAGAGCCAGTCACGGCCCCGGACGAGCCAGGAGGGCTGGTTAGTGCGGCCGACCGCGACCGGACTGTCGTACGTCTCGACGGGATCGAACTCGTCGTCGGTCGCCAGCCCGACGGTGAGTTCCGGAAGGCAGCGCAGCGACGTGGGGGACTCGATCCGTCCCGACGGTCCGTTGGCGACGACCAGCGGCACGTGGAACACCTCGTCCGCGGGGCGGCCGTGCCCGTAGACGTCGTCCTCCCCGAAGGACTCGCCGTGATCGGCGTGGAAGACGATCAGCGGATCCTCCTCGCCGCCGCGCTCGCGGGTCGGCCCGACGTCGCGGGTCAGGCGGTCCATGAACTCGTCGGTGTACCGGATCGTGTCGTCGTAGGCCGTCACGAGCGTGTCGTGGAACCAGTCCTGCATCGGCGGGGTCTTGCCGGCGTACAGCATGGCGTTGCCCGCGTACGACCGGAGTTGCGACTGGCTCCGGTAGCCCTCCGGCGGCAGGTACGGCATGTGCACGTCGACGAGGAAGAGCCACAGGAAGTACGGACGGTCGTCTTCGCGGGCGTCCGCGAGCCACTCCTGGACGTCGTCGTAGAACGCCTCCCAGGTCATGAACATGTCCTGGCCCTCCCACCAGGAGATGACCTGCGAGAGCATGGTGTTCTTCCGCTCGCGGCGCTTCTCGCCCTCCTCGCGGGCGGTCTCGTCGTCCTCGGCGAAGAAGTCCTCGAAGTCCTCGAAGCCGGCGTCGTAGCCGAAATACCGCGAGGTCCAGGGATTGGCCGTGAACGCTCCCGTCCGGTAGCCGCGGCGCTGGAACCGCTGGGCGACGTTCTCCCGGGCCTCGAGGTGCCGACGGACGCGCTCCTGGACGCTCTCGTCGGGCTTGGAGACGGGGTACTCGCCGGTCATGAAGACCGGCGTCGAACCGTTGGTCGCTCCGGCGGGAGCGACCGCGTTCTCGAAGACCAGGCCGTCCTCCGCGACCTCGTCCAGCACCGGCGTCGTGTCCCCGTCGTACCCCATGAAACCGCAGTGGTCGGCGCGCAGACTGTCGACCGTGACCAGAATAACGTCTCGCGGATCGTCCATCGGTGGTGCCAACTCGGTCCCGGGGTTTGGTTATGTACTCGATAACGCGCGCGCCGGCGAGTGAGACGAGCGGGGGCTCGTCGGTGAAATCGCCGCCGGCGATCTATCGAGAGCGCCGGTACGCCCCGCATAACAAACGCCTTTGCCCGCGGCGTTCGAGACAGTTCCCATGAGCAGCCCCGATTCCGATCCCGTCGCATCAGACGCCGATACCGTCGACCTCGCCCTCCCCGAGCGCGTCGTCTCTCGCGTCGAGGCTCGACTGCCCCGGACCGACTTCGACACGCCCGAGGAGTACGTCACCTACGCCATGGAGGAAGTACTGGCCCGCGTCGAAGCCGACACCGAGGGCGACCACACCGGCGTCGACGAGAACGAGGTCCGCGACCGTCTCCAGTCGCTCGGCTACCTCGACGAGTGACCGTCACTCCCGGGACATCCGCCGCAACGTCAGCGTCACGTCGCCGTCGTCGAGGACGCCCGGGTCCGTCTGAGCTTCTCCGCGCGAGCCTCGCGGACGATCGCCTCCAGCACCGCGACGACCCGTTCGAGGCGCGATCCGGTCCGGTCGCCGAGCAGCCGCGTCGCGTCCGTGGCGGGTGGTCGGCGGGCCGGCCGAAATATCTCGACCCCGCCTCCGTCACCGTTCGAACCACGCCAGCAGTTCCTCGGCGAGGACGCCGGGGCGTTCGGCGTGGAGAAAGTGTCCCGCCTCTTGGACCTCCAGCACCCGGCAGTCGCCCGCGATTCCCTCGCCGGCGTCCCGAAACAGCGCCGGAGCGATACAGCCATCCCGCGCGCCGACCGCGAGCAGCGCGTCGACGGGCGTCGGGGCCGGTTCCGCGTCCACCGTCCGGTACGGCGGCGACTGGCGGTAGTACTCAAGCGCGGCGGTGACGGTCCCCGGCGAGCGGAGCGTCCCCTTGACGTCCTCGATGCGCTCCTCCGGGTAGTTCCAGCCCGGCGACCACGTCCCCCAGAGGAACTCGATCAGCGCGAAGTCCGCCGCCCTGACGAGCCGTTCGGTCCCGGGGGTCTGGAAGAGGTACATGTACCACGAGCGGAGCCGCTGGCGGGGGTGCTCGCGGAGCCGGTGGCCGAAGTGCGGGGGCACGGACAGCAGCGCGTAGTCGCCGAACGCGTCGGGGGCCCGGTACGCGGCGACGTACCCCGCCGCCGCGCCCCAGTCGTGGCCGACGAGGACCGGGTCGTCGTCCCCGCCGTCGAGTTCCCCGGCCAGCGCCAGCGCGTCCCGGCCGAGCGCGCCCGCCGAGTAGTCGCCGTTCGGCGCCCGGTCGGTCGGTCCGTACCCGCGCATGTACGGTGCGACCGCGCGGTAGCCCGCCGCCGAGAGCCGTTCGAGCAGCGGATCGAACGACCCTGCGTCGTCCGGGAAGCCGTGGAGGCAGAGCGCGAGTCGACCGTCGGGGTCGCCCGCGTGGCGGTACTCGAAACTCAACCCGTTGGCCGTCACCCGGTCGCGACCGATCGCCATGGCCCGCATGTCGCCCGCGCCGGGTATCAACCCCCGTGCTCCGGAGCCGATCGCACCGCCGGCCGCCTACCGCGAGACTACTGGAGCCGCCGGTAGAGCGCGACCGCTCCGAGAGGGACGCCGGCAGCCAGCGCGTAGGGGAGAGCCTAAGCCAGGCCGACGACCGGCGCTCGCGCCAGCCGGGCCATCCCGCCGACCGACGCCAGGAACGCCGCGAGGACGCCCCGCTCGTGGAGCGGCCGCTCGCCGGGGTCGTCCGGCTCGGAGTCGGGCCACGGCTCGCGCAGTTCGACCGTGACCGTCGCGTGCGCCACGCGGTCGGCCAGCGCCCGCTGCTCGGCTTCCAGGCGTTCGATCTCACTCTGGACGGCCGAGAGCTTCTCGCCGACGGCGAGAACGTCCCCGGTGTCGTCAGCCCCTCCGTAGAGCGCGCGGAGCCGGTCGCGCTGCGCGCGCTTGTTCTCCAGGCGCGCCTTCAGGTCAACCAGCCGGTCGGTGACGTCCTCGGTACTCGTCTCGGCCGAACGCACCTCGCCGCCGGCCCGCACCGCCGCGAGGAACCCCGAGACGTTCCCCGCGGGGACGCGGAACGTGACCGCTCCGGTCGCGTAGGTCTCGTCGCCGACATCGCGGACGCGCTGAGTCGAATCGGTGACGGTCCCGCCGCGCTCGGCGGCCGCGGCGGTGAGGTTCGCCCGCGCCGCCGCGTAGTCGGTCACGTTGAGCCGCACCGTCGCCGTCCGGACGAGCGCGCGGCTCTCACCGCCCGCCCCGCCGCCGGGGTCGGTCCGAGGCGCATCCTCGGTCGCGTCGCCCGCGCGGCCGCTATCGCCGCCGGGGGGCGCGGCGTCGTCGGCTGCCCCCACCCAGTCCCGAGCAGCCCGCGAGCGCCGAGAGGGCGATCAGTGCGACCGCAACTGCGACCCGTGTTCTTCGCTCCGTGCGCGACAGTTCCGGCGAACCCTGGTAACGAATCCCCAGGAACAAAGAGCCGCTCCGACCACCGGTGGGGTTCCCCGACGCGGGAGCGGGCGACCGGTGCGTGCTCCGTGCCGGCGTGTGCCACGTGACGCTTTACCCCCGTTCGAGCGCATCCCCCGAGCATGACAGTCGTTGCCCTACTGAGCACCGCGCCAGTCCGCGAGGGGAGCATGGCCGACGAGGTGGCGAAGGCCGTCGAGGCCCTCGAGGAGTTCGACGTGGCCTACGAGACCAATCCGATGGGGACGGTGATCGAGGCCGGGTCCGCCGGCGAACTGTTCGCGGCCGCGCAGGCCGCCCACGAGGCCGTCGACGGCGACCGGGTGAGCACGTTTCTCAAGATCGACGACAAGCGCACCAGCGAGGAGAGCGCCGCCGAGAAGGTCGAGGCCGTCGAGGAGCACCTCGGGCGGGAGCCGAGTGGCGGCCGGGACTGACTGCCCCGGGAACCCGGCCAGGACCGGCCCCCAGAGCCGAGCGGGTACCCCCGGGAGCCGAAGCCTAGTTAGGCGCCGGCGGCCACCCCTCGGACGATGAGAGCGGCGCTCGTCGTACTCGACGGCTGGGGGCTCGGCACCGGCGACGACTGCGGTCCCGGGGAGGGCGGCCGGGACGCCGTCGCGGCCGCCGACACGCCCGCGTTCGACGGCTACCGGAAGCGCGGCGCGTTCACGACCCTCTCGACGCACGGCCGGTGGGTCGGCCTGCCCGACGGCCAGATGGGCAACAGCGAGGTCGGCCACCTCACCATCGGCGCCGGCCGCGTCGTCGAGCAGGAGTCCACGCGCATCTCAGACGCCATCGGGGCGTGGCGCTCGGGGGACGCGAGCGCCAGTACCGACGGGTCAATCGCCGACAACGAGGCGCTGACCGGCGCCTTCGACTACGCCCGCGAGCGCGGCGGCCGCGTCCACTTCGCGGGGCTGGTCAGCGACGGCGGCGTCCACTCGCTGCAGACCCACCTCCACGCGCTGATCGGCCTCGCGGGGGAGGTCGGCGTCGAGGCGATCACCCACGCGTTCACCGACGGCCGCGACACCGATCCGACGGGCGGCGCGGGCTACCTCCGAGAGCTACAGTCGGCGGTCGAGGCCGCCGGTACCGGACGGATCGCGACCGTCTCCGGGCGATACTACGCGATGGACAGAGACGAGAACTGGGAGCGGACGAAGCGGGCCTACGACGCCATCGTCCGCCGGGAGGCCGACCACACCGCCGAGAGCGCCGTCGAGGCCGTCGAGGCCGCCTACGACCGCGGCGAGACCGACGAGTTCGTCGAGCCGACGCTGGTGACCGGCGTCGGCGGCGCGGACGACCGGCTCGCGTTGCAGGCCGGCGACGCGGTCGTCTTCGTCAACTTCCGGGCCGACCGCGCCCGCGAGCTGGTGCGCATGCTCGCCGATGTCCGCCCCGAGTGGCCCTTCGAGACCGACCCGCCGGAGGTCCGCCTCGTGACGATGACCCAGTACGACGAGACCTTCGACCTGCCGGTGGCGTTCCCGCCCCGTCGCCCGGCGGACACCGTCGGCGAGGTCGTCGCCGACCGCGGGTGGACGCAGGTCCGCCTCGCCGAGACCGAGAAGTACGCCCACGTCACCTACTTCCTCAACGGCGGTCGCGAGGTGGAGTTCAAGGGCGAGCGCCGCCACATCGTCGACAGCCCCGACGTCCCCACCTACGACGAGCGCCCCGAGATGAGCGCGCCGGACGTGACCGACGCCGCGCTCTCGGCCGTCGGGGACGACCCCGACCTGCTCGTGCTCAACTACGCTAACCCCGACATGGTCGGGCACACGGGCGACTTCGACGCCGCGGTCGAAGCCGTCGAGGCCGTCGATGGACAGCTCGACCGACTGATCCCGGCGCTGCGGGAGGCCGCCGCCGCGGTGATCCTCACCGCCGACCACGGCAACGCCGACGACATGGGAACCCCGGAGAACCCCCACACCGCCCACACCACCAACCCGGTGCCCGCGGTCTATCTGCCCGCCGGCGGCGACGCCGGCCGGGGCCTCCGCTCCGACGCCGGCCTCTCGGCGCTCGCGCCGACCCTGCTCGAACTGATGGGCGTCGAGAAGCCCGCGGCGATGACCGGCGACTCGCTGCTCGAACGGTCGTGAGCGGGTCGATCGGAGTCGGGAGCAGGGCGGCCGGTCCCGACGGCGGCCGCGACGAACGGTGGACCGGCGGTCGAGCGGCTACGGCACCGCGCCGGGCGTAGCTACTCCGTCGACCGCAGTTGGCCCCGGATCTCGCCGGGCGGGTTAGCCGCCGTGTGGACGTTGACGTAGTAGCTGCCGGGGTCCGCGGCTATCTGTTCGATCAGATCGGTGTCCCCGATCGTGCCGGCGTGGTCGATCACGTCGGCGTGGGTCGCGCTCCGGGAGTCGCCGCCGCCGGAGCCGTCGGGCGCGCCGGTGAACTCCGCCAGGAAGGCGACGACCGGTCCGTTCTCGTCGGGCCTGCCCTCGTGGATGTGGGCCTGGGTCACGTCCTCGATGTTCCGCAGGAGGAGGTGGTAGTGCCACGTCCCGTCGTCCTCCGGCGAGAACCAGGCGAACCCGCTGGCGTCGGTTTCCACCGGCCCCACCGGCGGCACCTCGTTGTCGCCGGACAGCGAGGCGACGAACGGCGCGCCCGGAACGGCGACGGTCAGGCCGCCCTCGCCCGGACCGAACGTCGCCGAGGCGCTGTCGAACAGCCGCTGGTCGCCGGCAGTCTCCCGGCTGAACTCGCCGGGGCCGGCCGGGTTGACGTAGCTGGCCAGCGACAGCTCCTGCTCGCAGCCGTCCGCGACTTCGAACTCGACCGAGGCGGTGGAGTGCTCGACCTCGATCGACCCCCAGTCGACGCAGTCCGCCACGTCCCCGCTGGCGAACCCGCCGCCGCTGCGGATCTCGGGGGTCTCTTCGCTGCCGTGGAGGAACCGGAGGAGCCGGTCCTGGTCGCTGTAGAAGTCGTCGGGGTCCTCCCCGAGGCGCTCCTCGGGCGCCCCCGCGACGAAGTCGACCTGGTAGGCCGTGGCTTCCGGTCCACCGTCCCCGGGTTCGCTCTCCATCGGTCCGCAGACCTCCGGCGGCGAGAACTCGAGGAACAGCTGCTTGTTCTCGGCGGCGATCGCCGACCACTCGACGGTGCCCTCCGAGACGACGTTTTCGGGAGCGAGCGCGGGATCCCGGAGCACGAGCGCCGCGGTGAGCGCCGGCGGTCGTCCACCTTCGCTCTCTCCGGCGGGCGCGCAGGGGTCCGGTACCTCGCTCGCGCCCGGACCCGACGCCTCGCCGACGACGACCCGCATCGCCATCCCGAACACCTCGTGGGGGGGACAGAACAGGTCGTAGACGCCCTCCTCCTCGAACGTGAACAGCCAGAAAGCGTTGCTCCCGAGGAACGGCGAGGAGATCAGCCCTGGATCGACGTCGCGGTCGGGGGTCCGTTGCTGGCGACCGATGAAGGAGTGATACCCGACGACGGCGTGGTCCGGCGTCGGGAACCGGAACGCGACCGTCTCGCCCGGTTCGACGAACAGCCCCGTCGGCTGGAAGAAGAACTCGGGGATCTGGCGCTCCTCGCTCGGCCGGATGAGCAGGTCGACCTCGTGGTCCGGTTCGACCGGCGGTTCGGCGTCCGGCGAGAGCCCCGTGAACCCGAAGTTCGGGTCGACTTCGTCGCTCGACTGCGTTGCGGCCGCCGGCCCGCTCCCGACCGCAGTCAGCGCCGCGCCCGCGCCCAGCGCCTGCAGGACTCGTCGACGGCGGAGGTCCGAGACCGCTCCTCCGAGCGATCCACCTTCTGTGTTATCGTTTGACATGACACAGTGGCGAGTGCTCCGGGGGGCAGTAGTTATGAGGTAACAACGTAAATAAATTGACAATTATTCCGACGCGGTTCGGTCCCCGCGGTAGACGACACGTCCGTCGACGATCGTGTGAGTCACGTCGATGGCGTCGATGGCGTCGCCGTCGACCGTCCACGGCGACGCGTCCAAGGCGACGAGGTCCGCGCGCTTGCCGGCCGCGATCGTCCCCAGGCGGTCCTCGTCGAACCCGGCGTAGGCCGCTCCGCGCGTGTACGCCCGCAGCGCCTCCGTGACAGTCAGCCGCTGGCGCTCGTCGGGCGCGGTGACGGCCTGCCGGACGCCGAACAGCGGGTCCATCGGCATGCAGTCGCTGCCGAACGCCAGCGGAACGCCGGCGTCGAGGAGGTCCCGCAGGCGGTTCGTCGAGCGCGCCCGCTCCGGGCCCAGCCGGTCCTCGTAGAGTCCCCCCTCGCGGGCCTACTTGTGGAAGTTCGGCTGGACCGACGCGACGACTCCCAGGTCGGCGAACCGCTCGACGCCCCCCTCCGGGAGGAGTTCGGCGTGCTCGACGCGGTGGCGACTCCCTCCGGGATCGTCGGTCCGTTCGTAGGCGTCGAGGGTCGCCGCGACAGCCTCGTCGCCGATGGCGTGGGCCGCGAACTGCAGGCCCGCCCCGTCGGCCCGGTCGACGAGCGCTCGGAGTTCTTCCGAGGGGACGACCCACTGACCGCGGTCGCCGCCCTCGCCGTCCTCGTAGGGGGTCGAGAGCTTCGCCGTCCCCGCGCCGAGGCTGCCGTCGGTGAAGCTCTTGACGGCACCGACGCGGACGAACTCGCCGCCGTGGTTCGCCCGCTCGCCGAGGTCGAGCAGCGAGTCGAGGTGGTCGCTCCAGTAGTTCAGCCGGACCCGCAGGTTCAGTGTACTCTCGGCGGCCAGTTCGCGGTAGACCCGCGGCGCGTGGGAGTTCCGAACCATGTCGTGGACGCCCGTGATCCCGAGTTCGTGGGCGCGGTCGCGGGCGGCCTCCACGAGGTCCCGGATCCCGGCGCGGTCCGGTTCCGTCGCCGCGAACACGGGATCGACCGCCGACTCGACGACCACGCCCGTCGGCTCGCCGCTCGCCCGCCGCACGTTCGCGTCGGGGGGGTCGTCAGCCAGACGCTCCAGCGCGGCGGAGTTGAGCGACGCCGCGTGCATATCCTCCCGGAAGGCTGCGACGGGGCGCTCGGCGCTCACGCGGTCGAGGTCCTCGCGGGCGAGGTAGCGCCGCTCGCCGTCGGGCCACTCGCTCTCGTCGTAGCNNNCTCTCCTCGAGCAGCGCGACCGCCTCGTCGACGCCGCCGGCCGCCGAGAGGTCGGCGTGGACGAGCGCGCGCCCGACCATCGGAAAGTGAGTGTGCGCGTCGATAAAGCCCGGCAGGAGGACGCCCCCCCGGAGGTCGATCACCTCCGTCTCGGCCCCCTCCAGGAAGCCCACCTCGTAGGCCGAGTCGACCCGGACGATCCGCCCGTCGCGGACGGCGACGGCCTCCGCGGTCGGCTCCGGTTCCGGGTCGGCGGCGTCGAGGGCGCCGTCCAGCGCGTACACCTCGGCGTTCGTCGCGATCAGGTCCGCAGGCGCGGTCATATCGAGAGCGGGGGGCGGCGGTGCAAAAGGTTAGCTCCCGAGGGCGGCGACCCGGCCGTCCGCTCGCCCGCGGACGTAGTCGACGAAGTCGTCGTATACGCACTCGCTCGTCCCGGTGTCCGCGTCGCCGACGACGGCCTTGGACCGCACGCGGGTCAGCGAGACGTTGAACCGCCGCTCATCGCTGAGGAAGCCGACCTCGCTCCGCTCGCTCGACCGGGCGAGCGAGACGAGCGCGAGTTCCCTCTCGCGGCCCTGGAACCCGTCGACGGTGTCCACCTCCACGCCCTCGGCCTCGAGGCGGTCGTCGATGCGCCGGACCTGGTCGTCGTACGGTGAGATGGCCGCCAGGTCGGTCGCCGGGAGCCCCGCCGCGAGCAGCGCCTCCGCGAGGTCGGCGACGTACTCCGCCTCCCGGGGGTCCTCTCTCGAGGTCGACCCCT
>PXRR01000077.1 GCA_003021975.1 Halobacteriales archaeon QS_5_70_17 | reverse complement strand
GCCTCGAGCGCGCGGACCGCCGCCTTCCCCGGCTCGGGATAGCTGTAGTTGGTGTAGGTGTCCGGGAACAGCAGCACCTTCCGGTCGGCCTCCCGCAGGGAGACCTTCGAGCCGCCGCGCTCGTCGAACCACTTCTCTAGGGTGTGGCGCGTGAAGTGGGGGAGCTCCCGGTCGGCCGCGATGCCGAGCGTCTCCTCCATGATCTGGCGGGCGTAGGGGAGCTTGGGCGCGACGTTCGACAGCGGCGCGAGTTTGCTGCCGATCTCCGAGAGCGTGTCGATGTTCGCGAAGGCGTGCTCGCGGACGCCGGCGCCCTCCTTCTGGTGGTACTGGTGTTTGACCTCCGTCTTGAGCTTCGCCATGTCGACGCCGGTCGGGCAGTCGCTCATGCAGCCCTTGCAGCCGACACAGAGGTCGAGCACCTCCTCCTGGAACTGCTCGGAGTACATCTCCTCCTCGGGGATCTCCCCGGAGATGGCTGCCCGGAGCATGTTCGCCCGGCCGCGCGTGGTCTGGATCTCCTCCTTGGAGGCCCGGAACGTCGGACACATCGTGTCCGTGGTCGTCGTCCGACAGGTGCCACAGCCGTTACAGAGTTCGACGAGGTGGGAGAACCCGCCCTCGTCCGAGAAGTCCATCGACGTCTGCGGTTCGATGGACTGGTACTCCGGGCCGTACCGGAGGTTCTCGCGCATGTCGGCGCCGACGCCCCGCTCGGAGTCCGGGCCGACGTCCTCGGGACCGGCGCGGTAGACGACGTTGCCCGGGTGCATCTGCCAGTCGGGGTCGAAGGCGGTCTTCAGCTCCTTGAACGCCGTCCAGAGCTGGTCGCCGTACATCTTCGGGTTGAACTCCGTGCGGGCCATCCCGTCGCCGTGCTCGCCGGAGAACGCCCCGTGGTGCTTGAGCACGAGGTCGGTGACGTCCTCCGTGATCGAGTGCATCTTCTGGATGTCCTCGTCGTCTTTCAGGTTGAGGATGGGCCGGATGTGGAGCGTCCCGGCGCCGGCGTGAGCGAAGTACGCCGCGGAGGTGTCGTGGTCCGCGAGGACGCGCTCGAACTCCATGACGTACTCGGCGAGTTCCTCCGGGGGGACGGTGGCGTCCTCGATGAACGGATAGGGTTTGGGGTCGCCCTCGAGGCTCATCAGGAGTGGAATCGCCGCCTTCCGGAGCTTCCAGAGGTCGGCCTGGTCCTGCTCGGTGTATGCCTCGAGCACCTCGAAGGCCGCCCCGTTGTGGACGAAGTGGGCGTTGGTCTCCGCGACCTCCGCCTCGAAGTCGCCGTGGAGTTCGGAGTCCCACTCGAGCATGAGGGCGGCTTTCGTCCCGTCGGGGATCGGCTCGGCGTACTGGGCGTACTCGGTGGACTCCTCGGCCAGCCGGAACACCTCGTCGTCCATCAGCTCGACCGCGCTGACGCCGAAGTCGAGCGCCTCGGGGACCGCCTCCATCGCGTCGACGAGGTTCTCGAAGCAGTAGAGCGCGAGCGCCGTCTCCTCGGGCTTGGTGACCAGCGAGACGGTCGCCTCGACGACGACGCCCAGCGTCCCCTCGGCGCCGACGAACAGCTTCGAGAGATTGACGACCTCCTCCCCGTCCTCGTTCTCGTAGATGACCTTGTGGAGGTTGTAGCCGGAGACCGAGCGCTTCAGCGTCGGATAGCGCTCCTCGATCGCATCCTCGTTGTCCTCGACGATGCCGCGGACCGTCTCGTAGATGTCGGCCTCCATCGTCTCCCGCGAGACGATGTCCTCGTACTCGTCTGAGTCGAGGACGACCTCGCGGGTGTGGATCAGGGACCCGTCCGCGAGCACGACCCGGAGCTCCTCGGTGTAGGCGTCGGTGATGCCGTAGCGCACCGAGTGAGCGCCCGTGGAGTTGTTGCCGATGCCGCCGCCGACGGTCGCCCGCCCCGAGGAGGCGGGATCGGGTGCGAACTTCAGGCCGTGCTCCTCGAGTTCGTGTCATGTCGAGCACGACACAGCCCGGCCCGACGGCCTGACCGGCCAGCGACGACCCGGTCCCCCGGGGCATCACCGGGACGCCGTGCTCGGCGGCGACCCGGACCGCCGCCTGCACGTCGGCGGTGTCCTGCGGGCAGACCACGCCCGCGGGGCGCGCCTGGTAGATGCTCCCGTCAGTCGCGTAGAGGATCTGGGCGTACTCGTCGAACTGGACGCTCCCCTTCACCCGGCGGCGGAGGTCCGCCGCCAGCTCTCGGTACTCCTCGACGTCCTCCCGCTCGTGGCCGACCGAACCGACGGACGTTTCGAGGTCGCTGGGGTCGTAGAACCTGTCCTCGACAGCCATACGAGAACCAGTATCCGGGTGAGGTTAAATCTGTGGCAACGCGTAACTACCGCGAGCGCGTCGCTCGTGATCCATCGTGCCGCTTTCGAAAGCGAGAGGAGCGGCCGCGTAAACGTCATGTTCGAGCGCCCACAGGACCGTCACACGCATGAGCGCGCGCGAACAGGTGGAGTTCCTCGCCGGGTCTCGCCACAGGGTGGCGGTCGCCGAGTGCCTCCGGGAGGGGCCCGCCCGCCCCTCGGAGCTCGAGGAGCAGATCGGAGCCTCGCGGGCGACCGTCCAGCGGGCGCTCTCCGGCCTGTCCGAACGCGACTGGGTCCGCAAGCGGACCGGCGAGTACCGCCTGACTGCGGCCGGACGGCTCGTGCTGCGCGCCTACGGGGAGTTCGTCGCGGTCGCCGAGACCGTCGACGCGGTGAGCGGGCCGCTCGCCCTGCTCGATCCCGCCGTCGAGGACCCCCCTATCGCGGCGGTGCGAGCGGCCACGGTGACCGTCGCCGACGCCACCAGCCCCCACGCGCCCATCGAGCGGTACGCCGAGGCCCTCCGCGGGGCCGACGTCGACCTGTTCTGCGGGGTCTCTCCCATCTACAGCACCGTCTTCGAGGAGATCCACCAGCCGCTGCTGGACGCGGACGTCCCCGTCGAGGTCGTCGTCGACGAGGCCACCTACGAGGTCGCGCTCCAGCGCGAGACGGCGATCGTCGACGCCGCCAGGGGCGAGTCGTTCGACCTCTACGTCTCCCCCGAGCCGCTGGGCATCGGGCTCTCGCTTTTCGACGGCCGGGCGTTCGTCGGCGCCTACGACGGCGAGGGGCGCCTCCGGGCCTGCATCGACGGGACCGGCGACCCCCTCCGGGAGTGGGTCCGCTCGGAGTACCGCTGTCGCCGCGAGCGAGCGCGCCTCGTCGAGCCCCCGTGACCGTATCGTTGCACGCCGTGAGCCACGCGTCAGGGAGTGCGTATAAACGGAATCCGTCCCGAGCGCCGAACGCGTCCGGGCGGCCGGAGGCCCCCGCACACGGTTCGGCCCTCCTTGTCGACGTAGCGTCCCCCGGGACGTTCGCGGGCGCTCCGTTCCGCGCCGCTCTCACGCGTTCCGAGCCGCGCCGCCACGCTCCGGCTCCGGCGGACCGTCGCGCCCGCGGCCCGTCGCGTACGTCAGACAGCCGACCAGCGTCGCCAGGATCCCGATCAACTGCGGGCTCGCGAGCGTCAACAGCGGTTCGAGCACCGCCGCCGCGGGTCCGGCGACCGTGTCGGGGAACGCCGGCAGCAGGTGCCGCCTGACGTCGTCGAGCCGGACCGTCGCACCCAGCAGCGCCGTCCCCGCCAGGAAGAACCGCCCGGGGCGACCGTCGAGGAGGTAGAGCAGCGGGACCTGCGGGAACAGGAGTACGACCGCGTAGATGGGGTACGACGGGAGCACGAGCAGCGTTCCGGCAAGCGTGACGTACGCGCCGACCAGGCGGTCCCGGCGGGTTGCGGTCGCGCGGTACGCGGCCGCGACGACCGGCGCCAGGGCGGCCGCCGCGAGCGCCGTCCACGCCGCCGGACCCAGCGAGGGGAGGAGGACGCTCGCCGGGCGCAACAGCGTGAGGTAGGACGCCCCCGGCGGGAGGCCGCCGGCGAACGCCGACCGGGTCGCCCGCCCGAGAACCGCCTCCACGACGTACGCCTCGGTCGCACCGGGGCCGAACGCCGCGAGGCCGACCGCGAACCCGACGGCGCCCGTCGCTACGGCCGCTCCGATCGCCCCCCAGGCCCGCCGGCGGAGCAGCCAGAGGCCGACCAGCGCGGGAAAGAGCTTGAGGAACGCCGCGAGACCGAAGGCGACGCCCGCCGCCCGCTCGCGGCCGGTCTCCAGCGCGGCGAACCCCGCGACCAGTCCCGCGGTCACGGCGAGGTTGACCTGTCCGTAGACCAGCGACGGGACGGCGTGGACCGACGCCAGCGCGTAAGCGTAGATCAGTGCGCGGTCGATCCGGGCGAGCGCCGCCCCGGCGCCGTCGAGATACCGGACGATCAGCCGCGCGGCCCCGGCGGCGAGCGCCAGTTGGCCGACGACGTGGACGAGGTACGCCGCGAGTTCGGGCAGCGCCAGCAGCGGCGCGAACCCGAGCAGCGTCGCCGGCGGGTAGAGGTACGTGAACGTCGGATGCGGGCCGTGGGCGACGCCGTAGATCGGCGCGGCCGCCAGCGCCGCCGCAGCGGTGTGGTAGTACACCCGGAAGTCCAGCCCGAAGGCGCCGGGCCGAACCAGCGCGGCCCGCGCCAGGTAAACCGCGCCCAGCACGACGCCGAGCGCGAGCACCGCGCGAGGGCCGCGGCGACCGCTCGACGGAGGAGCGCGGTCGTCCTCCGCCCGCCCCGTCGGCCGCTCCCGGTCCGGTGTCGCCGGCGCGGTGGACGGTCGCCGGTCCGGATCCGCGGTCGCGTCCATACTCGTCGGGTCGGCCGCCTCCCCCTTACGTCGTCGGGACGACGAGCGCCGGGCGGTCGGTGCTGGCGAGCACCGCCGCGGTCGTCCCCCCGAGGCCGCCGGCCGCGCGGTCGTCCGGGGCGCCGCCGCGGGTCCCCAGCACGATCCGGTCGGCGCCGTGGTCGGCGGCCGCCGCGAGGATCTCCTCGTCGGGGACGCCCTCCCGGCGATCGGGTTCGACCGCCGGGACCGCGAACCGGACGCGGACGGCGTTGAGCGCGTCGTCCACGTCTCGCTCTCGGTCTCGCTCCCGCGCGTCCGCCCCGGTCGCCCCCTCGGGGACGACGCCGACCGCGACGACCGCGTCCTCCGCGTCCAGCGAGTCGAGGGCGTCGGCGGCCGCCGCGGC
The DNA here is from genome assembly GCA_003021975.1 of Halobacteriales archaeon QS_5_70_17. Lineage (GTDB taxonomy): Archaea > Halobacteriota > Halobacteria > Halobacteriales > Haloarculaceae > Halomarina. The sequence goes on along the minus strand of PXRR01000077.1, from coordinate 26,853 downwards.
GGTGTGCACCGAGTCGACCGCGAGCAGGTAGCGGGTCACGTCCGCTGGCGCTCGAAAGCGTCGCCGGCCCGCAGGACCGTCGCGTCGTCGAACCGCTGGCCGACGAACATCAGCCCGACCGGCAGGCCGTCGTGCTCCCCGGCGGGCACCGAGATCGCCGGGTGACCGGTGACGTCGAACGGCGCCGTGTTCGGGAGCATGCTGAGCGCACGCTCGATGACCTCCAGTCGCTCGAGGTCGTCGCGGCGCTCGTGGGCGGTCTGAGGGGTCGTCGGCATCGCCAGCACGTCGGCGTCGGCTAGGACCTCGTCGTAGCGCTCGCGGAGTTCGCGGGCGAGGTTCCGGGCCTTCGCGTAGTACCGCCCCCGGTAGCGCTGCGAGAGGTACTCCCCGAGGACGAGCGTCAGCTTCAGCGTCGTCAGGTAGTCGTCGGCGGCCGCGCGGCGCGCCCGGCCGAAGACTTCGGCGAACCGCTCGTCGTAGTAGCCGTCGCCGTACTTGCCGATCCCCTCGTCGCGGATCGTCGCCGTCGTCTCCTCGATGGCGACGCCGTTCCAGATCGGCAGGCCGTCGAGGTGCATCGGGACGCTCACCTCCTCGACGGTCGCGCCGGCGGCCTCGAAGTCCTCGAGCGCCGCCCGGACGGTTTCGTCGACGCCCTCCTCGCTGGCCTCGTGGCCGAACCCCTCCCGGAGGACCGCGACGGTCAGCTCCGCGGGGTCGCCGCCGAGGGCGGCGCGGTAGTCGTCAGTCTCGACGACGCCCTGCCGCGGGTCGTCGGGGTCCTTCCCGGCGACGACGTCGAGGATCCGCGCGCAGTCCTCCACGCTCGTCGCCATCGGGCCGACGTGATCGAACGAGAACCCCAGTCCGGCGACGCCCGTGTAGGGGACGAGCGTGTGCGTCGGCTTGTGGCCGACGCCGCCGCTCCAGGCTGCGGGGATGCGGATCGACCCCCCCTGGTCGCCTCCGATGGCGACGTCGACGTCGCCGGCGACGACGGCGGCGATGGACCCGCTGGAGGAGCCCCCCGCGATGTGGTCTTCGCTCCGGGGGTTCAGGACGGGCCCGGTCGCCGAGAGTTCCCCGCTGCCCGAGAAGGCCATGTCCTCCATGTTCAGCTTCCCGGTGATCGTCGCGCCCGCGTCGAGCAGGCGCGTGACGATGGTCGCGTCCCGGTCGGGGACGTACCCCTCCAGCAGTTTCGACCCGCAGGTCATCTCGACGCCCGCCAGCGCGACGCTGTCTTTCAGGCCCACCTCGACGCCCGCGAGCGGGCCGTCGTCGGCCCCCTCGACGCGGCACTTCCGGACGAAGGCGTTCAGCGGATCCTCGTCGTCGTCCGGTCGGTAACCGGGATCGCGGTCGGTGTACCGCCGCTCCCGCGTCGGCGAGGGCAGTTCGTCGAGGCGCTCGTACCCCTCGAGGGTCCCCTCGATGGCCGCGGCGAAGTCCGCCACCTCCTCGTCGCTCAGTTCCATGTAGTGGGCGGCGGCCATCTCGCGGATCTCCTCGGGGGTCGGCGGTCGCACGTTCGGCGGGATCTCCGTCATGCGATACCACGTGACGACTCCCTCGGTAAAGTCCTGTCTCCGGGCGGGCGAGTCCCCGGCGCGCCGCCGCCGCAGACCGACGGGAAGACGGCCCCGTAGAGGAGGTGCCACCAGAGCACCGGGACGGTCACGTTCGGAACCGTTACCGGGACCGAGACCCCGGCGACGCCCGGCCAGATCGGCACGATGACGCCGGCGCCGCCGACCGCCAGCACGACGCCGTAGACGATCCCCGCGAGCGCCGTCTTCCAGCGCCGCTCGGCCAGTCGGAACAGCCCCGGGTCCGAGAGGACGGCGGCGAACACCACGCCGAAGACCGTGCCGTGCGCCAGGTGGGCCAACCAGCCCGCGAGGAGGCCTCCCTCGAAACCGTAGAGGCCGGCGACCGCCGACCGGAGCGTCGAGAGGTCCGTGACCGTGATCGCCAGCCCCATCGCGACGGTCGCGACCAGTCCCGCCACCGTCCCCTCTTCCACGCCCAGCGGGCCTCGAACGGTTCGGCGACCCCCGGTACGCGTCCGCGGTCGGATTCGGCACCGTTTAGTTTTGTAACAATCGTCACTCGAGGTGCGGGGTGCTCCGCGTCCGTGCACGGGATCCGCAGGGCCGATCGCGTCGATCGCAGGGACGAGACGGGGCCGAGTCGCGGTCAGGGGAGCACCTGGTTGCGCAGGCCCTCGTCGCCCTCGTCTATCCGGCGGACGTTCTCGGCGACGACGTCCGCCAGTCGGGCGTAGTACTCCGGCGTGTGCCCGGAGTTGTGCGGCGTGATGAAGACGTTCGAGAGCATCCACAGCGGGTGGTCTTCGGGGAGCGGTTCGGGGTCGGTGACGTCCAGCGCCGCCCCGCGGATATCGCTGCCCCGGAGCGCGTCGACCAGCGCGTCGGTGTCGACGACGGGGCCGCGGGCGACGTTGACGAGGACGGCCTCCGGCGGCAGCGTCTTGAACGCCGACTCGCCGATCATCCCGCGGGTCTCGTCGGTCAGCGGACAGGCCAACACGAGGTAGTCCGTCCGGGCCAGCGCGTCGTCGAGGGCGTCCTGGCCGAGCACCTCGTCGGTCGGGCCGCCCTTCTCGGGGCTGTGACGGACGCCGATCGTGTGGACGTCGAAGCCGGCGAGGCGCTCGACGGTGGCCGATCCGATCGCGCCGAGGCCGACGACTGTCACCGTCGAACCGGCGAGTTCGGTCGCCTGGAAGTGGCGCCACTCGCGGCGCTGCTGGCGGCGCCAGGCCTCCGGGAACCGCCGGACGAACGCGAGGATCATCCCGAGCACGTGCTCGGCCATGTTGGGACCGTGGACGCCGGAGGCGGTCGAGACGGCGACGTCTCGCTCCGCGAAGGCGTCCATGGGGAGGTGGCCGTAGCCGGCGTACGAACAGGCGAACAGCCGCAGGTCCCCCGCCCGCTCGAGGAGGGCCTCATCGGCCTCGACGCCCGTCGCGACCGGCGCTCCGGCGATCAGTTCGCGTTCCTCCTCGGGGGTCCGGGCGACGACGACCTCGCGGTCCGGGAGCCGATCGCGGAGTTCGGCCGCGTACTCGTCGATGGCCATCCCGTGAATCGCTCGGCGCAACACCAGCACGTCCGGACTGTCGCTTTCGCTCGCCATGCCCGGGGGTTCCGGCGCGGTCCCAATAACCGCCCGGGGAAACCGCTATACCTGCCCGGCCGAACGCCAGGGTATGTCCGAAGACGGACGAGCCGAGCGCGCGGGCGGGCCTGCCGACCCCGACCCCCCCGGTCGGGACGGACCCGAACGCACGGGCGGCGAGGGCGAGGGGTTCGTCGGCGACGGTCGGACGAAACACGTGACCGTCATCACCCGGGAGGGCGAGCGCCGCGAGCACGGGGACGTGTACGTCAAGCACTCCGCGGACGCCTTCCTCGTCTCGCCAACCTTCGAGTTCCCGGACGGGGAGACGACCCGCTACGGGAAGGCCGACTGCGAGCGGGTGACGGTCACCCAGCACCACTCCTCGTGTTTCATCACCACGACCCGGGTCCGCAGCGGATAGCCGCTGCCGCTGCTGCCGGTATCGGTGGGCCCGTCGGCCCCGTCTCGACGCCGGCGGGCCGGGCCGGTCGGCCGCGTCGCGCTCACGTGGCTGCTGACGGCGCTGTACGTCGTCGGCGCGACGGTCGCGCTCGCGGGACACGTCGCGGCGAGCGCGCGAACCCGAGTCCGGGGCGGGAAGGCGGCTCCCGACCCCGAGTTCAGGAGTGGACGAAGAAGCGCTCGAGGCTCTCGCGGGGACTGAACCCCACCCCGCTCTCGCGCTCGACGGCGACGTCGCGGCCCGCGACGGTCGCCCGCAGCCCCTCGACGAGTTCCTCGAGGTCGTCGACGGCGTGGAGCCGGTAGGCGTGGCGCTCGCCGGTCGACGCGTGGACCGCGATCCGGGGACGGCCGATCCGCCCGCCGTCGTGGACGACGATCCGCCGGACCGAATCGTAGGGGTACCAGTGGACCGTGTCGGCCTGCAGCAGTACCTCGTCGACGCCGTGGGCGTCGAAGATCCGGGCCATCGCGTCGGCCTCGCGGCGGTGTTTCTTCATTCCGAGCCCGAACATCGGCGTGATGTAGGCGTACTCCGCGACGTGCAGGCCGTCGTTCGCGAGAAACAGCTCCGCGAGCCGCAGCGGGAACGATCCGGTCATCCCGAAGTGGACGTGGTACTCGACCTCGATGTCCGACGTCGGGAGTTCCTCGAAGGCGGGGCGGGCGTCCGGATCGGTCTCCGGACTGGCGCCGTCCGCTCGCTCCCCGCCACGACCGCTCATCGCTGCGACTCCCTCCGGAACGCGACGCGGCCGAACAGCACGGCGCCGCCGACGAACACCAGCCCGAGCGCCGGGCGGCCCGCGGCCGCGACGTAGACGCCGGCCGCGACGCCGCCGGCGGCCGCCACCGCGGCGACCCGGGTCCGCAGCGGATAGCCGCTGCCGCTGCTGCCGGTATCGGTGGGCCCGTCGGCCCCGTCTCGACGCCGGCGGAGCTCGCCGACGTACGTGGCCGCCATCAGCGACAGGCAGGCGCCGACGACGGCCGTTCGGACCGCCGACGGGACGGCGACGCCGAGTCGAGCCAGCGCCGTCGGTGCCGCGACGACCAGCAGGCCGCCGAGGTACACCGCCATCCGGTGGGCGACCAGCAGGTCGAGCGCCCGGCCGAGGGGGCCGCCGGCAGCGCGGGTCGCGTTCCGTGCACTCATCTCAGTGGAGGAACCCGGCGGCCTCGTCGGCCCGGTCGACCGTGTCGCTCGCGGCGAGCTTCGCGCTCGCCGAGCGGTACATCGTGTAGACCTGAACGATCAGCGCCAGGATCCAGAGGACGAACCCGCCGGCTCCGCTGTCGACCACGTTGACCGACGCCGAGAACGTCTCCAGCCCGATCGGCCCGGCGAGCTGCGCGCCGATCAGCAGGACGCTGAAGAAGCCGAAGAAGCCGGTCGCCCACCACATGGCGACGATCCGGCCCCAGCCGGGCTGGGTGTGCTCCGGCAGGCGGGTCGTGTTCAGGATGATCGTCAGGGCGTTGTACGGCCACATCATCACGCCGGCGATGGCCGCACCGATCACCAGCAGGATCCACGGCTGGCTGATGACGCCGAACACCTGCGTACCGACGATGATGGCGATCCCCCACAGGGTGAACAGCGTCAGCAGGCCGATGAACACCCGCGAGAGGTCCCAGCCGTGGGCGCGGCCGTACCCCTGGTAGAGGATGTCGACGCTGTTGCGGACGAACGACTCCACGATGGCGTACTGCGTGCTGAACAGCGCGATGAACAGCACGGCGAACAGCAGGTTCGCGGTGAACCCAGTGAGGTTCTCGATGATGATGGTGTCGATCCACATGCCGATGGCGTCGTCGACGACCTGAGTCCCTTCCGGGACGTACTGGGTGGAGATGGTCATCGCGACGGTCGCGACCACCAGCAGCCCGATGACGAACGTCAGGAAGTGCTCCTGCTGGGTGATCTTCCACCAGCCGCGCCACCGCTTGAGGTTCGTCTCGGTCGGCTCGAAGGTGTAGCCGTCGTGGATGGTCTCGGGGTCGGTCCCCCGGAGGGGGTTCTTCACGCGGCCCTGGTAGGTGCCCATGCCGTAGCCCTTCTCGCGGGCCCAGACGCCCTGCGAGAGGTTGATGTAGCCGCCCGCGCCGGCGTAGGCCAAGCCGCCGAGGAAGGTCGCGATGTCGAGTTCGTCGGCGGGGGGTAACGTCCCGAAGCTGACCGCGCCCGCAGGGACGTTGGCTAGCTGTCCGGCCGAGCCGACGATGAACACGAGGATGACCGCGAACAGGACCGCCAGCGCCATCAGCCCGATCTGGACCTTCTCGATGACGTTGTACAGCACCGGTCCGGCCTGGTAGGACAGCCAGATGATGACCATCGAGATGATCCCGATGATCCACCACTCGCCGCGCGGTACGACGCCGGTCCAGGCGGCGAACACTTCACTCCCGCCCGCCGCCCAGCCGGGCCAGCCGAGGTGGAAGAAGCCGGCGACGAGGAAGAACCACGGCCAGATCGGGTGGATCCGGTCGTAGGCGCGGAAGATGCTCTCGCCGGTGGCGATGGTCCACCGCTGCAGTTCGGTGTTGATGAAGAACTGCGTGAGGACGCCGACCCAGAACGCCCAGTAGAGGGCCCAGCCGTACTGGGCGACCAGCGTCGGCCAGAACATCGTCTCGCCGCTGCCCAGCGACGCCCCGAGCATGATCGCGCTCGGGCCGACGATGTGGTTCACCTTCGGGACCTTGGGGAGGTCCGACACCCGGAACCGCCCTTTCTTCCCGGTCGAGGGGTACTCCCTCGTTTCGGGCGCTTCGGAGAGGTTCCTGTAGTCGAGGTCCCGGTACACCGAGTCCCGGTACTGTACTCCGACTTCCTTCGACGTGTAGATGTCGTCGTCGCTAACGACACCCCCGTCGGGTTCTGTGCTCGACCGATCGTCCGGTGGTATGCTATCAGTCATGTCGTCTCCCCGCCAGCTTCGGCGGACGGCAGTGGTGTGACACCACGTACCGTTACAGTCATCTTTGAACAATGATGTAAAAAGCTAGCGGTCGGTTTGCTCGGCCGACGGCAGCGAATAGAACGTCTGACGGTCTGCCGAGCGTGATTGCCGTGGTCCCACTGCATGTGAATTTTTGTCACACCGGCGCGTAGGTCCCGTCATGTCACTGCTGGGCGCGGTCCTGTTCCGTTCGATACTCGTGGCGGCCGGGCTACTGGTAGTGCTCTTCCTCTACCTGGAGTCGTTCGTCCTCGCCGGGACGTTCGCGGCCGCGCTGGCGGCGTACGCCTACCTGCTCTACTGGGGCGGGCGGCCCATCGAGAAGCGGATCTGACCGCGCCGTCCGGAAGGCACGTCGTTTAAGTCCGTTCCCGCGCCGGTTGGGGTATGCAGTACGACGTGGCCATCGTCGGCGGCGGCCCCGCCGGCGCCTCGGCCGCCCGGGCGGCCGCCGTTGAGGGGGCCGACGCGGTCGTCCTCGAAAAGGGCGTCCCGCGGGCCGACCGCGAAGGCCCGGGCCCGGACTCGACGGACGCCGCCGGCATCCTCGACTACTGGGTCGACGTCATGGACCTCGACGAGGCGATCCCCGAGTGGGTGAAGTGCCGGGAACTCCACGCCGCCGAGTTCATCGGCCCCAGCGAGTCGGTCACTCTCACGTCGACGTCGGTCGACGCCTCCTACCCTAACTTCGGGTTCACGATGCACCGCGCCCGGTTCGACGACTGGCTCCGCGAGCGCGCCGAGGACGCCGGCGCGGAGTACCGCGTCGGCGCGGCGGTCCAGGGAGTCGAGACCGACTTCGCGGCCGGCGGTCACGAGATCACCATCCGGGGCGGCGAGACCATCGACGCCGAGTACCTGATCCTCGCCGACGGCCCCCAGCGAACGGTCACGAACCAGGTGCTCGATCCGCTGCTTCCGGGCGGGACGGCCGGCCGACTGGACTCGACGCGCGCCAACCACATCGCCTACCAGGAGTATCGGGAGTTCCCCGAGGAACTGCTCGAACCCGACCGGATCAAGTTCTGGTGGGGGCAGATGCCCGGCCACACCGCCTACCCGTGGGTGTTCCCCAACGACGGCACCGTCGCCCGCGTCGGGTTGACGATGCCCATCGGGCTCGATCTCTCGACGGTCCCGAACCGCCACGAGTACCGGCTCCTCCGGCCGGACGACGAGCGCGTCCCGCAGGGGGGCGTCTACCTCGAACGCCTGCTGGAGCAGGCCTACCCCGGCTACGACGTCAGCGACTTCCCGCTGGTCGAGGACCGCGGCAAGCAGGGGGGGACCGAGACCTACCCCATCTCCTCGACCCGGCCGATCGAGTCGCCGACCGCCGCGAACGTCGCCGTCGTGGGCGGGGCGATGGGGGCGACCAGCGCCTTCCACGAGGGCGGCGACCACGTCGCCGTCCGGACCGGAAAGATCGCCGGGCGACTGGCCGCGCTGGGCGCGCTGCGGGCCTACAACGGCGAGTGGAAGCGCGCCATCGGGACCGAGGTGGTCCGCAACGTCGCGATGGCCGACTTCGTCCGGGACTTCCGGCCCGACGACTGGGACCGCGCGTTCCGCACCGTCGACCGGGTGGTGGGCGACGGCAGGGAGCTCGGGCCGAGGAGCGCGCTTGCCGGCGGCCCCGCGGGAGTGCGGATGGTCGCCCGGTACGCTCGGTTGAAGTTCCGCTACCGGAACGACCGCTACGTCCAGATCACTGAAGACGAGTACGCGGTGTAGGCTCCGAGGGAGGGGGCGAGAGCGGGGACGGGGGACACGCTTAACCGCGCCAGCGGGCTAGCCCGAGTGCGTGCCTTCAGTCCCCGCCCCGAGACCCGACACCGGGCCGATGAGGGAGCGGCGAACCCGGGCACGCGACACGCGTCGCGCCACGCGCGACGGACTCAGGCCGGATCCGCGCTCGCGCGGTCCGGCCGGGTGGTGACCGACCACCCGCCCGGCACGAGGGTTTCCCGACCGACGCGGCACGCCGCCCGGGGATGAGGTCGGACGTTAGTGTTCCGGGCGACACGCTTCGCTTCCTGTCGCCACTGTCGAGTAGCCCCCGACAGATGACTGTCCGAAATATTCCGCCGTTCGCTCGGGTGATTGGAGGAAATTCCTGCCGGACGGCGGAGGACTGATAAGCGACCGCTGCCTGCTCCGAGGTGAGTATGGGTCACCTGTCTGACAGCCTCCTCGAGGCCTTGAGTGTCTTCGAGGACCCTCCGTCCGGTAGGCCGCTGACGACGGACGAGGTGGCCGATCGGCTGGACCTCGACCGACGAACCGCCGCCGAGCGACTCGAGCGCCTCGTCGACCGCGACGTTCTCGGAACGAGGGCAGTCGGGACCGACGACCGCGTCTGGTGGCGGAGGACCGACGATTCGGTCGTCACGCTCACGGTCGATCTCGACTCGGCGGTAAGTGACCCCCGGTCCGGGACCGAGGGCCGCCGGGCCGGCGCGAACACGATCCCTGCCGACGAGATCCTCGACACCGCCGAGGTCGGCGTCTTCGTCCTCGACGCCGCGTTCGACGTCGTCTGGGCGAACGCGGCCATCGAGCGCTACTTCGGGCTCGACCGCGCCGAGGCGATCCACCGCGACAAACGCCAACTGGTCGACGACCGGATCGCGCCGACCGTCGAGAACCCGTCGACGTTCACCGAGCGGGTGCTGTCGACCTACGAGGACAACAGCTACAGCGAGCAGTTCGAGTGTCGCGTCACGGCCGGGGACGGCCGGGAGGACCGGTGGCTGGAACACCGGAGCACGCCGATCGAAGACGGGCCGTACGCCGGCGGCCGCATCGAGGTCTACTACGACATCACCGACCGCAAGCACGCCCACGACGAGGCACGCCTCCTCTCGGCGGCCAGCCGATCGATCGCGGAGGCCGAGACGCTCGAGGACGGGTTTCAAGCGACACTGGCGGACGTCTGCGAGTGGACCGACTGGGAGGTCGGCCAGGCCTGGGTTCCCACCCCCACCGAGGAGAGCGAAGAAGTCGTCGAACGGCTGCCCGCCTCCTACGTCACCGACGAGGCGTTCGCTCCCTTCGAGCACGCGTCCCGTGACTATACCTTCGGGCCGGGCGACGGGATCTTAGGACAAGTACTGGAGACCGCGGAGCCGGTGTGGTTTCCCGACATCTCGGCGGTCTCCGAGTCGGTCTACCTGCGTACCGAGCTAGCGGCCGAGGTCGGCCTGAAAGCCGGGCTGGGCGTGCCGGTGCTCGCCGACGGCGAAGTCGCCGTCGTCCTCGAGTTCTACATGGCCCAGCGCCACAAAAAAACCGATCGCCTCGTCGAGACCGTCACCTCGGTTGCCGCGAAACTCGGAAATCTCGTCGGTCGGCGCCGGAAGGAAGACGCGTACCGGCGGGAAGCGGAACTCACCGACCGCATCTTCGAGACGAGCCCGGTCGGCATCGCCGTCTTCGACGCCGACCGCCAGCTCGAGCGCGCGAACGAGCGCCTCGCGGAGCTGTTCGACGCGACGCTCGAGGAGTACACGCCCGGCGACCAGCCGTTTTTCGACGCGGACGGCGAGCCGCTGCCCTTCGAAGAGCGGCCCGTCAGTCGGGTCCACAGAACCGGCGACCCCGTCTCCGAACTGGAGGTACAAGTGCGGACGTCGCCCGGCCGGCGTCGGTGGCTGTCGATCAACGCGACGCCGATCACTGACGAGGGGGAGTCGGTCCGGATCGTGGCGACGGTAACGGACGTGACGCGGCTCAAAGAGCAAACGCGGCGCCTCGAGCAGCGCCGTGCGAAACTGGAGGCCGAACTCGACGAGGTGTTCGATCGCATCGACGACGCGTTCTACGCCATCGACGACGACTGGCGGTTCACCTACGTCAACGACCGCGCCGAGGACCTGCTCGGCTACGCCGAATCGGAGCTCCTCGATCGAAACATCTGGGAGGTGCTGGGGGTCCCGGCGACCGATCCCGTCCGCGAGACGGTCGAGATGGCAATGGATACCCAACACCCCCGACGGATCGAGGAGTTCTTCGACCCCCTCGATCGGTGGGTGGAACTCCGAATCCACCCCTCCGACTCCGGACTGTCTGTGTACATGACCGACATCGCCGACCGCAAGGAACGCGAACGACGACTCGACTTCCGAACCGCGCTCCTCGAGGCGCAGGCCGACGCGACGATCGATGGGCACCTCCTCGTCGAGGAGGACCGGACTATCGCCTACTACAACCAGCGGTTCGCCGAGATCTGGGATATCCCCGAGAAGGTGCTCGCGGAACGGTCGTCCGAACGTGCGCTCCAGTACGTGCTGGACGAAGTCGCCGACCCGGACGAGTTCCGCCGGAAGGTCGAGGCGCTCTACGACGATCCCGACGCCGAGAGCCGCGACGAGATCAAACTCGCGGACGGACGGTGGCTCGACCGCTACTCCGCTCCCGTCACCGGCGAGAACGGCACCTACTACGGCCGGCTCTGGGTGTTTCGCGACATCACTGACCGCAAGGAGCGCGAGCGGTTCCTCGAAGACGCCAAGGCCCAGCTCGAAGCCGCGACCGAGGCCGGGGCGATCGGCACCTGGGAGTGGCACGTCCCGGACGACGAGATGGTCGTGGGACCCTCCTTCGCCCGGACGTTCGGCGTCGACCCCGAGGCGGCCCGCGAAGGCGTCTCCCTGGAGAAGTTCCTCTCGGCGATCCATCCGGACGACCGCGAGCGGGTCGAAGCGAAGATCGAAGCGGCCGTCGAGTCCTGCGGCGAGTACGAGGCCGAGTATCGGGTCAGGGACGCCGACGGAGAGCTCCGGTGGGTGGTCGCCCGCGGCCACGTCGAGTGCGACGACGGGGAGCCGATCACGTTCCCCGGTGCCCTCGTCGACATCACGGAGCGGAAGCGAGCCGAAAGCGAACTCGAACAGCAGCGGCGACGCCTGGCCGCGCTCAACGATCTCAACGGCGTCGTCCGCGGGATCACCGACGCGGCGATCGAGGAGTCGACCCGCGAGGAGATCGAAGCGGTCGTCTGCGAGCGCCTCGCCGCCACGGACTCGTATTCCCTCGCCTGGATCGGCGAGCAGGACATCCACTCCCGGACGGTGAGCGTGCGGGCGGAATCGGGCGCCGAGAGCTACCTCGAGGAGATCGAGATTTCGCTGGATCCGGCCGACGAGCGCAGCGAGGGGCCGACGGCCCGCGCGTTCCGGACGGGAGACGTCCAGACCGTCCAGAACGTCCAGACCGATCCGAACTACGAACCGTGGCGCGAAACCGCCGAACGGTACGGGATCCGGTCGTCGGCGGCGATCCCGATCGCTCACGGCGAGGCGGTCTACGGGGTGTTGAACGTCTACGCCGACCGCCCCCGCGCCTTCGAGGGCGAGGAGCTCCGGGTCCTGGGCCACCTCGGCGAGATCGTCGGCCACGCCATCGCGGCCGCCGAACGCAAGCGGGCGCTCATGAGCGACGAGGTCGTCGAGGTCGAGTTCCTCGTTCCCGACGTCTTCGAGACGCTCGGCGCCGACGGATCGACCGACGGCCGGATCACCCTCAACGAGATCGTTCCCCAGGGAGACGACGACTACCTCGTCTACGGGACTGCGACGGCCGAGGCGGTCGATAGCGTGCCCGCCCTCGTCGACGCGGTGCCCCACTGGACGGCCGTCTCGTTCATGGACGACAGGGCGGAGGACGGGACGGAGGAAGACCCCGAGATCGAGCGGCGGTTCGAGCTACGGCTGTCGGAGCCGCCAGTGCTCTCGGCAGTCGCGGCTCGGGGCGGATCGATCGAGCGGGCGACCATCGACAACGGGAACTACCGGCTGGGGATCCACCTCCCACCGAGCGTGGACGTCAGGGAGATCACGGACGTCATCGAAGACACGTACCCAGCGGCGGACATGGTCTTACTACTCGGGGTACTTCAACTGGCCGCGGGACAGCACCGCCGAGGAGATCGCGGAGTCGCTGGACGTCTCCTCGCCGACGGTCCACAAGCACCTCCGGAAGGCCCAGCGGAAGGTCTTCGACGCGGTCCTCTCGAGACCGACCGCCTGACCGCGGACCCGGATCGGCGGGTCCCGGTCCCCGGCGACCGCGACCCGTTCGTCGCCGACGGGCGCGGCGCGGGGGTCGTCGGTCCCGAGGAAAGCCGAGAGCACCCCGTCGTCTCCGGAGATCCCGTCTCCTCGCGGGCGGCGGGAGGTCGGACCCGCGATGTCGGGGATCGGGGGTCAGTACGCTTTTATCCGGGCGAGCGCAACGACGGGGCACGATGGACGGAACCCTCGATCACGCCATGATCCGCGTCGCGGACCTCGAGGAGTCGCTGGAGTGGTACCAGGACCACTTCGACTACGAGGAGAAGGACCGTCACGAGGGCGACGGCTTCACGATCGTCTATCTCGGGCCCGAGGAGATGCACGAGAACGGCGCCATGCTCGAGATCACCCACAACGAGGGCGAAGACGTCGAACTCGGCGACGCGTGGGGGCACATCGCGGTCCGCGTCCCCGAGGGCGAACTCGAGGCCGCCTACGAGCAGTTGATGGGCGAGGGCGTCGAGGACTACCGCGATCCCGAGTCCTGCGGCGGCCGCTACGCGTTCGTGAAAGACCCCGACGGGCACGAGGTCGAGATCGTCCAGCGCGACCACGGCGCGCGCTGGTCGCTCGATCACACCATGATCCGCGTCGAGGACGCCGACGAGGCGCTGGGCTTCTGGACGCGGAAGTTCGAGTACGAGGAGACCGGCCGCTGGGAGTCGGACACGTTCGCGAACTACTTCGTCAAACGCGAGGGCGCGGCCCCCGAGGAGATGTCCGTCGAACTCACCTACAACTACGACGGCCGGACCTACGAGATGGGTGACGCCTGGGGTCACCTCTGCGTCCGCCTCGACGACCTCCAGGACGACTGGGAGCGACTCGTGGAGCGGGGCGCCGATGACTACCGCGACCCCGAGAGCTGCGACGACATGTACGCGTTCACGAGGGATCAGGACGGCCACGAGATCGAACTGCTGGAGCGCGACCCGTCGGCCGAGTCGCTGTTCCCGTTCTAGGCTCGCCCGCGGGGCCGACGTCCGTCGGACGAGCGGCACCCGGCTACAGTTCCAGCGCCTCGACCGGGACGCTCATCCGCCGGCGGACCGTCTCGAAGCCGCACTTCTCGTAGAAGGCCAGCGCGCGGTCGTTGCCGATGTCGACGTCGAGCGCGAGTTCCGCACAGCCCGCGGTCCGGGCGCGCCGCGCCGCGCGGTCGAGCAGGTCGGCGGCGAGGCCGGTCCCGCGGTAGGGCTCACGGGCGTAGAGGTCGCCGACGACCAGCCGGTCCGGAGTGTCGAATACGGCCGGGGACGACTCGACGCCGGTCGTGACGAAGCCGGCGAGGTCGGCGCCGACGGCGGCGATGGGGCCGTCCGTCCTCCCGCCGTCGACGGCGATCCACGCCCTGTAGTCCTCGCTCTCGAGGCGGTCCAGCCGGAACGCGACCTCCTCGGCGACGGGGTCGACGCCGGCGGCGCCGTCCTCCTGAGGGCAGTGCTGGTCGGCGCGCTGCGGGGGATCAGCGAGCGGACGCGCCCGACCGGCGCGGTCCGCGAGGCCGATCCGGGGGCGTGACCGCTCGACCGGATCGACCTCTCCGGGGGAAACCCGAACTCCTACGTTCGAGCCCCCCGAGTCGGGGCACGGATGCACCACCGGACCTACGGCCGGCTCGCGGCTCTCGCCTTCCTGTCGATACTGGCGAGTTTCGTCGTCCTCGGGTTCGCCCGCGCGGTCGGCGGCGTCCGGACCGCGAGCCTCCTCGCCGCGCCGCTGACGCTCGCGGCGGCCGCGCTCGCCGTCGTCCTGACCGCTCGGGGCGCGCTGGCGTGGCTGGGGATCGCCCCGCTGGAGTGAGCCGCCGAAAGCCCCCCATTCCACGCGACGGCGGGGCGCCGAACCGCTCCCCGGAGAGCGTCGGGCGAGTGGGTGAAACGCCCGTTTGAGGCATGGGAAAGCGTTTACCTCACTCATCGAAAGGTGGAGCCGATGAGTCTGCTGCCGCTCCGCGGCGAGCCGGCACCCGAACCCGACGAGCCGCGGGTGGTCGGACTCGACGGGGAGGCCGCCGACGAGGCGTTCGAGGCGCTCTCCTCGAGTACGACCCGCGAGGTGCTCGCCGCCCTCTACGAGGAGCCCTCCGCCCCCGCCGACCTCCGCGACCGGACCGGGACGTCCCTCCAGAACGTTCACTACCACCTCGGCAAGCTAGAGGACGCCGACCTGATCGAACCCGCCGGGGTCGGCTACTCGGAGAAGGGCACCGAGATGACCGTCTACGCGCCCACGAGCGAAGCGGTGGTGCTGTTTGCCGGGCGCCGCGAGGACCGCTCGCGCCTCCGGGACCTGCTGACCGGCCTGTTCGCCGTCCTGCTCGCGCTGGGCGCCGCGTCGGCCGCGCTCCGGCGGTACCTCCGGGGATCGCTGACCGCCTTCGGCGGCGACAGCGGCGCCGACGAGGCCTCCCGAGGGGGTGACGGCGGGGCCGACGGTGACAGCGGCGGCGGGAGCGGCGGCGACGACGCCGCGGGCGCGGACGCCCGGGAGACCGAGACGGTCGCCGACGCCGACGCAACGGGCGCCGGCGGGGCGACGAGACCGCGGCGCGGGAGGTCGAAGCCGAGACGGAGGCGGTCGACGGGGGGGACGTCTCCGTCGAGTCGGCCGACACGCCGACGGAGACGGCGGACGCTGCCGCCGAGGCGACCCCAACCGCCACCGAGACGCTCGCTCGGACCGCGACGGAGGCGGCCGACGGCGGCGCCGACGCGGTCGCGAGCATCGATCCGGCGGTGGCGTTCTTCCTCGGAGGCGTGTTCGCGCTCGCGGTCGGCGCGCTCGTGCTGTACGGCCTGCGGTAGGTGCCGGCGCGGTACGGAGACGTTTTCCGGTCGCCCGCCGAACCCCCGGCATGGACGTTCACGACATCGGGGACCTCGGACCGGCCGAGCGCCGCGCGCTGTTCGAGCGCTCGGCCGGCGTGGAGGCCGCTGCCGACACCGCGGGGGGAATCGTCGATCGGGTCCGCGAGGAGGGGGACGTCGCCCTCCGGGAGTACGCCGACGAGTTCGACGACGTCGAGGTGGGGAACCTCGACGTCACCGACGAGGCCGAGCGGGCCGCCGACGCCCTCGACGACGACCTCCTCGCGCACGTCCGCCGAGCGGCCGACAACGTCCGGGCGTTCCACGGGGCGCAGCTCCCGGAGGACTGGCGCCGCGAGTTCGGAGACGGGCGGGAACTCGGCCGCCGGTTCAGGCCGATCGAGCGCGTCGGCGCGTACGTCCCTGGTGGCGTCGCCGCCTACCCCTCCAGCGCCCTGATGACGGTCGTCCCGGCGAAAGTGGCCGGCGTCCCCCACGTCTCGGTGTGCACCCCGCCGGCGGAGGAACTGAACCCGGTGACGCTGGCGGCGATCCACGAGGCGGGCGCCGACGCCGTCTACCAGGTCGGGGGCGCACAGGCCGTCGCCGCGCTGGCCCACGGCACCGAGACGGTGACGGCCGTCCAGAAGATCGTCGGGCCGGGGAACCGCTTCGTCACCGCCGCCAAGGCGGCCGTCCGGGGCGACGTCGAGATCGACTTCCTCGCCGGCCCCAGCGAGGTGGCGGTCCTCGCCGACGGGAGCGCCGACCCCGACCTCGTCGCCGCCGAACTGCTCGCACAGGCCGAACACGATCCGAACGCCGCCGTCGTCGCCGTCACCGACGACGCGGACCTCGCCAGAGAGGTCGCGGCGGCCGTCGAGGCCGGCGTCGCCGCCCGGGAGCGCGAGGAGACGATCCGCGAGGCGCTCGCCGGCGAGGCCAGCGGCGTCTTCCTCGGGCGGTCGATGCCCGAGGCCGTCCTGTTCGTCGAGGAGTACGCCGCCGAGCACCTGGTCGTCCTCGCCGAGGACGACGAGGCGCTGCTCGACCGGATCACCAACGCCGGGAGCGTCTTCCTCGGTCCGCACACGCCCGTCGCGGCCGGCGACTACGCCTCCGGGACCAACCACGTCCTCCCGACCGGCGGCGCCGCGCGGGTCGCCGGCGGCCTCTCGGTGGAGACGTTCCTCCGGTCGACGACCGTCCAGCGGCTCTCCCGGGACAGCCTCGCGGACCTCCGGGAAACGATCACCGCGCTCGCCGACGCCGAGGGCCTGGAGGCCCACGCCGCCAGCGTCGAGGCCCGCTTCGACGCCCCCCCGAACGACGGAGCGGAACCGCGGTAGTCGCAGTCCGTGAATTCGCCCGGGGCCGCAGGGCCGCGGTCGGCCGTCACCCCCGATCGCTTCTCGAGCCCCCGCGCCGGTTCGCCCTCGGCGTCAGGGTTAACACGCCTCGCCGGATAGGTGCGGGCATGAGTAGCACGTCCGCGGAACCCGCGGAACGCCCGGAGATCGAGGTCACGGAGACGGCCGCCGAACAGGCCCTCGATCTGATGGACAGCGAGGGAATGGACGCAGGCAAGGGAGGCCTCCGACTGTTCGTGCAGCAGGGGGGCTGTGCGGGGCTCTCCTACGGGATGCGCTTCGACCACTCCCCGGAGGAAGACGACACCGTCTACGAGCACCACGGCCTGCGCGTGTTCGTCGACCCCTCGAGCATGAACTACATCGAGGGATCGGTACTGGACTTCGAGCGCGGCCTGCAGGGCGCGGGCTTCCACGTCGAGAACCCGAACGTCGTCAGCGAGTGCGGGTGCGGCGAGAGCTTCCGGACGTAGAGCGGTCGGATCGTCGCTTCGTCTCTGGCACTCTTCCTCTTACTGTATAGTGTATCGAAGTCGGGGTGAGAGTCATCGCTGGTCCGATGAGGACCGTGTCGTGCCGTCGCCGTCCGATTTCGCCGCTCCGGGTTGACGACTGATACCGACCCCTCCGATGGATTCGGGGGGTCCCACTCGCCTCCAGCGCGGCGCGCGAGCGGCCTACCGACCGCCAGATCGTCGACCGCCGCCAGCACCGGACGGGGGCGGTTCGCTGACGTCTCCACCTCGGAGAGGGCCCATCGCAGGGGGCGGGGTACGCCCAGGAAACCGTTCGCCGTCGACTCGCCTTACTCGACAGGGTAGTTTCTTTCCTCGCCGAGAGAGCGAACCCGGCCTCGGAAAACGTTAACACTCACCATACCAGTGATGTATCTGGAGGAGGCTCATCGTACATGACTCCGGATCCGATGACGCTCTCGACCGGTCAGACAGTCGAGTTCCCAGTCGACCTCGAAGCGACGATGCTGGGGGCAGTATACTCGGCACCGCGAGCGCCCGTGGACGCGCTTCTCCCCGGTGGCGTCCAGCCGATCCGGGCGACGCCCGGGGGCGACGACGCAGTGACGTTCCTGAGCGTCGAGCATCACGACATCGGCGTCAACGGGATCGACCCGTACGACGAGTTCGGGGTGATCGTCCCGGCGACGCACGGAGCGACGACGGTTCCGTACCTCTCGCCGTTGACCCGGGCGACGAGCGGTTACGTCTGGTATCTCCCGGTGACGACCGAACCCGCCAGAGCGCTCGGAGTCGACGTCTGGGGATTCCCGAAGGTGGTGGCCGACATCACCCACGAGGACGAGGGATCGCAGCGGCGCACGACCGTCTCCATCGACGGCGAGCGGTTCGTCACTATGCTGGTCGACCGACCACCGTCGATCCACCGGCAGGACGACGGCTACAGCTACTCCGTCAGAGACGGAGCGCTCCTGTACACCCCCGCTGATATCGACGCCGAGATCGGGGGCTGGCCCTTCACCGACGCGGTGGCGGTGACGCTGGGGGAACACGATCGCGCTGAGGTCCTCCGCGACCTGAATCTCGGTCTCGACGGCCGCGCCCTCGCACGGATCGCCCTCGATGGGACAGTCCGCTTCCATCCCCGAGAACCGCTCGCCGCGAACGAATCGAGGGACCTCGACGGCGCTGCTCTCGACTGAACTGGAAATCACCCCATCTATCAGATGACAGAGCAGGGGCAGGGACGCGCCAGAGAGTCACTGGTCCAGGTAGGCACAGGTATCCACTCCACGACACCCTCAACCGACGGACACCCGCCCCTCGAACCCGTTTCACGCGGAACACGACAGTGACCAGTCGAGCGGGCTCTCATAGAATGGCGCGATCAAGCAGTAATGGGGGAGACGTGCCTGCCTCCGTCTGACCGAGTTGGCTCTGTGATCCGGGAGAGACTCATCCGAGTCCCGGTCAGATCCCCCGGACGGTCTCGATGGCGCCGGTCGATTCGAGCGTCATCCAGAGGAGAAACAGGAGGTACAGCCCCAGGAACCCGTAGGCTCCGCGGTCGGTGAGTTCGAGGTGCGTGTTCGGGCGAACACGACGAAGACGAGCGTCGCGAACGCGAGAAAGTCCATCGTCGGGATCGCGGCGAGGAAGGCGATCGTCGCCGACCCCGCCAGGAGGACGCCGACCGGGATCGCGACCAGGAGGTTGAAGACGTTGCTCCCGAGGACGTTCGCCAAGTAGTGACGCTGTCTTCGTCTCGGGCCACCTGGACGCTGACGAACGCGTCGGGGAGGCTCGTCCCGGCGGCGATCACCGTCACCCCCCACAGGAAACTCGGGGTGTCGAAGATGACCCCGGGCGAGAGGGCCGCGCGGACGGTGCCCTCGACACCGACTGCGGTGACGAGCAGCGCCACCGCGAGGAGGGCTCACTCCCGCCGCGGGCGGACGTCGAGCGCGTCGTCGGCGACGTGGTCGCTCGCGTCCTGCTGGTGGAGGAAGACGTAGATCCCGTACGTGGCGAGCGGGAGGGGGGCCAGCGTCGGCGTCAGGAGGGCGGCCTCGTTGGTCCCCCCGGGCACGTAGGTCGCCCCGAGCGCGGACGCGACGAACAGCACGAGCACGCTGGTGACGTAGAACTGCGCGTCCCTGTGGATGATATCGCGGGTCGCCTCAAGTTCCTCGCTCGCGAGCGCCGACAGCGCGGGGATGACCAGCGGGTTGAGGATCGCGCTCCCGACGATGGCCCCGACGCCGAGGGAGAACTCGCCGTGGACCACCGTGCTGATGACGACCGAGCTGATCTCGGGGAAGCTCGACCCGACGGCGACGACGATGGCGCCGTGGACGGCGACCGGCAGGCCGTAGTGCTTGCTGAGACGCTCCGCGGCCCGCTCGAAGGATTCGCTCCCCTTCCAGATGACGAGGACCGCGACGACGAGACCGAGGGAGCCGAGGAGTCCGGGCACGGTCGTCGGTTACCGGCACACCGTTATCGGTGTGGGCTATCTCGTTTCGCCTCCGCCCCCGGCGGTTCGCGCCCGCATTACTCCTCGGGCCTGTCGGCTTCGGGCGGCGGATCGTCGACGATCAGCGTGTCCTGAACGGGGGCGTCAATCCCCCGCCTGAGCCGCTCTGAGAGCGCCTGATGGGAGATGTCCGGTTCCTCGGCGAGCGCATCGAGGTCGGCCTCGCGGGGGACCGTGTAGTAGCCCTGCTCCCAGACTGCCGTCAGCGCCTCGTACTGCTCGTCGGTCAGCCCGTACCGGCCCGGCGGCTCACCCTCCATCTCCCGGGTCGAGAGGATTTCTAGGGGGTGTTGTGTTCCTCGCAGTACGCCGTCGTGTTGCCCACGCCGTCGTGGGTCGGGAACATGATCCGGAGGATCCAGCGGTCGCCGCTCGTCGACGCCTCCGGGATGACGGCCTCGTTCGTCAGGAGGAGTTCCAGGAGCAACTAGACGTAGTCGGTCCACTCCATCCGGTAGAGCCACCGCTCGCCGTGACTCGAGAGGAGTTCGACGTGCTCGGTCGTCGGGTCCGCCCGGAGGGCGTCGTCGAGTCGCTCGTCGTCCGCAGCCTCCGCCCAGACCAGCGGCATCACGGTCCCGTCGCCCGTCTCGACGATCGCCTCGACCTCAAAGGTCGCCTCCGGCACCGAGGAGAGCGTCTCCGCGAGCGCGAATTCCGTCCGTGGCACGGCCGCCGTGACGAGGGTCGTCATGAGTGATCGAACGCGGGTGAGAAGGCTATAGCGTCTTCCGGGTTAGCCCTCCGACCGATCCGGTCGATCACGGCGGTTCCATGCAGCCGCCGGAACCGCCCGTCCCCTTGTTTTACCTGCGCCGGGAGCGTCGATACGAGCCAGTACACCGCATGCACCCACCAGTCGAGGGCGAGAGCCGGACGTTCGAGCGAACGTTCACGGTCGACGAGGTCCGCCGGTTCGCGGAGCTCTCCGGCGACGCGCAGCCCCGGCACACGGAGCCGGACGAGGACGGCCGGGTGATGGTCCAGGGACTGCTGACGGCGACGATGCCGACGAAGCTCGGCGGCGACGCCGAGGCGCTGGCCCGCACGATGGAGTTCGAGTTCCTCCGGCCGGTCTACACCGGCGACCCGATCACCTGCACGTCGACGTACGACAGCGTCGTAGAGCGGGAGGACCGCTACGAGTTCACGGCGGAGGTCGTCTGCGAGAACGCCGACGGCGAGCTCGTACTGGAGGCGACGATCGAGGGGCTGATCCGGAAGGACGGGGCCGACTGATCGGCGGCCGAACGGTCGGGCTCACACGCGGCCCGGGGCCCGCGCACCGCGCCGTTTCGGCGAGGGGTTCGACGGGGTGTCTCCTACGGGGGATCGATGAGCCACACCGCCGGAACGCGACGGCGATCGGTCGGAGGCGCCGGATCGGTCGTCCGCCTTCGGAGGGGAGCGACTCGTCCGAGACTACGGGGATCGACCCCGTGAGCGCGACTGTCCTGAGCGCGCTGGCGACCGCGGGACTGCTCGGCGTCACGCACGCCGTCGGACCCGATCACGTGGCCGGCATTTCCTCGCTGACCGGCGACTACGGCGATTCGCGGCTGTCGGCGCTGGCCGGCGCCTGCTTCAGCGTCGGCCACGTCGCGCTCGTCGGGGCGTGGCTGGCCGTCGGGTACGTGCTGCTCGGCCGGACCGAGTTCCCGGCCGCGCTCGACGCCCTCGGGACCGTCGGCGGCGGAGTCGTCCTCGGACTCCTGGGCGCGGCGATGGCCGCGGGCGGACTCCGCCGGATCCTCCGGACCGGCGAACGCAGTCGCGGCGACGGGTCCCACGACCACCCGCGCGTCCGCCTTCCCCTGCCAGGGACCGGAAGCCGCGGACGCGATCACGGTCAGCATGAGCCTGCTCGGAGCGGGCGCCGGCGCCCTGTTCGGACGCACACGTGAGCGGAGCGCACGGGTCGACGGAATCGCGCGTACGGTCGCCGGCGTCGTCGCCACGGCGCTCGCGGCAGTACTGCTGCTCGACGGGGTGACGGCGGTGGCGTGACCGACCGTCCGCCGTGAGCGAGGCGGGTCCCTCTTCCCGGCGCTCGCGGTCGTGCCAGCGGCCCGCGCGTTCGGGGGACAATCAACGGGATCCAGTCCGACGCCCCGACATGGACCGGAGAGGCGCCGTACGCCGGATGGGCGCCGGCAGGGTCGCGCTCCTGTCGGGGTGTGCCAGCGGGCTCTCTCCGGACGACAGCGACGACCGGGAGCGGACCGCGACGGACCGCCGGACCGTGACGACGGAGCGGTCGCTGGCGTCGCTGGGCGTCCCGTCGGACGTCTGCGGGGAATCGATCCGACCGGATCCCGGCATCGACGCGATCACGGCGCCCGCGTTCGCGGCCGACTGGTCGAGTCGCGATATTGATTCGGCCTACCGCCGCGGGGATCGGTCGGGGCTGGCCGACGACCGGACCGTCGTCGGCGTCGAGGCGAGCGGTCGCACGCGGGCCTACCCGCTGTCGGTGCTCGCCGACCACGAAGTGGTTAACGACGAGTTCGGCGGCCCGCTGCTCGTGACCTACTGTCCGCTGTGCGCAAGCGGCCCGGTCGCAGACCGTACGGTCGGCGGGAGGGCGACGGCGTTCGGGGTCACCGGCCTGCTCTGGCAGCCTCCGCGCGAGTACGCCGCCGCCAGCGAGGCCGACGGAACGGTCTTCGGCGCTGACCGGTACGGCGGCGAGGGTGACCGCCGCCACAACGGCGACCTCCTGATGTACGACGAGGCGACCCGGAGTTACTGGAGCTAGGTCCTCGCGCGTGCGATCTGTGGGGACCGGCGCGGCGAGGAACTCTCTGTTCGCCCCTCGACGGTCGCCACGTGGGGGGAGTGGCGCGAGACGGACCCGGACACCGGGGTCCTGCTCCCGCCGCCGCACCCGGCGACCGTCGATCCGCCGGTGGATTGACCTCGGATCCGCGCGCTTCCGATCCATCGATCCCGGATCTCCGCGGCGGATCCGTGGTCTCCGTGGGCGACCGGCAGAACTCGCCCGAGCGGCCACGCTTATTCTCTAATGGACTATAATTAAGATTGTGCTCAACGGGATCGTCGGGACGATGGCGCGTCGGCCGCTAGTGCGCCGGGCGTCGGTGCCGGTAGCGACCTTCTCTGCGGTGGTGGTCGCCGGCGTCGCCGGCTTCGTCGCCCTCGCGGGGGTCGGGGTCGTGGAAGCGCTGTTCTGGCTGCTCGATCCGACGAGCATCGAACTCCACTTCGCGACTCACGAGGGACCGGCCCGACTGGTGAAAGCCTACGCCGTGCTGGTGCTGTCGGGGCTGGTGCTCGCCGGACTGTGGATCGGCGAGACGCTGCTCTCGGCGGCGTTCGGCGGACGGATGCGGGAGGAGATCGAACGGATGAACGTCGAGCGGAAGATCGACGGACTGGAGGATCACATCGTCATCTGTGGGTACGGGATGTTCGGCCGCACGATCGCGGACAGCGCCCGGCGGGACGATCGCTCCGCCGTCGTCGTCGAGTGCGACGAGGCGCAGTACGAGCGAGCGCTCGACGACGGTCGCTTCGCGGTCGACGGCGACGCCCGCCGGGAGGAGGTGCTTACTGACGCCGGCGTGAGAGACGCTGACACGGTCGTGGCAGCCATCGACGACTCGAACGCGAACATCCAGATCGCCATCGCGGCCAGCCAGCTCGCCCCCGGCGTCCGGCTGGTCGTACGGGTCGGCGACGAGACCTACGAGTCGCTGGCCCGCCGGGCCGGCGCCGACGAGGTGGTCATCCCCGAAGTGGTGAGCGGACGACAGGTGACGACGGAGCTCTGAGCCGCCTACCGACCGCGTCCGACGGCGCGCCCTTGTTCCTCTCACTTCTCGTGATCGCCGGGGATCAACGCGGCTACGTGGAGTATACGGACGCGAGGGATCCCGGCCGACCGGATCCGACGAGCCGAGACTTCGGGACCCCGCCGGGCTATCGTGTGGATTTAATAATCCGAGCTGGTTACCGATCGGATATGGTTGATGTTACCGACCGAACAGACGAAACTGACGGGGTCAAACGGCGGGACGTACTGGCGGCGACGGCCGGCGGACTCGCCGCGGGCGGACTGGGGATCTCACAGGTCGGAACCGTCGTCGCGGAGTCGGGGGAGACGGTGACCATCCTCCACGACAGCCACTTCCACGGTCGCTTCGGGGATCCGGACGACGGCAGCGAGATGGATATCGCCCGGTACCAGACGTTGATCGACGAGCGGCGCAGCGCCCGTGAGAACGCGGTGTTCGTCGGCAACGGCGACGACCTCGGACCGTCGATCATGGGCCTCGTCCACGAGGGCGAGCACGTGATCGAGGCGCTCGACTACCTGGACCCGCTGGCGGTCGGCGTCGGGAACCACGAGTTCGACTTCGGGATCGACACCGCGACGGAGCGGTTCGAAGCCAGCGACTTCCCGTGGGTCGTCGCGAACCTCCTCACTCCCGACGACGATCCGATCCCGGGAACGCAGCGGTGGATCACCCGCGACGTCGGCGGGATCACGCTCGGGGTCTTCGGGAGCGGCGTGGGAAGCTTCCACGACATCACCGACTACCCGGAGCGCCACCGGGTCCTCGACCCGGTCGAGGCGAGCCGGGAGGCGACGACCCACCTCAGGGACGCCGGGGCGGACGTCGTCGTGCTCGCCTCGCACACGAACCACGACACCCACTACGACATCGCGGAGGCGGTCGACGGCCTGGACGCGATCGTCGGATCGCACTCGGGGATCACGACGGAGGAACCCGAGGTCCACTCGGGCACCGTGATCAGCGAGATCGGCGACGAGTTCGCCCACCTCGGCGAACTCACGCTGGACGCCGGCGGAAACCTCGTCGAGTGGCAGCGCCACGACCCCGATCCGGCCGCCCTCGACCCCGACTCGGGGATGGCCGAAATCGTCTTGAAATGGCAAGACAAACTGGAGGAGGAACTGGGGCAGGTGTACTTCACCACCGACGTCGAACTCGACGCGCGCTTCGCGACCAACTACGCCAGGGAGAGCGCGCTGGGCAACCTCATCTGCGGCCTGATGGCGGAGTACGTGGAGGGCCACGTCTCCGAGGTAGATGAGGTCGACGCCGCCCTCCAGAACGCCGGTGGGATCCGATCGAACGCGGTGTACGGTCCCGGCGGGATCACCGGTCTCGAGTGGCTCGACGTCCTCCCGTTCCCGAACACCATCGTCGCGATGGACGTCGCCGGGAGCACCCTGAGGGACCTCCTCCGGAGTCAGGTGAGTGCACTCCCGGACTCGTCGTACGGCGCCCAGCCGGCCGCCCTCGACCGGCGAGCCGCTCGATCCGGACGCCACCTACACGTTCGTGACGAACAGCTACGTCGCCGGGTTCGACGAACTCTCCGACGCCGAGGTGATCCACGAGTCCGACGGGATGCAGGGACACGTCACGCTCGACCTGCTCGCCGAGAAGGAAGAGGTGTCGCCCCGCGTCGAGAACCGCATCCTCCGAGTCGACAGCGAGGTCGGGGCGAGCCAGGCCGCCGTCCGGGGCGGCGACGACGGACCGACCGTCACCGTCGCGAAGCCCGACCGAGCGGAGGCCGTCAGCGCCGACCCGGTCGACTACCGGGCGGTGACCCGGACCGGGACGGCGTTCGAGGCGACCGGAGTCAGCGTGAAAGACGACGCCGTAGACGTGCGGTTCGACGACCTCCCGGACGACGAGGCGGAAGCGCACCTCCGCGTGTTCGGGGCGTTCGACCCGGACGAGGCGGCCTACGGATACACCGACGACGGCGGCGAGTTGCTGGACCTCCCCGCGGCCGCCGCGTGGGACCACTTCGTCCTCAAGGGACCAGTCGGAGCGGTCGGCGGCGAGGGCCGAGGAAAGGACAGTCGGGCGTAGTCGCGAGCGCGTCCGCGCTCGACTTGGTGGGTCAGGTACTGTAGTCGGATTTCCCGCTCTCGGAGTACGCCAGCGTAGATCTTCTCCCGAGCGATCAACTGACCCAGCCCCTTGTGATGTGCAAGCACGAATCGCGACTCTGGTAGCTGTCGAGGTCTCGCCCACTACGTGTATCGGCTGAGGGATCGTCTGAGCTCCCTGAATATACGGGGCGAAGGTTCAGTCAGACGCCATCACTACAGTGAGGGTGCGCGCCGGTGCGTCGATACTGGTGATCGCGGTCAGCCAGTGCCGGCGTGCAGTGGCAGCCCCTCGGGCCGACTGGAACCGTCCCTTCCACCGCACCTCGGACATCGAACGCCCTCTTCGCCGGGGCGTTCTTTGTTGCGTTCCTGGGCGGAGCACGTCAGTCGATTCGAGGAACACCGCCAGGGTGATCCATTAGCCCTTCCGGCAGGCACCACAGTCACACTCGTCGACGATCCCGGCGTCGTTATCGTTCCGGGACAGGGATCACCGCGTTGCGGTCGGCCCACGGCGCGGAGGGCGTCCCTTCCACGTGGCCCATCCATTGGTCGCGCTCAAGCAGTTCGGCGGGCCAGACACCTCCCTTGCGGTCCGCGAAGTCGGCGTCGGCCTACGCTCTGCCCGCGCTCCCGCCGACCGACGCCTCCGGCGAAATAATAGGTTGGTCCCTGCCCCCGAGATGGTGTTCGCAGAGCCCATCGTTGGTTCGACCGTCGACGACCCCCCCTCACAGGCCGGGAGCACGGCACTGCCGGGCGGACGGAACGGCGTCCATCACGCCGCTAACGCCCTCGTCGCCCTGCGGTTTGAACGAGCTTTCGCTCCGTAGTTCGATGTCTTCTCGCTCTTCCCGATTGCTGTACTCGCCGCTACTAGAGGCAGCGGCTCCGAAACCGAGGACTGAAGCCAAGGGTGGGATGTCAACAAGGGGTTTACAATCGTGCTCTTTAACCCCTGGGGTATGGCACGGGATCCACAGGGCGACGTCGACACGCTCCGAACAAAGCTCGAGGCCGGCGAGCGCGGCGGCAGCGACCGTGACCGCGAGGCGCTGCTCGCGTTCTCCGACGAGATGGGGCTCCTCCGGGACACTTACGGCT
>PXRR01000076.1:5402-19953 GCA_003021975.1 Halobacteriales archaeon QS_5_70_17 | reverse complement strand
CAGGTCGTGGTCGACTCCGTTTCCTCTACTTCCTCGGCCTCCCTTTCGGCCTCGGAGTTGGCCATCTCTTCGTCGTACGTTCGGATTGTGGTTTCACTCATGATGGGACGGGTGCACGCCGTGCGGGGATGCGAGAGATACTGCTCCTCGCTGGCGCGTCTTCACTCCCAGTTAGTCAGCAGGGAATATAAAACTTTCGCAATCTCGGGAGCGGAAAACCGCACGACTGCAGAGGAACGAATCCGACAATTCCACGCAGTCGAGGCCGCGGATCGACGACGAGGGGTTTATCATGGTTTCGACTCCCCCAGCGGCGTCATCGGTAAGTAACATAGAGTTGTATAATCGAGTTATGAGATCCGATATGGGTGGTGGTTCGAGGTGGTAAGCGCGACGGTCGTGCTGGGGGCGACAGTCGCCACCGTCCTCGCCGTGACTGCGGTCGGCGCCCTCGCTGCCCGCGGTCGCGTCGGGAACGTCGAGGACTTCATCACCGCGCGGAACACGACCGGCGCGGGATCGCTGACGGCGACGCTCGTCGCCTCGAGCATGGGCGCCTGGATCCTCTTCTCGCCGGCCGAGGCCGGCGCGGCGTTCGGCGGCCTCGCGGCGGTCGCGGGCTACGCCGCCGGGAGCGCGGTCCCGATGATCGCCTACGCGTGGCTCGGCCCGCGGATCCGGCGGCTCATCCCCCGGGGCCACTCGCTGACCGAGTACGCCTACGCCCGGTACGGGACCGCGATGTACGCCTACGTGCTCGCGGTGAGCGTCGCCTACATGTTCACGTTCCTCGCCGCCGAGATGACCGGCATCACGGGCGCGCTGTCCCTGATCGCCGGCGTCCCGCGCTGGCAGACCGCGGCGGTCGTCGGCGCCGCCGTGCTCGCGTACACCGCCTACGGCGGCCTCCGGGCGAGCATCGTCACCGACGTCGTTCAGACGCTGGTCGTCCTGCCGCTGCTGGCGGTCGCGTTCGGCGCGGCGCTGCTCTCGCTGGGCGGGACGGGGGCCGTCTACGACCGGATCGTCGCGGCCGACCCCTCGCTGCTCGATCCGGGCTTCCTCGGCGGCCTGGAGTTCGGCGCCTACGTCGTGATCGCGGTCCTGGGCGCGGAGATGCTCAACCAGGCCTGGTGGCAGCGCGTCTACACCGCCGAGAGCGAGGCGACGCTCCGGCGCTCGTTTCTCGTCGCGGCGGTCGCGGTCGTCCCCATGGTGTTGCTGGCTGGCCTGTTCGGCCCGGTCGCCCGCGGTCTCGGCCTCGACCTCTCGGGCGGGCGCGCGAGCGTCGCCTTCTTCGTCGTCGTGACCGAGACGATGCCCGACGCCGTCGTGCTCGCGGTCGCCGTGCTCGCAGTCCTGCTGGTCACCTCCAGCGCGGACACGCTGCTCAACGCCATCGCGAGCGTCGTGACCGCCGACCTCCCGCGGTTGGTGGACGCCGACGACCTCACGGGCGCCGCGCGCCTGCTCACCGTCGCCGTCGCGCTGGCGGCCATCGCCGTCGGCGCGCAGGGGTACAGCGTGCTCGCGGTCTTCCTGACCGCGGACCTGCTCGCGTCGGCGACCTTCATCCCCCTGCTCGCGGGCCTGTTCTCCCCCCGGGTCCGGGGGCGGGCTGCGCTCGTCGCCAGCGTCGCGGGACTGGTCGCCGGCGTCGCCTTCTTCCCCATCGCGCGCCCGGTCCTGGTCCCCACGGTCGCGGGCGCGCTCCCGGCCTCGTTCCTCTACGCCTTTTTCGGCGCAGCCGCCGTCTCCGGCGGAGTGACGCTCGCGGCCGTGCTGCTGGCTCCCGGCGAGTACGACCTCGGTCGCCTCGAACGCGAGATCGGTCGCCTCGACGGCGCGGCCGACGGAGGTCCCCCGGGTACTGGCCCCGACAGGGCGGAGGTATCCCGGACTGCCGACGGCGGCCCCGACCGTGGCGCGGTCGGTGACGGGGGCGGGGGCGGGGGTGATCGCCGGTGACGGCGGTCGGTCCGACCGCCTTCGCGCTGCTGGCGTGGGGATCGCTCGCGCTCGTTCTCGGGGTGTTCGCCTACGAGGTGTACGCCGTCGTCGCCGAGTTCCGGTGACGGCGAGAACCCTTTTGCTCCGGGGGAGAGTGGACTCGACACGACACCGCCGGACCGGGAGGACCGCCAGACCGGCCCCGCCGACGGACTGTTCGCACACGATGACTACCATCGCCGAACTCAGCATCCCCGCCGAGGAGTTCGCCCTCGAGGAGACGTTCGAGAGCAGTGAGGGTCTCCAGATCGACGTCGTTCAGGGGTAGCCCACCGCACGCCGGGACTCGCGAACCTCGTCTGGGTGACGACCGACGACATCGACCGGGTCGACGCGGCCCTCGAGGACGACAAGACGGTCACCGACGTCGTCCAGTTGGGGGACATCGACGGGAAGTGGCTCTACTCGGTCGAGTGGAAGACCCCCGTCGCCGTCGCCATCGCCGTGTTGCTCGAGGACGCGACGGTGCTGGGTGCCTCCGGGAAGGACGGCGTTTGGTCGTTTCGCGTCCTCTTCCCCCAGCGGAAGGCGCTGTCGATCGACGGCAGCCCCTTCGAGGAGTACGACATCCCGCTCGGGATCGAGCGGATCTACGAACTCGGGCAGACCGAGGACGGCGACGACGACCTGACCGAACAGCAACGCGAGGCGCTCCAGGCCGCCCTCGAGAACGGCTACTTCGAGGTTCCCGGGGACGCCACGCTCGGCTCCATCGCCGACGACCTCAGCATCTCTCACCAGGCGCTCTCCGAGCGCCTCCGCCGAGCGAACGAACTGCTCGCCGAGGCCGCGCTCCACCCCGTCGAGACCGACGAGGAAGAGGGGGTCACGACCGGTTAGACCGTGAAGAGGTGGCCGTCCTCCGGGACGGCGAACACGCCGATGCGCGCGCCGGCGTCGAGCCACGCGTGGCCGTAGGAGAACGCCGCCAGCGCGTTCACCGGGTCGTCGTCCCGCCGGAAGTGGCGGCCGTCCTCCAGGTACGAGCGGGCCATCTCGCGGTACTCCTCGGCGGCCGCGGCCAGCGGCGTCCCCTCGGGGGGCGCGACCGCCGCCGCCTCGAGGGCCTCGGCCAGCAACCGCTCGTAGCGATCAGTCTTCTCCTCGAGGTCTGCGGGCATGTCTCCGGCTGGGTCGGCGCCGGCCAAGAGTCCACCGGCGGCGACACGACACCGGGGGCGCGACCGCGGGGCGACCGTCGAGGTCGGTGGGCTCCCGGCGGCAGGTTCCGCTGCTCAGAGGGCCGACAGCAGCGCGTCGACGTCCTCGCGGGTGTTGTAGGCGTGGACCGACGCGCGGACCGCGCCCTCCGGCGCGGGCAGCGTCCGGATCACGATCCCCTCCTCGGCCAGGCGCTCGACCACCGCGTCGGCGTCCTCGCCGTCCCCGACCGCGAAGGGCACGAGGCCGGACTCCGGGTCGGCGGGGCCGAGCGCCCGCTCGCCGAGTTCGTCGACGAGGTACCCCGACAGGTCGGCGATGTGGTCCTCGACGGTCCCGAGGCCGACCGACTCGAGGACCTCGATGGCCGTCTGAAGGCCGACGTACGGTGCGGGGTTGGTCGTCCCGACCTCGAAGCGGGGCGCGCCCGCCGCCAGTTCGGGGACCGGGGCGGTGCTGTCGGCGACGCTGCGGTAGCCCACCTGCGCCGGCGTCATCGCGTCGGCGACGTCCTCGCGGACGTACAGCACGCCCGCCCCCCACGGCCCGAGCAGCCACTTGTGGCCGGCCAGCGCGGCGAAGTCGGCGTTCCACTCCGAGAGCGCGAGGTCGGTCTGTCCGGGCGACTGGACCGCGTCGACGAGCACCTGCGCGCCCGCGTCGTGGGCGACCTCGACGAGGTCCGCGACCGGCAGCCGGGTGCCGTAGTTCCAGGTGATCGAGTTGAAACAGACCAGCCGGGCGTCCGCGACGGCCTCCCGGTAGGCGTCGGGGTCGATCCGCCCGCCCTCCGTCTCGAGGACGCGCACCTCGACGCCCTCGCGTTCGAGGTTCCACCACGGGAGGACGCCGGCGGGGTGTTCGAGGTCGGTCCGGACGACGACGTCGCCCGGTTCCCAGTCGACGCTCGCGGCGACGCGGCTGATCCCGTCGGCGGTGCTCTGGGTGAGCGCGATCTCCCGGGGGCGGACGCCGAGGAAGTCGGCGACCGCCTCGCGTGTCTCCTCGAAGGTGTCGAAGGCGCTCGGGTAGCACCCCTCGGCCATCGGCGCCGCCGCCTCGTGGTGGCGGACGAATCCCTCGGTCGCCTCGATCACCGGTTCGGGGGCCGGGCCGGAGGCGCCGGCGTTCATGTAGATGCCCTCGGTCAGCGCCGGGATGGCCGCGCGGAGTTCGGCGGGGGTCTCGGGAAGCACGGTCGCCGGTGGGTCGCGTGCGGCCCTGAAGGTTCCGGGTTCCGGACCGGACTCCGGATTCCGCGCCGCGCTCCGGCCGGCCGGTCGATCCGAGGGCCGCGCACTTTCGATCGGGATACACTCGTGCGCAAGCTACAAACCCCGAAGCCGGCTAGCGGGGGTAATGACAGACGACGCGACGCCACACCGGACGCTCGTCATCGCGGGGTCGGGGATCGCCGGCCTGTCGGCGGCGATCTACGCCGGTCGGTCGAACAACGAACCGCTCGTCCTCGAGGGGACCGAGCCGGGCGGACAGTTGACGCTCACGACCGACGTGGCCAACTACCCGGGCTTCCCCGAGGGGATCAGCGGCCCGGACCTCGTCGAGAGCATGAAAGAGCAGGCCCGGCAGTTCGGCGCCGAGATCGACCACGGCGTCGTCGCCGACGTCGAGCGGACCGACGGGGGGAGCTTCCGCGTCGAGTTGCGTAACGGCGACAAGTTGACCTGCGACGCGTTCATCGCTGCCTCGGGGGCCAGCGCCCGGACGCTGGGCGTCCCCGGCGAGGACGAACTGATGGGCTACGGCGTCTCGACGTGTGCGACCTGCGACGGCGCGTTCTTCCGCGACGAGGACATGCTCGTCGTCGGCGGGGGCGACGCCGCCATGGAGGAGGCGTCGTTCCTCACGAAGTTCGCCGACACCGTCTACATCGCCCACCGCCGCGAGGAGTTCCGCGCGGAGGACTACTGGATCGACCGCGTCGAGGAACTCGTCGAGGAGGGCGACATCGAGATCATGCGTAACACCGAACTGCTGGAGATCCACGGCAGCGAGGCCGAGAGCGTCGATCACGTGACCCTCGCGCGCAACCCCGAGGGCTACCCCTCCGAGAAGCTTGAGGACTCCGACACCGAGCGCTTCGAGTTCGACGTCGGCGCCGTCTTCCTGGCGATCGGCCACACCCCCAACACCGACTACCTGCAGGGGACCGACGTCGAACTCGACGAGGCGGGCTACGTTCTCACGAAGGGCGGCCGCGGCGGGGGCCAGACCGCGACCGACGTCCCGGGGATCTTCGGCGCCGGCGACGTCGTCGACTTCCACTACCAGCAGGCCGCGACCGCCGGCGGCATGGGCGTCATGGCCGCGCTCGACGCCGACGACTACCTCGAGGAGCGGGGCCGCGCCGGCGCGGACACCGAGAGCGAGGAGAGCGAAGAACCGGCCGCCGCCGAGACCGACGACTGATCCTCCCGTCGGGGCGTGAACGGGTCCGTCGGCCGCCGGGGTGCCCGGAACACCACAGGTAAGGGTGCGGGTCGACAAGCGGTGGTATGAGTAGCGACGAGACGGTCACGATCCGCATCGACGGTCCGGACGGCGAGGACGACGTGACGCTCCCGGCCGAACTCCTGGAGATGCTCGCCGAGGGCGACGAGTCCGGCGCGGAGGTCGTCGGCGACCTGGCGCTCATGTCCTGCGCCCAGCGCATCCACGCCACGACCCAGCACTCGGAGGGCGAGGTCGACGACCGCCTGGAGGCCGTCGAGGCGACGACGATGGACCTCTTCGAGGAGCGCTTCGGGATGACGTTCGAAGAGGCGACCGGCCACCAGCACTGAGCGAGATCAGCGAGGCGAACGCGCAGTCCCCAGCGCGTGGTCGAGCCAAAGTCCGCCCGGACCTCCGATACCCAGCGCTCACGCCTGCCAGCGGAGGACGACGCCCTCGCCGAGGCGCTCGACGCCGACGAGGTCGAGCGCGGGGAACGCCGCGGGATCGACGAACCCCTCCCCGTCGGCCAGCGTGGGGGCGTCGCGGCCGCCGACGACGACCGGACCGACGAAGACCGTGAGTTCGTCGACGAGGCCGGCCGCGAACAGCGAGTAGATGAGTTCCCCTCCGCCCTCGACCATGACCTCGGCGATGCCGTCGTCGGCCAGCGCCGCGAACGCGCCGTCGAGGTCGACCCGCTCCTCGCCGGCGACGACCAGCGCCGCCCCGGCGGCTTCGAGGCGCTCCCGGCGCTCGCGGGGGGCCCGCTCGCTTACCAGGACGTAGGTCGGCGCGCCCCCGGCGAGGATCGCCGCGTCCGGCGGCGTCCGGGCCCGCGAGTCGGCGACGACGCGGGCGGGGACGCCCGACTTCCCGACCGCGGCGCGGCGCTCGCTGTCGAAGCGGACCAGCGAGGGGTCGTCGGCGAGGACGGTCCCGACGCCGACGGCCACGGCGTCGTGTTCGGCGCGCAGTCGATCCACGCGGGCGAAGTCCTCCTCGCCGGAGATGTGGACCTGCTCGCGGCGCCGCGTCGAGAGCTTCCCGTCGGCGCTCGTCGCCGCGTTCACGTGGACGTGCATGGCCGACGGTTGCCGCGGGCGGCGAAAAATCCCTGGTCCGAACCGGCGCGCCGGGGAGTCCCGCCACGCCGATCTGTCGGGGTCGGTGCCACTCCCCTGCTCCCCTCCCGGGTCCCCCGGCGGCGTCGGTCCGGTCCGTCGGCGCGAACCATTTTTTAGTGGAACGCCCCTACTCCGGTTCGATGAACATCGACGAACGAGCCGAGGAACTCGCCTCCGACCTCGGCGTCGACAGAGAGGAGGTCCGCGACGACCTGCAGAAGCTGATCGACTACGACGTCCCCGCCGAGGAGGCCGTCCAGAGCCTCCGCCGGAAGTACGGCGGCGACGGCGGCGGCGGGACCCCGAGCGCGAAAGACGTCGCCGACGTCACCACGGAGGACGCGAGCGTCACCGTCACGGCGAAGGTCCTGACGGCGGGGACCCGGACCATCCGCTACCAGGGCGACGACCACACCATCTACGAGGGCGAACTCGCCGACGGGACCGGCGCCATCGACTACACCGCCTGGAACGACTTCGGGCTGGAGCCCGGCGACACGATCACGGCGGGCAACGCCGGCGTCCGCGAGTGGGAGGGCGAGCCGGAACTCAACCTCGGGGACTCCACGAGCGTCTCGCCGGCCGAGGACGTCGAGGTGCCCTCCGAGGTCGGCGGCGACCGCTCCCTGTCGGACCTCGACCCCGGCGACCGGGGCCGGAACCTGGAGGTGCTCGTCCTCGAGGTCGAGGAGCGGACCATCGACGGCCGCGACGGCGAGACCGACATCCTCAGCGGCGTGCTCGCCGACGAGAGCGCGCGCCTGCCGTTCACCGACTGGGACCCCCACCCGGGGATCCGCGAGGGGGCGTCGCTGCGCCTCGAGGACGTCTACGTCCGGGAGTTCCGGGGCGTGCCGTCGGTGAACGTCTCCGATTTCACGACCGTCGAACCCCTCGAGGGCGAGGTCGAGGCCAGCGAGACGGGCCGGCGGATGGCGGTCGGCGAGGCCGTCGACGGCGGCGGCGCCTTCGACGTGGAACTGGTCGGGAACCTGCTCGACGTGCGTGACGGGTCCGGACTGATCGAGCGGTGCCCGGAGTGCAACCGCGTCGTCCAGAACGGTCAGTGTCGCTCCCACGGCGAGGTCGACGGCGTCGACGACCTGCGCGTGAAGGCGATCCTCGACGACGGCACCGGGACGGTGACGGTCGTCCTCGACCGCGAACTGACCGAGGAGGTCTACGGCGGCACCCTCGAGGACGCCCTCGAACACGCCCGCGAGGAGATGGACAAGGGGGTGGTCGCCGAGAGCATCGCCGAGGACGTCGTCGGTCTCGAGTACCGCGTCCGCGGGTCGCTGTCGGTCGACGACTACGGCGCGAACCTCGACGCGACGGAGTTCGACCGGGTCGGCGACGCCGGCGAGGAGCGTGCGCGGGCCCTGCTCGCGGAGGTAGACGGATGAGCGCGCCCGGCAACCGGGAGGTCGCCCACCGGCTGTTCGCCGCCGAGTTCAACGACGCGACCTACTCCTACTCCGAGAGCGACGAGGAGCGCGCCCCCAACTACGTCGTCTCGCCGACGGGCGCCCGGATCAACCGGCTGTTCGCCGTCGGCGTCCTGACCGAGGTGACCCGGGCCGGCGACGAGATCCTCCGGGCGCGGGTGGTCGACCCGACCGGCGCGTTCGTCGTCTACGCCGGCCAGTACCAACCCGAGGCGGTGAACTTCCTCGAGCGCGCCGACCCGCCGGCGTTCGTCGCCGTCACCGGGAAGGCCCGCACCTTCCAGCCGGAGGACTCGGACGTGATCTACACGAGCGTCCGCCCGGAGAGCGTCAACGAGGTCGACGCCGACACCCGCGACCGCTGGACGGTCGGGGCCGCCGAGCGCACTCTCGAGCGCATCGGCGTCTTCGCGGCCGCCCGCGACACCGGTCTCTCGGGGGACCCCCTCCGCGAGGCGCTCGCCGACGCCGGCGTCGACGCGAGCCTCGCCGCCGGCGTTCCCGTCGCGATCGAGCAGTACCGCACGAGCGGCGCCTACCTCGCCGCGCTCCAGGACCTGGCGCTGGACGCGACCCGGCAGGTCGCCGGCGAGGTCGACGAGGTCGAGGGGCTGGACCTCGCGCCCGGCGAGGGCGGCGAGGCGCCGCCGGCGTTCGATCCCGCGGTGCCGGCGACCCTCGATGTCACGCCGGGCGCCGCCGGGACGATGGCCACGAGCACCGACGCCGAGGAGATGACCGGAGGGGCAGAGAGCCGCGAGACGGAGTCCGAGGTGGCCGCCGGCCCGGCCGCCGACGCCGAAGCGGGATCGGAAGCCGGGTCGACCGAACCTGGGTCCGCCCCCGAGTCCGACGTCGTTCGACGCCGTCGAGCCCGGGGACGTCGAGAGCACGGAGAAAGACGACGACGAGGGGCCCGGCCGCGAGCCCGCGGTCGCCAGCGGCAGCGAGGACGCCAACGAGGAACTCTCCGAGCGCGGCGACGACTCCGACGAGCCCCTCGACGCCGAGACCGGGGAGTTCGAACTCGACGAGGAGACCCGGCGCGAGGTCGAGGAGGAGTTCGGCACCGAGTTCTCCACGGGGTCGGAGGTCGCCTCCCCCGGCGAGGCCGACATCGAGACGCCGGAACCGGAACCGGAGCAGGAGCAAGAGCCGGGATCGGAGTCCGAAGCCGATGTTCGACGCCGTCGAGCCCGGGGACGTCGAGAGCACGGAGAAAGACGACGACGAGGGGCCCGGCCGCGAGCCCGCGGTCGCCAGCGGCAGCGAGGACGCCGACGAGGAACTCTCCGAGCGCGGCGACGACTCCGACGAGAGCGACGGCTTCGACGAGAGAAACGTCGAGAGCACGGAGAAAGACGGCGACGAGGGGATGAG
The DNA here is from genome assembly GCA_003021975.1 of Halobacteriales archaeon QS_5_70_17. Lineage (GTDB taxonomy): Archaea > Halobacteriota > Halobacteria > Halobacteriales > Haloarculaceae > Halomarina. The sequence continues at coordinate 10,373 of PXRR01000076.1, read as the reverse complement.
TCGCGAACCCGTCTCCGCCGACGAGAACTCCGAGCCGGCGACCGACGACGAGACCGATCCGGACGTCGATCTCGAGGACGCGCTCGTCGAGGCGATGGACGACCTCGACGACGGCGACGGCGCGCCCCGCGAGGAACTGATCGACCGGGTCGCCGCGGAGACCGGTGCGGACGCCGACGACGTCGAGGACGCCATCCAGGACGCGCTGATGAGCGGCCAGTGCTACGAGCCCGAGGACGACCGACTGAAGTCGATCTGATCGGATGCTGGAGCCGGTCCCCGGGGAGCCGGCGGCCGTCGCCGACGTCGGCGACGACCGGGCGCTGGTGATCGCCGACTACCACGCCGGCCTGGAGGTGGCGCTGCGCCGCGACGGCGTGGAACTGCGCAGCCGCGCCCGAGAGCGCCGCGAGCGGGTCCTCTCGCTGCTCGATCGGACTGGCGCCGACCGCGTCGTCTTCCTCGGCGACCTCGCGAACGCCATCGGCGACCCGGGCGGCGAGGAGCGAGAGGAGCTCCGACTGTTGCTCGGGGCCGTCGCCGAGCGCGTCCCGGTCACCGTCGTGAAGGGCAACCACGACGGCGCCGTCGAGGCCGTCGCCGACAGCGAGGACCGGATCGACGTAACCCCGACCGACGGGGTCCGGATGGGACCGGTCGGGTTCGTCCACGGGCACACCTGGCCCGCGCCGTCGGTGCTCGGGGCCGACGTGGTCGGGATGGGCCACGAGCACCCGATGGTTCGGCTGGAGGACGAGGTCGGTGGAGCGCGCGCCGAGCGGGCGTGGCTCCGGGGGGACCTCGCGCCCGCTCCCTTCGAGGCCCACCACGGGGAGGGCCTCGACGTCGGCGGCGAACTCGTCGTCTTCCCGGGGTTCAACGACCTGCTGGGCGGAACGTGGATCAACGCCGGCCAGGACTTCCTCTCGCCGTACCTCCCCGGGGGGCTCGCCGACGGGCAGGCGTACCTGCTCGACGGGACGCGGCTGGGGGCGTACGAGCGAGTGTGATCCGGGGGCTCGAGAGGCCGACGGGGCCGGCGGCAGGGGAGCCCGCCCGCTCGCCGACCGCCGCGCGCGGCGGTGGAGACGCCCTGCGAGCGCACCCGGTGGCCTTAATCGGCTCCCGACCCTACTTCCGGTAATGAGTCAGCGGGAGGCAACGCCGAGTGCGGACGCGTTCACGCACCTCGGGGCGCGAGTCCGGTCGGCGCTCTCGGCGCGGGGGTTCGAGACGCCCACGGAGCCACAGCGCCGGGCGGTCCCGCCGCTGGCGGCGGACGAGAACGCGCTCGTGATCGCCCCGACGGGGACCGGAAAGACCGAGACCGCGATGTTGCCCGTCTTCGACGCCATCGTCGGGAAGCGCGACGGGGAGGGCGTCCCGTTCGGCGTCTCGGCGCTGTACGTCACGCCGCTGCGGGCGCTCAACCGCGACATGCGCGAGCGCCTGGAGTGGTGGGGCGAGGAGCTGAACCTCGACGTCGACGTGCGCCACGGCGACACCACCCAGTACCGCCGGACCCAACAGGCCGATGACCCGCCGGACGTGCTCGTGACGACCCCGGAGACGCTGCAGGCGATGCTCACCGGCGAGAAGCTCCGGCGGGCGCTGGCGGACGTCGAGCACGTCGTCGTCGACGAGGTCCACGAACTCGCAGCCGCGAAGCGGGGCGCGCAGTTGACTATCGGCCTCGAGCGCCTGCGGGAACTGGCGGGGCCGTTCCAGCGGATCGGCCTCTCGGCGACCGTCGGCGACCCCGGCGAGGTGGGGCAGTTTCTCACCGGCGGCCGGGGGTGTGAACTCGTCGAGGTCGACGTCGGGAGCAAACTCGACCTCCGCGTGCGCTCGCCGGCGGTGACCGAGGAGGACGAGCGGCTCGCCGGCCGGCTGATGACCGACGAGTCCATCGCCAGCCACGTCCGCGCGATCCGCGAGATCGTCGCCGAGAACGACTCGACGCTGATCTTCGTCAACACGCGCCAGACCGCGGAGGCGCTGGGCTCGCGGTTCAAGGAACTGGACGCGAACGTCGAGGTCCACCACGGGTCGCTCTCGAAGGAGGCCCGGATCGACGTCGAGGACCGGTTCAAGGCCGGCGAGGTCGACGGCCTGCTGTGTACCTCCTCGATGGAACTGGGCATCGACGTGGGGCGGATCGACCACGTCGTGCAGTACCAGTCCCCGCGGCAGGTGGCGCGGCTCCTCCAGCGGGTCGGCCGGGCGGGCCACCGCCAGGACGTCGTCTCGCGGGGGACGGTCGTCGCAACCCGCCCGGACGACGTCTTCGAGTCGCTGGCCATCGCGGACCGCGCGACCCGCGGGGCGGTCGAGCCGGCGGCCATCCACCACGGGAGCCTCGACACCGTGGCCAACCAGATCGCAGGCCTGCTGATGGACTTCGGAGAACTCGGCGCTGCCCGGGCCTACGACATCGTCACGCGGGCGTACCCGTTCCGGGACGTCACCCGCGAGCAGTTCCGAGCGGTGATCCGGGAGCTCTCCGAGAACCGCGTGCTCTGGCTCGAGGAGGACGCCGATCGCATCGAGAAGTCCAGCGGGACCTGGCAGTACTTCTACGCCAACCTCTCGATGATCCCCGACGAGTCGACCTACGCCGTCGAGGACATGGCTAGCGGACGGCAGGTCGGCACCCTCGACGAGCGGTTCGTGGTCAACTTCGCCGCGCCCGGCGAGGTGTTCATCCAGGGCGGGGAGATGTGGCGCATCACCGAGGTCGACGAGGACGAGGAGGAGGTCCAGGTCTCGCCGGTCGAGGACCCGGCCGGCGAGGTGCCCTCCTGGGTCGGCCAGGAGATCCCGGTACCGTACGACGTCGCCCGGGACGTCGCGGAACTGCGCGCGCGGGCCCGCGAGCGGTTCGACCGCGGCGAGGACAGCGCGGCGGTCGCCGACTGGGTCGCCGAGCGCTACCCGACGGACGGCCACACCGCCGGCGTCGCGCTCGACCAGGTCGAGCGACACACCCAGGCGATGCCGGCGCCCGATCGCGTCGTCGTGGAGTTCCGGGGCCGCGATGTGGTCGTCAACGCCGCCTTCGGACACAAGGTAAACGAGACGCTCGGGCGCGTGCTCTCCTCGCTGCTGGGCCAGCGCACCGGGTCCTCGGTCGGCATGGAGATCGACCCCTACCGGATCGAACTGGAGGTCCCGCGGAACGTCCGCGCGTCGGACGTCGTCGAGGTGCTCGAGACCACGGACCCCGACCACGTCGAGGCGCTCATCGAACTGAGCCTGAAGAACGCCGACGCGCTGAAGTTCAAGCTCGCGCAGGTGGCCGCGAAGTTCGGCGCGCTCAAGCGCTGGAAGGGTGACGCGAACAGCTTCGGTCGCACACGGCTCCTGGAGGCCCTGGAGGACACGCCGGTCTACGACGAGGCCGTCCGCGAGATCCTCCACGAGGACCTCGACGCGACGGGGGCGGCGGCGGTCCTCCGGCGGGTACAGTCCGGGGACGTCGCCGTCGAGGTGGTCGGCGAGCGGACCGCGATCGGCACCGGCGGCCGGTCGTCCGGACGGGAACTGCTCGCACCCGAAAACGCCGACGCGAGCGTCATCGAGACCGTCCGCGAGCGGATCCGCGAGGACCGCGTGTTGCTGTTCTGCCTGCACTGCCGGGACTGGGAGCGAAAGAAGCAGGTCAAGCGGATCGACAACCAGCCGGAGTGCCCGGAGTGCGGATCGACCCGGATCGCGGCGCTGAACCCCTGGGCCGACGAGGTCGTCTCGGCAGTCCGGGCCGACGAGCGCGACGAGGAGAGCGAGAAACAGGCCCGGCGGGCCTACCAGTCGGCGAACCTCGTCCAGAGCCACGGGAAGCAGGCGATCGTCGCGCTGGCGGCCCGCGGGGTCGGCCCGCACAACGCCGCGCGCATCATCTCGAAGCTCCGGGAGAACGAGGAGGACTTCTACCGGGACATCATCTCCCAGGAGAAGCAGTACGCCCGGACGAAGTCGTTCTGGGACTGAGCGCGAGCGCGAGCGCGGACGTGAGCGTGAGGACCGAGGGCCCTCAGTCCTCCAGCGGCGGCGGTCAGCCGCCCGCGGCCGCCGTTCACGGGAGCGTTCACTTCACTTGCCGACGATGTCGCTGCGCGGCACGAGCCGCCCGTTGACGAACACCTCGATCGCGCCCGGGTTCGCGGCGGTGAACCGGTCGATCGCTCCCGTGTAGCGGTACTCGTCGAGGTACGTCTAGACCTTTCCGACGGCCAGGGTGCCGTCCTCGATCACCTGGTCGCGGGCCCCGGTCCGCGTGGGACGGATCGTCCCTCCGGCGACGCTGAAGTCGTACGCGGAGTCGCCGGGGACCTCCCGGCTGGAGATGGTGATCTTCTTCTCGAAGGTCGGCGCCGTCGGCGACGGCGTCGGCGCCGAACCGCTGCCTCCGCCGACGCCCAGTGCGCTCGGGTCGATCTGGACGCCACTCAGGAACGCCTCGACCGGGGCCGTCGACTGGAAGTTCAGCAGCGTTCCGACGTACTGGTAGCCGTCCCTGTCCGTCCAGACCGTGCCGCTGGCGGTCCGCCCGTCGTTGGACACCTGGTCGCCGGGAGGCTTCCGCAGCGCGGTGACCTGTCCGTCGACAGTGAACTGGTAGCGCGCGTGGCCGGGGACGTTCTGACTCGAGATGATCAGATCCGTGAACGGCGCTCGTCGGGTCGAGGACCGGCGGCGCCTGCCAGGCGAGGAGCTTCGAGTCGGCCTCGTTGCGCATCGGGTGCCAGGTCCCCGGCTCGGGTCGCGGCCCGGTCTCCGGTCCCGGCGGCCCGAGCTCCTCGAACCCCTGGCCGGAGACCGAGAGCGTGAGTTCACTCTTGTCGTCGTGGAAATCGGTCGGCGTCGGGCCGTACCCTCCGGAGATGCGCCCCCGGTCGTCGGTCCGCAGGGTCAGCGCGGCTGGACCGCCCGAGCGCGGAGCGGCCGTGAACGTGTACGTCGATCCGGGCA
>PXRR01000076.1:0-5344 GCA_003021975.1 Halobacteriales archaeon QS_5_70_17 | reverse complement strand
ACCCTCCGGAGATGCGCCCCCGGTCGTCGGTCCGCAGGGTCAGCGCGGCTGGACCGCCCGAGCGCGGAGCGGCCGTGAACGTGTACGTCGATCCGGGCAACTGGTCGCTCCGGACGGCGATGCCGGGCCGCCCGTCGAAGACGACGACGCCGCGCAGGCGCGCGGACCCGCCTTCCTGATCGAAGACGAACTCCCGCCCGTCGGGGTCGATTCCCAGTCCGAGATCGGCGGTCAGTCCCTCCTGACCGCCGGCGAGCGCGCGGTACTGCACCGTTTCCGGCAGTCCCTTCGGGTCGATCGGCGCGGGAGCGTCGTACTGGTAGGTGAACTCCCCGTTGCCCCGGGCGGTCCCCCCGGTCCAGCCAGTGCCCGCGGCCTGGGCGCTCGCCGTGCCTCCGAGCACCGCCCAGGCGCCGAGGGCGCCCGCACCGGCCGCAGGAACCGCCGGCGCACCACCCTCCACGGATCGTCGCTCGGCGTCCCGGTCATCGATCGTCCTCCTCGCGTTCCGCCGCGGTCGGCCGGACGCGATCGCACGGATCCGCCGTCGGATCGGATTCACAACACATCGTCCGTCCGAGGTGTATCGTCTAACCTACGTCGTTATGAGTACTATTCGAGTAATAATGTCGTAACCAATAGCGTTCGTCGGTAACGGTCGCGATTTGTCCCGGGTAAGCCAGTTAACGGCAGATATCACCAAATAATTGTATGGTGACCAATATTAATTAGTGGCGGAAATTCCGCCGATTCGACCGGTCTCGATTACTATCCCCGGCCCAGATTGCGGTTGACACCCAAGGGGGACAGATATTTACAATTCAGTGTATTTCTTTTACTTGTGATTACGAGACGAGAGCGCGTTCGGATCGGCCTCGTCCTCGGCGCCGTCGGCCTCGTCGCGCTGGCGAGCGCTGCGACGGTCGTCCACTCGTCGCTGCTGGCGGCGTTCGGCGAGGCGTACCTGTCGGTCCTCGCGGCGGTTCCGGGGTACGCGGCGTTCGTCTGGTTCGCCGTGCTGTTCGTCGTCGGCGTGAGCCACGCGCTTGAGGACGGCTAGTCGTTCTCGAGGGCCGCCTCGAAGTGCTCGCGGGAGATTCGGATCTCCTCGGCGCGCTCGTTAGCGGCCGCGGGCCCGCGCTCGGCGGCCGCCTCCCGGATCGCCCGCAGCGAGGACTGCCGCACGAGCGCCTCCAGGTCCGCCCCCGACCGGCCCTCGGTGCGCTCGGCCAGCGCGTCGAGATCGACGCCGCCGTCCAGCGGCTTCCCGTCGGCGTGAACAGCGAGGATCGCGTGCCGGGCCTCGCGGTCGGGGAGCGGCACCTCGACGTGGGTCTCGAGGCGACCGGGCCGCAGGAGCGCGGGGTCGAGCGCCTCGTAGCGATTGGTGGCCGCGAGGACGATCAGGTTCGGGTTGTCCTGGAGGCCGTCGAGTTCCGTCAGCAACTGCGAGACGACCCGCTCGGTGACGTCGTCCTCGCCGCCCCGCCGGCCCGCCAGCGCGTCGATCTCGTCGAAGAAGACGATCGTGGGGGCGGTCTGGCGCGCGCGATCAAACACCTCCCGGATCGCCTTCTCGCTCTCCCCGACGTACTTGTCGATCAGTTCGGGTCCGGCGACGTGGACGAAGTTCACCTCGCTCTCGCCGGCGATGGCCCGCGCGAGCAGCGTCTTCCCCGTCCCGGGCGGCCCGTACAGCAAGATCCCGGAGGGCGGACTCGTGTTCGTCGCCTCGAAGAGCCGTTCGTACGACAGCGGCCACATCACCGTCTCCCGGAGGACGTCCTTGACCTCCGCCAGACCGCCGACGTCGGCGAACGTGGTCAGCGGCGTCTCGACGACGTACTCGCGCATCGCCGACGGATCGACGGCGGCCATCGCGGCCTCGAAGTCGGCGCGCGTGACGACGAGGTCCGGGCCGGTATCGGTGTCTGAGGTCTCGTCGCTCTCGGTCTCGCCGCCCCCGTCGTCGCGCTCCTCGCGGTAGCGCCGGAGCGCTGACATCGCCGCCTCGGTCGCCAGCGTCCGCACGTCCGCGCCGACGAAGCCGTGGGTGCGCTCGGCCAGTCGGTCGAGGTCGACGTTCTCGGCCAGAGGCATCCCGCGGGTGTGGACGTCGAGGATCTCCCGGCGGCCGGCCTCGTTGGGCACGCCGATCTCGATCTCGCGGTCGAACCGGCCGCCCCGGCGCAGCGCCGCGTCCAGCGTGTCCACGCGGTTGGTCGCGCCGATGACGATCACCCCGTCGCGGCCCGCCAGCCCGTCGAGTTCCGTCAGTAGCTGCGCGACCACGCGGTTCTCCATGTCCGCGTCCTCGTCGCGCGCGCCGGCGATGGAGTCGATCTCGTCGATGAACAGGATCGCGGGAGCGTTCTGGCGGGCCTCGGCGAACTTCTCGCGGATGCGCTCCTCGGTGTCGCCCTTGTACTTCGAGACGACCTCCGGCCCCGAGATGTCGGTGAAGTAGGCGTCGACCTCGTTGGCGACCGCCTTCGCGATGAGCGTCTTCCCGGTCCCCGGAGGGCCGTAGAGCAGCACGCCCTTGGGCGGGTCGACGCCGAGTCGGCGGAACAGCTCCGGTTCGGACAGCGGCAGTTCGATCATCTCGCGGATCAGGTCGAGTTCGTCGTCGAGGCCGCCGATGTCCTCGTAGGTGACGCCCGTCTCCGTGCCGCCGGCGCTGGCGCCGGCGCCGCCACCGGCGTCCACGCCCGTCCCGGACCCGGCGTCGGACCCGGACGCCGCCGTCCCGGTCTCGCCCGGTGAGCGCGATCGGTCGGCCGTGTCCCCACTCCCACCCCCGACCCCGCTTCCGCCGGCGCGGACGGTGACGCGCGTCCCGTCGGTGACGCGGACGGTCCCGTCGGGGTCGGTCTCCTCGACGACGGCGCGGTCGTCGATCCGCTCGAGGTAGACCCGCTCGCCGGCCCGGATCGGGCGATCGAGGAGGGCCCGCTTGACGAACTCCGCGAGGTCCTCGTGAGACGGGGTCTCGGGCAGCGTGAGGGTGACGCCGTCGGCGTCCTCGACGTCTTCGGCGCGGACGGTGACGGCGTCGCCGACGTTCACGCCGGCGTTGCGCCTGGTGTCTGCGTCGATCCGGACGACGCCGTCCTCGCCGCCGGGCCAGACCTTCGCGACGGTCTCCCGGTCGCCCTCGACGACGACCGTCTCGCCGCTGAGGATGCCGAGCGTGCGGCAGGTCGCGTTCGAGAGGCGGGCGATGCCGCGCCCGGCGTCGCGCTTCTCGGCGCCCTGGACGGTGAGGTCGACCCCGCGTGTCATACCTGCCGTTCCGGCCGCGCGGACTTTACCCCACCGGCGGAGTAACGCCTTTGGTGCCGGACCGCGGAGAATCTTTCATGGTTACACAGGTCGAGCGCGACGACATGACGTGGTACTCCTGTGAAGCCTGCGGGCTCATGTTCGACGACCCGGACGACGCGGAGCAACACGAGGACCACTGCGACGCGGAGGAGCCCTCGTACCTCCAGTAAGTCCCCGTCGGCGCCCCGCTTTCCGCCCCGGCGACTTCACGCCGACCCGTCGTCCCCGTCGGATCCGCCGGCTCCGGCGGTAGCGTCGGCCTCGCCGCCCTCGCCGACGATCTCCCAGGAGTGCTCGGCCGTCTCGTCCTCGGCGAAGACGAACACCCGACCGCCCGCCACCGCGGGGTCGGCGTCGACCGTGATCCGGTAGCTGTCGGCCTCGGCGTCCACTCCGGGGAACAGCGTCGTCTTCTCGCCGGGGTCGAGCATCACGCGGCCCACTCCCGAGTCCTCGAGGATCTCGTCGGCCGTCTTCCGATCGTTGACGTAGACGAGGACCCCCTCGGTCTCGGTGGGGTCGGTGACGAGGACGTGGACCTCCTTCCCCGGAGGCGTGGTCACCGGGCCGGTCGTCCGCTCGGGGACGCCGTGGTAGAACACCGACCGCCCGTCCGTGTAGCCGACCTCGACGCCCTCGGGTTCCAGCGAGACCGAGAGGGTGTCGGGGGCGACGTCGCTGCGCAGGCTCATGCCGCCGCGTAGCGCCCGCGGGCGCAAAAGCGGCGCGGAAGCGAAGCGGACGCGGCGCGGAAACGAGCGGTAGCGAGACGAGACGGCCGTCGCGGCCTCCCGGAGTCCAGACGGACGGAACGACTGCCCCAACCAGCAGCGGTAAGTGCCCCCACCGACGAGAAGAGCCGTGACCGGGACCGGAACCGGAACCGGACGAGCGAGCGCTCCCGCCGCGGGCACCGTCCTGAACGCCCTGGCGACGGGCGTCGGATCGGCGTTCGCCATCGACGCCGACACCACCGCGACCGTCGACCTCGACGACACCGGCACCGTCTCCGGGGCCGTCGAGGGAGCGCCGGACGCCGACACCGACCTGATCGAGCGCTGCGTCGAACTGACCGTCGGGCCCGAGCGCCGCGGCCAACGCGGCCGTCCTGGCGACGCTGGAAGCGCTGGGGGCGACCGACGCGATCGACCGGATCGACGCCTGTCGGCTGGGCGTGCGCGCGGCCCGCGAGGTCGGCGTCACCGTCACCGGAGCGTTCGACGACGCCAGCGCGTCGATGCTCGGCGGTCTCACCGTCACCGACAACGAGGCCGACGAACTGCTCGCGCGCGACGAGGTCGACTGGGACGTGCTGGTGTGGACGCCCCCCGAGCAGGCGTTCAGCGCCGACGCCGACGTCGAGCGCTGCCGCCGCGTGGCGCCGATGGCCGATCTCGCCGCGGACCTGGCGCTGGACGGCGACTACGGCCGCGCGATGACGGTCAACGGGCTGGCGTTCTGCGCTGCGCTCGGGTTCCCGACGGGTCCGCTCGTGGCGGCCATGCCGACGGTCGACGGCGTCTCGCTGTCGGGGACGGGGCCGAGCGTCGTCGCCGTCGGCCCCAGGGAACCGCTCGAGACTGTGCGAACCGACTGGACGAACTACGAGGGTGACACATGGCTAACGACGACACAGACAGAGGGAACGCGGACGAGATGAGCCTCGGCGAACTCCGGGAGGAGATCGAGACGATCGACAGGGAGATCGTCGAACTGATCGCCCAGCGGACCTACGTCGCCGACACCATCGCGCAGGTGAAACGCGACCGAGACCTGCCGACGACCGACGAGAAACAGGAGGACCAGGTGATGGCTCGCGCCGGCGCGAACGCCGAGCGGTTCGACGTGGACGCGAACCTCGTGAAAGCCGTCTTCCGACTGCTCATCGAACTGAACAAGGTCGAGCAGCGGGAGAGTCGGTAGCCGAAATCGACCCTTTCAGAACGTTTCATAGGGGTTGAGAGTAACATTTCTCTTCAGATAGCTGCACTACCGGTCGCCGGTAGAACAACGAGAA
>PXRR01000075.1:27261-27918 GCA_003021975.1 Halobacteriales archaeon QS_5_70_17 | reverse complement strand
CGCTGGCCCTCGACGTGGTCGGTCGCCGCCGGCGCCGTCAGCCGGCCGCCGGCCAGCGCGAGGAGACTAGCAGGAGCCGACCGGCGAGGCGGCCGTCGATCGCCGCGGTCCCGGCCCGGAAGGTGGCGACCCTCCGCGATACCGGCCGCGACCTCTCCGACGGGCTCGCCCCGCTCGCCCAGTGCGGCAAAGCCCGCCCGCGAGCGCTCGAACTCGACCGCGAGCACGAGCGACGACTCCGGCGAATCCGCGGGAGCGTGGGCGGCCCGCTCGCCGGTCCGGCGGCGCGGGCGTTCGGCCGACTGCTCCACGGGGAGACGGTGACGGGCGACGGGAGTACCCGTTCCGGACGACTCCCTCGTGTTACCGACCGACACGGGCTTGATCGCGCGACGGCTAGCGCAGCCATGACCCGGGGCGGGGACCGCACTCTGGGATTCGCTGGCGACGTAATGCTGGGCCGGGGGGTCGAGCGCCTGCGGCGCGGGGATCCGCCCTCCGTGTGGGGCGATCTGCTCGGGCGGTTGCGCGCTCTCGACGGCCTGTTCGTCAACCTCGAGTGTCCGCTCTCGACGCGCGAGGAACAGTGAACGCGCACACACCGCCCTTTCACTTCCGGGCCGATCCGGAGTGGGCGGTCCCGGCGCTGGAGGCGGC
>PXRR01000075.1:0-27229 GCA_003021975.1 Halobacteriales archaeon QS_5_70_17 | reverse complement strand
CGAGGCGCTCTCGGCGGCGGGGATCGCTCCCGTCGGCGCGGGTCCGGACCGGGGGGCCGCCTGGACGCCCGTCTCGGTGACCGTCGGCGGCCTCGACGTCGCCGTCGCGGCGTTCACCGACAACACGCCGGAGTACGCGGCCGATCGGGACTCGCCGGGGGTCGCCCACGCGCCGATCGACGTCGACGACGACACTACCCGCGAGCGGGTGGGAAACGCTCTCGCGGCCGCCCGGGAGCGCGACCCCGACGTGCTGATCGCGTCGCTGCACTGGGGGCCGAACATGGAGGCGCACCCGCCCGAGGAGTTTCGCCGGTTCGCCCGCCGGCTCGTCGACAGGGGCGTCGACCTGTTGCACGGTCACAGCGCGCACGTCCTCCAGGGAGTCGAGGTCCACGACGGCGCTCCGATCGTCTACGACGCGGGGGACTTCGTCGACGACTACGCCGTCGACGAGGAACTGCGCAACGACCGGAGCGCGCTCTTCGAAGCGCGGGTCGACGACGGTGACGTCGCTGAACTGCGCGCGCTACCGGTCGAGATCGACCGCTGTGCGGTCCGGCGCGCCGAGGGGGCGCCCGCCGACTGGATCCGCGAGCGCCTCCGGGAGCGGTCGGCGCCGTTCGGGACCGACTTCGAGCGCGACGGCGCGGCGCTGGTCGTCCGAGCCAACGCGTGACACGCCGCGCGGCCTTTTAACAACAATTAAACCGCCCGGACCGCTTCCGTCGTGTATGAGCCAGGAACAGCGCCAGGCGCGCAAGTGCGTCTCCTGTGGGATCAACATCTCGGGGACGACGGCGGCCGCGTTCAAGTGTCCCGAGTGCGGACACCAGATCTACCGCTGCTCGAAGTGCCGCAAGCAGAGCAACCTCTACGAGTGCCCGGACTGCGGGTTCAGGGGGCCGTAACGATGGGCAAGGTCGCCGCCAAACTGACCGTCATGCCCAACGACCCCGAGGTCGACCTGGACGAACTGCAGGAGCGCCTGGAGAACTCCCTGCCCGAGGGGGCGAAGATCAACGGCTTCGAGCGCGACGACGTCGCGTTCGGGCTGGTCGCGCTCCAGCCGACGGTGATCGTCCCCGATGACGCCGGCGGGACCGAGGCCGTCGAGGAGGCGTTCTCCGGCGTCGATGGCGTCGAGAGCGTCACCGTCGAGAACGTCGGCCGCCTGTAACCGCACTGGGGGCGCGGACGTACCCCGGCCGCGGACGCTTCCATCCTCCGCGCTGCGTACCGATAGCGCCGCGACCGGCGGCGTCGCGCCCTCTCAGGCGTGTTCACTCCTCGTCGAGGACGACCGGGACGCCCCGACCGGCGACGTCGGCTGCGAACGCCCGGCCGTCGGCCTCCAGCGCCGCGAAGGTGTTGTAGTGGATCGGACAGACGAGTCCGGGACCGACGGCCACCGCCAGGTCGGCCGCTCCCCGGCGGTCCATCGTGAACGACCCGCCGATCGGAGGGAGCAACAGCGAGGCGTCGACTTCGCGGTGGGCGTCGAGGACGTCCGAGTCTCCGGGCCAGAACGCGCTCGCTCCGGAGTCCGCGCCGTCGAATCCGAGCCGGAAGCCACAGCCGAACCCCTCGGGGTGGTAGGGGGTGCCGTCCCCGCGTGTGTGCGGGCCGTCGGGACGGTTGTACGCCGGCGTCGCCCGCACCTCCGCGGGCCCGACCGACAGTTCGTCGCCGTAGGCGACCCGCTCGACCCCGTAGGGGAGTTCCGACAGCGGCGCCACGTCGCGGTCGCTCCGGTCGGCGTCGACGGCCTCGTAGGCGACGACCGTCGCGCCCTCGGCGGCGACCCGCTCGATCCCGTCGGAGTCGTAGTGGTGATCGTGGGTGACGCAGACGAGGTCGGCGTCCTCGGAGCGGTAGTCCCGCCCCGGCGGGTGACCGACGCCCCCAGTGTCGGGGGTCCACTCCCCGGTCAGCACGCCGTACCGGCCCGGGTCGAGGTAGGCGACGAACCCGCCGTCGGTCTCGATACGGACCGTCGCGTAGCCGAACCAGTCGACCGTCAGCCCGTCGCAGCGAAAGGTCACGTGCGGAGTGACGGGCGCTCCGACTAAAGTGGACGGGGCGGCTACTGCAGGTGGACGGCGACGTCGGCCTCGGTGATGATGCCCGCCATGTCGCCGTCGTCGATGACGATGACGGCGTCGTGGTGGTCGAGGTGGTTGTCGATCTCGTCGAGTGTGGCGTCCGGGGTGACGGTGGTGATCGACTCGCGCATCACGTCGGCGACGGGCAGTTCGCCCAGTCCCTCGCCCTCCTCGACCCGGCGGACGTCACCGTTCGAGATGAGGCCGACGGGGTAGCCGTCCCGGACGACCGGGAGCTGGGAGTATCCCTCCTCGCTCATCGTCTCGACGGCCTCGTGGACGCTGTCGTCGGGGGCGACGGCGATCACGGGACTGTGCATGATCCCGTCGGCGCGCAGGATACCGCCCTCGGCCTCGTCCAGTGCGTTGACGATCCGCCGGAGCGTCGAGAGCCGCGGGTCCACGTCGTCGCCCTCGATCCGGGCGATCAGGGGCTGGGAGACCTCCGCCCGCTCGGCGAGTTCGCTCTGGGTGAGGTCCAGTTCCGTCCGGCGCTCCCTGAGGTCCTCGGGCGTCGGTAGGTCCATACGCTTCGCAATAACCTTTGGTAATACAAAAGCTTTCGGTCGCGTCAGGGGCCGCCGGGGCCTATTCGTCCTCCTCCTCGAGGGGGAACGTCTCGACGACCTCCAGGGGGACGTCCCGGAGCGCACCGCCGACCTCGCTTTTGGCGATCCGCCGGGCGTGTTGCTCGCCGTCGGCGTTGAACACTTTCATCTCCAGCAGGAGGCCGACGAGGGCGGTCTCGGCCGCGATGAACGCGGAGTCGAACGTCTCCCCGCAGGCGGGACAGGGGGTCCCGCCGATCTCGACTTCCACGTAGTCCATGTCCTTTTGGTTGAGACGCTTGCCGGCCTCGCTGACCGCGACGCCGATCGCGTCGTCCACGTCCTCGACGTCACGAACTAGCCAGGCAGCCTCCATCGCGACGAGGTAGTTGCTCATACCGGCCGTCCGGGGTCCAGACTATCGGGCCTTGCGGTTCGACCGCCCGAACGTCGCGCATGTCACACTGATTCCGCGCATAAGTTATGCCGATACTACCGCTCTCCCGGAGCGCACGTATCGGTCGGAATCTGTGACTATCACGATGGATCGTGACGCTTCTCCGCGATCGGAAAACCGACCGGCTGCGGGGTGACGGGTCGGGATCGCCGATCGAAAATCCGAGAAAGGCTTATATATCGCCTCTCGACTGGGTGAGGTGAGGAAAGCAATGATCGAACGGCTACGAGCCATCACCCTGTTCGCGCTGTACCAGCTGTGCCTGCTCGTCGGCATCCTCCTGATGCCGGTCGGACTCGTCGCGAACCGCGCCGGGCTTCCATTCCCTTTCCACAGGGTCGTCCGCCGGCTGAAAACCGCCTACGAGCGCGCGGCCTGATCGGGTGGCGAAGGGGTGCTTTTATCAGCGCACGACGGGTAGGAGGACGTAATGTACGACCACCACTCCGGGATCGAGGACCGGCGCGACTTCGAGCCGTCGATCTACGAGCCGGAAGTCGGATCGCTGCCCGACGTCGACGAGAAGGACGGGGAGAAGGTCAACCAGACCGGGACGACGACCGTCGGCATCACGACCAGCGAGGGGGTCGTCGTCGCGACGGACATGCGGGCCTCCCTGGGCGGGCGGTTCGTCTCGAACAAGAACGTCCAGAAGGTCGAGCAGATCCACCCGACGGCCGCGCTCACGCTCGTCGGGAGCGTGGGGGGCGCCCAGTCGTTCATCCGGTCGCTGCGCGCCGAGGTCAACCTCTACGAGACCCGCCGCGGCGAGCAGATGAGCATGCAGGCGCTGGCCACGCTCGCGGGTAACTTCGCCCGTGGCGGTCCCTTCTTCGCCATCAACCCCATCCTCGGGGGCGTCGACGACGAGGGCCACCACGTCTACTCCATCGACCCCGCCGGGGGCGTCATGGCCGACGACTACACCGTCACCGGGTCGGGGCTGACGGTCGCCTACGGCACCCTCGAGCGCGAGTACGAGGACGACCTCTCGAACGAGGAGGCCAAGAGCGTCGCCGCCAGCGCCGTCAAGGCCGCCGTCGAGCGCGACACCGGCTCCGGCAACGGCGTCTACCTCGCGGAGGTCACCGAGGAGGGCGTCGACATCCACGGCCACAAGGACTTCGACGAGGTCCTCTAGTTCCGGGCGTCGGGGACTCCGGGAAGCGAGACGGGCAGCGACGTCCGATCGATCGCGAGCGTATCGCTCTCCTGATCGTACTCGATCACGCCCGCGTCCGCCAGCCGGGGGACGTGGTCGTGGTACAGCGAGAAGTAGACGTCGAGCACCTCCTGACGGGGGATAGCCGTGATCGGCTCCCCGCGCTCCTCGACTGCGATTTCCTCGGCCGCGTCGCCCAGCGAGAGGACGTTGTGCTCCCGGAGCAGTCCGAGGACGCGCCGCCGCCGACCGTCGCGGAGCAGCGAGAACCACTCGCCGAGCGAGCGCCCGCTGGGGGCGTCCCGGACGCTCCCGCTCCAGGCCAGCAGCCACTCGAGGGCGGCCGGCGGCGTCAACTCGATCCGACCGCCCTCGGTCTCGACGGCGCCCGCGGCCCGGAGGCGGGGGAGGCAGGCGTGACAGAGCGCCGCGGCCACCCGCGACCGGTCGCCGTCCGCGAGGTGCGCGACGGCGCCGGCGAACGTCGCCGTCCCGCCGGCCTCGCGCAGGTAGGTGAGGACGTCTCGGCACCGCCGGTCGGCGAGCAGTCCGTACAGCGCGTCCATGTCGACGTCGCCGTCTCCCGACGGGTCCGCTCCGCTCGGCCGGGCAGGGGCGCCGTCGTCAGGGTCTGTCGCCGTCATGGTGTCGGTAGCGGGCCGGGAGTCCGCCCTCCCGTCGGCGTCCGGCCGGAGGGCGGAGCCGATCCTGTTTCGATGGTAACTATTGGTCGCTCTTATGCCTTGCCAATTTTTGCCGGCTGAACGACCGAGTGGTATCACCGTGTTTCCGCGCGCCGGCGCTGGTCGCGGGGCACCGGCCGGTCACTCCAGGAGCAGGCCGTCGACGGCTACGCCCGATCCCTCCTCGACCCGACCGACGACGAGACCCTCCGTGGCGGCGGCGAGGGCCTCGACGTCGTCGGGGGCGAGCGCGGCGACGAACCCCGTCCCCATGTTGAACGTCCGGTACATCTCCTCGTCGTCGACGCCCCCCTCGCGCTGGACGAACTCGAAGATCGGCTGGGGACCGAACGGGTCCTCGATCTCGTAGCGGAGGTCGCCGAGCCGCTGGAGGTTCGTCCACCCGCCGCCGGTGACGTGCGCGGCCCCGCGAGTCCCGTGGTCTCGCAGCGGGCCGAGCAGGTCCGCGTAGATCCGGGTCGGCTCCAGCAGCACCTCGCCGAGGGTCTTCGAGTCGTCGGGCGGGAACGGGTCGCCGAAGTCGTAGCGCTCGGTGGCGGCCTGCCGGGCCAGCGTCAGCCCGTTGGAGTGGATCCCCGAGGAGCGAAAGCCCACGAGCGCGTCGCCGACCTGGGCTTCGCCGGGGAAGACGGCGCCTTTCGGCGCGAGGCCGGCGCAGGTCCCGGCGAGGTCCAGCCCCGTGATCACGTCGGGCATCACGGCGGTCTCCCCGCCCAGCAGTGCGACGCCGGCCCGGTCGGCGCCCTCCGAGAGCCCCTCGCCGATGTCCTCGGCGCTCTCGTCGTCGGGGACGTCGACGGCCAGGTAGTCGACGAACGCGACCGGTTCGACGCCGGCCGCGACGAGGTCGTTGACGTTCATCGCGACGCAGTCGATCCCGATCGTCGAGTAGTCGCCGAGGGCCTCCGCGACGAGCAGTTTCGTCCCGACGCCGTCGGCCGCCAGCGCCAGGTAGCGGTCCCCGATGTCGAGCAGACCGGCGTAGTCGCCCTCGAACTCGCCGACCGCGCCGAGCAGGGCGGCGGTCGCCGCCTCGCTGTCCTCGATATCGACGCCCGCGCCCGCGTAGGTCATCCCCTCCGCCTCCTCGCCGGCGGGTCCGCGCTCGTCCCCCTCGCTCTCGCGCTCGCTCATGGGCGAGTCCGGGAGGACCGCGGGCAAAAACACACCGGTGTGGCAGTGACAGTAGCGGTGGCGGCGACCCGCGGCGGGCAGTGGGCAGTCGACAGCCAGTGGTCGCTCGGTCGGCTCCGGCTGGCGAACCCGCCAGCGGAGCGGAGACGGCCACGTGCGCGAGCGCGACGCCGACCGCCAGCGCCGCGGCCAGTTCCGCGCCGCCGCGGGCCTCGACGAGCAGTCCCTCGAAGACCGTCCGCGGGGCGAGGTAGCCGGCGACGACGCCGGCGGCCGCCGGCGCCGCGAGGGCGGCGACGGTCGGCGGATCGCCGAGCAGTCCGAGCGCGAGGGCCGCAACGGCGACCGCGCTGGCGAGCGCGACCGCGGCGACGAACGCGGCCTCGCTGCGGTGGAGGACGGGGGCCATACGGGGTCTTCCGCGAACCGGACTATCGACCTCCGGACGCCGACTCAGAACCCGCCGCCGAACAGCAGGCCGGCGACCGCCAGCCCGGCACAGACGACGAACGAGACCGCGAAGACGGCCTTGCTCCACGCGAGCACCTTCCGGCCGTCCAGCGGGCCGAACGGGATCATGTTGAACCCCGCCAGCAGGGCGTTGATCGTCACGCCGAGCGCGCCCACCGCGGATAGCGGTTCGACCGCCATCAGCGGGACGAACGCGAACGTCAGCAGGACGTTGGTCGCCGGACCGGCGAGTGCGATCAGGCCGTTCTGGCGGCTCGTGACGTTCCGTCCCCCGTGGTAGACGGCGCCGGGGGCGGCGAAGAGAAAGCCCGCCAGGCCGGCGCCGACCGCGAGCGCGAGCATGCCGTAATCGGCCCGGAACTCCGCGATCTGTCCGAACCGGATGGCGACCACCTTGTGGGCGAGTTCGTGCAACAGGAAGCCGACGCCGACGGTCGCCATCGACAGCGCCAGCGTCCCCGCGGCGCGCCCGACCGGCAGCGAGCCGTCGAGCAGTCCGAACGCGAGGTCCCGCCGGAGGAAGAAGGTGAAGGCGACGCCGAGCGCGACCCACGCCACCGCGAGGTCGATCAGTTCGCGGCTGCTGAAGCGGACCCTCACAGTCCCACCGCCCCTCCGAGCAGTTCGGCGCTGTTGCGCGCCCCCTGGAGCATCAGGTCGACGACGGCGTCGACGCCGCCGATGTCGGCCGCGAGGTAGGGGACGACCAGCCAGACGAACAGGACGCTCGCGAGGAAGCTCCCGACGTTCGTCAGCGCGACGACGAGGATCAGTCGGAACAGCGGCACCTCGCGCATCCGCGCGAAGAGGTCGCCGATCGGGCTCTCCTCGTCCTTCAGGATCTCGTTGAGGCGGCCGACGTCGCCGACGTTGACGTTCACGTACCGCAGCTCGACGTAGCCGGCGAACCACCCCGGCGCCAGGAGCGGATTGACGCTCGTCAGCCAGGCGACCCCGCCGCCGACGCCGGCGCTGGTCCAGTGGGCGCCGGCGGCTTTCGCCAGCGCGAACGCGAAGATCCCGTTGACGAGAAACCAGGCGGCGAACAGCTCCAGCAGGAACTGGCTGCGCGCGCCCGCCATCGCCAGCAGCAGGAAGAAGACGGCGAACCCGAGCGTGAACGCGTACCCGAACAGCTTGTACAGCGAGAACCGCCGCCCGGACTGGCGGCCCGTCAGCTCCTCCATCGGGGGGAGCGTCTCGGGGCGTTCGAGGTATCGCTCGATGCCCTCGCGGTGCCCGGCGCCGACCACCGCGACGACCCGCCGCCCGGACTCCCGCAGGCCGAGGAGGTTGTGCGCGATGTAGGCGTCGCGCTCGTCGATCAGCGCCTCGGCGCCCCCCGGCGAGAACCGGCGGAACTCCTCCATCATCGCGCTCACGACGTCCGTGTCGGTGAGGTCCTCGACGTCGAACTCCTCGATGTCCTCGGGCTGTTCGTCGATGGCACCGAAGAGGAGCGCCAGGGCGAGCCCCAAGACGGCGCCGACCGCGAGCGCGAGCAGGAACGCGTCCCCGAGGCCGATCAGCCACCCCGGACCGCCGACCGTGAGCACGAGCGGGCCGGCGAGCACCTCCGCCGTGACCGCGATCAGCGCCCCGACGAACAGCCCCGTCACGACCCCCAGGGTCCGCCCGTCGGTGACGTTCAGTGCCAACCCCCCGAACAGCTTTAGCTTCTCGAAGGTCGAGAGCCGCGTCCAGAACCGCTGGATCGTCACCTGGATGTCCCGGTCGACCAGCGCGACGTCGATGTCGTGGGCCTCGGCGGTCTCGACGGCTGCCAGCATGTCGGCCCCCGGTTCGATGTCGAACTCGTCGCCCAGCCGCGCCTGCACGTACGAGAGCATCCAGTAGGCGAGAAACTGGAAGACGGTGTTCCCCCGCAGGAGGTCGCTCGCGTCCAGGTCCTCCGGCCCGTCGCCTTTCATGCGGCGGTACCGGCTCTCGTCGAGTTCGACCGCGACGACGTCGGGGCGCTCCTCGGCGATGACCCGCTCGACCTCGTCGACGCTGTCCGCGGAGACGTGGGCCGTGCCGACCACCCGGACGCTCCCGGTTCCGGCCTCGGCCCCGGCCTCCGTGGCCCCTTCGCTCATTACCCTCCGCTATCGCCTCGGGGTTGATACCAGTATCGCACTCTCGGCCCCGACCGCCGCCGAGTCGGGCCGTTCGCCCGCGTCGGTCCCGGGGCCGGACTCGGGCTCAGCCCCGGTCGCCCTCGCGCTCGCCGGTCAGCGCCGCGTCGCGGAGCCGTTCGCCGCGCTCGGTGACCGTCGTCAACTGGGGGACGGCCGTCGGTTCCCCCTCGTCGTCGATGGCGACGTAGACGAAGTACGACTCGGTGGTCGGTTCGCGGTCGCCAGTCCGGAGGTTCTCGCGGTAGGTCTGGAGGTAAACGCTCACGCTGGTGCGGCCGGCGCGGTAGACGTACGCCTCGATCAGCGCGGTGTCGCCGACCTGGATGGGGCGGCTGAAGCCGTGACGCACGACTCGCCGGAGAAACGCATCGCCGCCATCGCCCCCGCCTCGTCCATCCACTTGAGCACGTTCCCACCGTGGGCGGTTCCGTGGGGGTTGGCGTGGTGGGGCTGGACGATCCAGCGGTTCTCGATGTAGGTGTCGACGAGGTCGGGCATGGACGCGGGTTCCGGCCGTCCAATGAAAACCCCACCGGTGGCCGGAGCGCGGTCCCCGTCGGTCAGTCCTCCGCGGGCACCGGCGGGGACGGCCGCGCGCTCCGCTCGGCCGGGGCGTCCTCGCCGGTCGCCCCGTAGACCAGTTCCCCCGAGACGAACCGCTCGGTCCGTGGGTCGCGCGGGTCCTGGAAGACGCGATCGGGCGGCCCGGACTCGATGATCGTCCCGTCGAGCAACACGCCCACGCGGTCCGAGAGCCGCCGCGCCTGGTGCATGTCGTGGGTGGCGAGCAGGGCGCCGACGCCCCGTTCGCGGGCCCGCCCGACCGCCTCCTCGATGACCGCCGTGTTTCGGGGGTCGAGGTTCGATGTCGGCTCGTCGAGCACGAGCACGTCGGGGTCGACCGCCAGCGCGCGGGCGAACGCGACCCGCTGGGCCTCGCCGCCGGACAGCGAGAGGGCGTTGCGGTCGGCCGCGTCGGCCAGGCCGACGGTCTCGAGGGCCCGCTCGACGGCCTCCGGCCGGTCGGACCGACCGACCAGCCGTTCGAGGCCGCGCCGCAGGCGCTCCTGCCACGGCCGGCGCACCCGGAGGCCGTAGGAGACGTTCGCCGCCACCGGCGCGTTGAACAGGCTGGCCGACTGGAAGACCATCGCGATCCGGCGGCGCCGCTCCAGGCGCTCGGCGTCGGAGGCGGCCCAGAGGTGGGCGCCGTCCCAGGCGACGGTGCCGTCGTCGGGGGGGCTGAACGCCGCCAGCGTCCGCAGCAGCGTCGTCTTCCCGACGCCGGAGGGACCGACGACCGTGACCACCTCGCCGGGTTCGACCGCCAGCGAGACGTCCGAGAGCACTCGCTCGTCGCCGTAGTCGACGGTCACCGCGTCGGCGACGAGGGTCACTGCCGGACCCCTCCGGCTCCGGCGGTCGCTCCGCCCGCGGCGCCGCGGCCGCGCCGTCGGATCCACGAGCCGAGGGCGTTGACCCCCAGCACGAGCACGAGCAGGACGGCGCCCAGCGCGAGACCGACCTCGTAGCGGCCCTGTCGGGCCTCGACGGTGATCGCGGTCGTCAGCGTCCGGGTGTACGACTGCCCGTCGCTGAAGACGATGTTGCCGCCGACGATGAGAATGGATCCGACCTCGCTGATCGCCCGCCCGAACCCCGCCAGCACCGCCGTGACGATCCCGTACCGCGCCTCCTTGATCACCACGAGGCCGACGTCGACCCCGGTCCCGCCCATCGCGTAGGCGGCGTCTCGGACCGACTGGTCGACCCCCTCGACCGCCGAGAGGCTGATGCTCGTGATCACCGGCGTCGCGAGGACGAACTGCGAGGCGATCATCGCCTCCGGGGTGAACGCCAGCCGCAGGTCCCCCAGCGGGCCGCTGTTCGAGAGGACCATCAGCACCACGAGCCCCACGACGACACTCGGGAATCCCATCCCCGTGTTGATGATCGCCGTGACGATCCCCTTCCCCGGGAAGTCGGTGAAGCCGATCAGCAGCGCGACCGGGAGGCTGAACAGCGTGCTCAGTCCGACGGCGGTGACGCTCACCTGCAGCGAGACGACGACGACGCTGAGGACGTACGTCCAGCCGCCGTCGGGGAGCTGTACGAGCGCGTCCATCGGTGTCAGTAGTCCGCCGGGACCTCCTGCTGGACCCAGTAGAGGTATTCCTCGTCGCGCCGGGAGAGCGACTGGGCCTGCTCGGCCGAGTACCCCTGCGGGACGTACTGGCCGAAGTCCGGCTCCTCGGTGATCGCGTTGGGGAAGAACAGCTGCTGGCCGTCGGCGGTGTAGTTCTCGATCATCGACTGGCCCTTCGGGCTCGTCAGGAAGCCGACGTACGCCATCGCCGCCTGGTAGTTGACGTCGTCGTACTTGGCGGGATTGACGGCCATGACGCCGTAGGGGTTTTTCAGAAGCACCGGGCCGCCCTTGAGGGGACCCTGAACGTGGATCACGAGGTTGATCTCGCTCTCCATCGAGAGGAACGTCCCCCGGTCGGCCAGCGTATACGCGCCGCTCTGGCTGGCCTGATTGAGAGTGTCGCCCATCCCCTTGCCGATCTCGCGGTACCACTGCCCGCCCGGATCGACGCCGGCCTCCTCCCAGACGACGAGTTCCTTCTTGTTAGTCCCGGAGTCGTCGCCCCGGGAGACGAACGTCGCCTCCTCGCGGGCGATGGTCTGGAAAGCTTTCGTCGCGCTCTCCATCCCGCCGATTCCGGCGGAGTCGTCCTCGGGCCCGACGATCACGAAGTCGTTGAACATGACGTCCCGGCGGTTGACGCCCAATCCGTCTTGCATGAACTGGTCCTCGGCGTTGCGCGCGTGGACGAGGATGGCGTCGGCGTCGCCGTCACGGGCCGTCCGGAGGCTCGCGCCCGTCCCCTTGGGGAGGGTCTTCACGGTGAGCCCGTAGCTCTCCTCGAAGGTGGGGTGCAGCGCGTCGAGCAGGCCCGTGTCGTACGTGCTGGTGGTCGTCGCCACGACGAGTTCGCCGTCGCCGATCCGCTCGGAGGCGTCTCCGTCGCCGGCGCTCCGGTTGCCGCTGCCGTCCGTCCCGTTGTCCTGACCGGAGCCGCTGTCTCCGAGTCCGGTACACCCCGCCAGGGCGGCGACCGCCCCGGCGCCCGCCGCCCGGAGGACCCGCCGTCGTTGTACCGACATGGGAATAACGTTCCGCGCCGGCGTCATAAGCGTTTCCGTCGCGCAATCGGTCGGGGTTGCGGCGCTCGGCGCGGCTGTCTCGACGGCCGACAGATCAGCCGAAGGAGGGCGTGTGGACGACCGGGGGAAACTAGCGGAAGGGAGACGAAACCGTATCCGGTTACGGAGGTCAGTCGAACAGGTCGGTGGACATGTAGCGCTCGCCGCTGTCCCAGAAGACGGTGAGCACGAGCGGGCACGGGCGGCGGTCGCCGCCGTCGGTGGCCGTCGGCGACTCCGCGGCCAGCGGGAGCTGTTCGGAGGGGCGGTCCACGTCGGGGGCGTCGGGGGTCTCGGGACAGTCGGCCTCGGGGTCGGCGAGCCGGGCCGCGACCCGGCGGGCGGCGACGTTCGACGCGCCCGAGGATTGGCCGACGAGGATCCCCTCCTCGCGGGCCAGGCGGCGACACTCCGCCTCCGCGGTCTCCAGGTCGACGGTCTCGACGGAGTCGACCACGTCCAGATCGAGGTTCGGGGAGACGAACCCCGGTCCCATCCCCTGGAAGGAGTCTGTACCGCCCTCGCCCGACGAGAGGACTGCGTTGTCCGAGGGCTCGACGGCGACGATCTCCATCTCGGGAAACTCCTCGCGCAGTCGGCGGCCGATGTCGTCTCGTAGTGGGCCTGCGGGTTGGCGGCGTTCTCGAACTGCCGGAGCTGAACCATCCCCTCGGCCTCCAGGTCGTCGGCGAGGTCCTTCGCGTCGGAGATGTCCCCGTCGACGAGTTCCAGGTTCGCGCCGTAGGCCCGCATGATCCGCTGGCGCTCCGGGGACTTCGAGGCCGGCATCACGATGGTGCAGTCGTACCCCTTCGCGGCGGCGACCATCGCGATGCCGATGCCGGTGTTGCCGCTGGTGGGTTCGACGATGTGATCGCCCGGTTCGATCAGCCCCTCGCGCTCGGCAGCCTCGACCATCGCCACCGCGGGGCGGTCCTTCGCGCTCCCGCCGGGGTTGCGCGACTCCAGTTTCGCCGCGACGGTCGCCCCCGGGGGCGAGGCGACCCGGACGAGCGGCGATCCGATCGTCTCCAGCACGTTGTCGTCCATGTACGATCATTCCGGCCGGCGAGTATAGACGTGGCGGACCTGCCGCCCGCACCGGGGAGCCGCGACAGAGCTAACCGGCCCGAGGACCACCCGCGGACATGGCCGAGGCCGACGGGCGCGGAGCGGTCGACGAGACCCACCTCGGCGCCGTGCGCAACGGGCTGGTCTCCTACCCCGACGCGACGCTGGTCGGCGTCTTCGCGGGCGCCGGAGACGCGTCAGCGGTCGACGAGGCCCGGCCCGAACTGGCGGTCCCCGCCGACCTGCGCGAGCGCCTCGCGGGGCGCCGATCATCGCTGCGCCGCCGCGGCATGTGCGAGGAGGGGGCGCACAACGCCGCCTGGGAGGAGCTGAACGTCGCGGAGCGGTACCGCGAGCACCTCTCCTCGGAGGCGGCGGGCGAGGCGCTGACCGAATTCCGGGACCGCCTCGAGGCCGGCGGGGACCTGGTGTTCGTGGGGCGGCCGGGGGAGAACAGCCGCTGTCACCGGCGCTTGCTGGTCGAGGGGCTCGACGGCGGGTGACCGCGATCAGTCGTCGCTCGCGCGGGCGGCGCGGTCGCTCCCGACATCGGCGCCCTCCACCCGGTCGAACGACTCCCCGCCGCAGGCGCAACTCCCGCCGACCGGCAGGATAGATCCCCCCGGCCTCGCCGATCCGCGCGACGTAGGGCCGCTCGCAGCTCCGACAGACGACGATCTCCCGGTCCCGTCCCGACGTGTCGAGACGGACGCGCCGACGGGTCATGAAGGACTGTCAGTTCGGACCGAGTACCAGAGCGCTACTCCGACCGCACTCTCCCCGGAGCGGGGCGGTTAAGCCCCCGAGCGGGTAAGGGGGAGTATGACACTGGAGACGATGTCACCGAACCCCGTGTGGACCGCGTCGGCCTACGAGGACACCGTCGAGACGCTCCGGGAGCACGACGAGGTGCGCTACAAGGTCTGGGGCGGCGACTGGTGTAAGGACTGCCGGGCCCAGTTGCCGGACTTCGCGGCGGCGCTGGACGCGGCCGACGTCCCCGAGGAGCGGATCGGACACTTCCACGTCGAGAAAGGCGACGACGGGTCGAAGGTCGGCCCCGGCGTCGAGGAGTACGGCATCGAGTTCATCCCCACGGTGGTCGTCGAGCGCGACGGGGAGGAACTGTTCCGCTACGTCGAGAGCGCCGACGTGCCGCCGGCGGTGTACGTCGCCAAGCACCTCGAACGGGCGGACTGAAGCGCCGATATTATTTCTGAATTATTCTCGAATGACCCCGAGATATTCTCGACGTATTGGCGTAAGTTTTTCAAAACCGGATGTCGTGTTCTCAAATAGGAGGTGAAACCCGATGATCGGTAGCGACGGTACCGGCTTCGGCACTGGCGTTCGAACGTTGCTCAGTCGACTCCGGCGGTTCGTTCAGTCGGTTTCGCGGTACGACCTCCTGCTCGGGTGCATCCCGGCGGCGTTCGCCGTCGCGTTCACGGTCAGCGCGCTCTCGGGCGTCCCGACCCGCGGGGCGATCGTGGGTGCCTCGCTGGTCGGCGCGGTCGCGATCGTCGACGGGGTGTTCCGCCGGCCGCCGCGGCTCCCCGAGGCCGGGGGCGCCTAGCCGTCCTCGCGCCACCGGAGGGCCGCGTCGATGTCGCCTCTCGGCGGCGAACAGGCGAAGTTCTCACAGAGGTACACCGTCGGCCCGTCGCGGGCCGCTCGCCCCGCCCAGATCGGCGGCGCCGACTCGATACCGAGCGCGTCGAGCCACCCCGACAGTTCCTCGTCGGTCGCGGGGCGGCGCGCGAGCAGGCGGCGGGGGAGGTAGGTCCCGCCGATCCGCTCGCGCCAGGCCTCGGGGAACTCGCCGGCGACGGTGAGTTCGACGTGCCCCGAGCGGTACTCGTCGGCCGCGAGCGCGAGGCCGACGTGCTGGAGCGGGTTGGACTCGACGCGCTGGGCGTGGCTCTCGAGAGTGGCCTCCGCGACGTCGGCGAAGCGGTCGTGATCGGCGAAGGAGTCGAGCGCGAGCAGCAGCGACACCGCGACGCCCGCGCTGGAGGGCGTCGACTGATCGGTCAGTTCCTGCGGGCGCGCGACCAGTTGCTCGCCGCTCTCAGGGGTGAAGTAGAGCGTCCGCTCGTCGGCGTCCCAGAACTCCCGCTCGATGGCCTGCCCCAGTTCGAGCGCGAACCCGAGGTGGTGGGGATCGCCGGTCGCTCCGTAGCAGTCCAGCGCCCCGCGGCCCAGGAAAGCGTAGTCCTCGAGGTACCCCCGGACCTTCACTTCCCCGTCCTTCCAGCGCCGGTCGAGCACCCCTTCGTCGCCGTCCCAGAGGCGCTCGCGGACGAACGACAGCGCGTCGACGGCGGCGTCGGCGTACCCCCCGCCGAAGGTGAGCGCGCCCTCGGCGAACGCCGAGATCATCAGCCCGTTCCACCCCGCGAGCACCTTCTCGTCGCGAGCGGGACGGGTGCGCTCCTCGCGGGCCGCGGAGGCCGCCTCGCGGGCGGTAGCGAGGCGGTCCTCGACGGCGCCGGGGTCGAGGTCGTACTCCCCGGCCAGTTCCTCGACGGTCGCCGAGACGGTGAGCACGGTCGTCCCGCCCTCGAAGTTCCCCGACTCCGTGACGCCGTAGCGGTCGCAGAAGAGGTCGGCGTCGAGGTCGTCGCCGACGCCCTCGCGGACGTCCTCGGGCGTCCAGACGTAGTAGGTCCCCTCCTCGCCCCCCGAGCGGGCGTCGAGCGTCGAGTAGAACCCGCCGCCGTCGTGGGTCAGTTCCCGCTCGACGAACTCGAGGGTGCGCCGCGCCCGGCTCGCGTACCGGTCCCGGTCCAGCAGGCGGTAGCCCTCGAGCATGGCGCGCGCGATCTCGGCCTGATCGTACAGCATCTTCTCGAAGTGGGGGACGACCCACTCCCGGTCGGTGGTGTAGCGGTGGAAGCCGCCGCCGACGTGGTCGAACAGCCCGCCGTCGGCCATCGCGGTCAGCGTCTCGTCGGCGACCGCCCGGTAGGAATCGCGGCCGCCCGCGTCGTAGGCGCGCATGAGCGCGTGGAGCCGACCGGGCTGGGGGAACTTCTGGTCCCGGCCGAAGCCGCCGTGCTCGCGGTCGGCGCCCCGGACGGCCGCCTGCGCCGTCCGGTCGAGGAGGTCGGCCTCCGGGACCTCGCCCGGTTCGGGCACCTCCTCGAGTTCCCCCTCGATGGCCTGCGTCCACTGCTCGGCGCGGTTCTCCATCTCCTCGCGGTCCTCGGGGTCGTTCCAGGAGTCGGCGATGTGCTCGAGCAGTTCCCGGAAGCCGGGCATCCCCCGCTTGGACTCCGGCGGGAAGTACGTCCCCACGTAGAAGGGCTTGCCCTCCGGGGTGAGCCACACCGACAGCGGCCATCCGGCGTTGCCCCGGACCTGCTGACAGATGGTGATGTAGATGGAGTCGAGGTCCGGGCGCTCCTCGCGGTCGACCTTGATCGGGACGAACTCCTCGTTGAGCAGGTCCGCCACGCCCTCGTCCTCGAAGCTCTCCTCCTCCATGACGTGACACCAGTGACACGCCGAGTAGCCGATCGACAGGAAGACCGGGACGTCGCGCTCGCGGGCGGCCTCGAGGGCCGCGTCGTCCCACGGCTGCCAGTTGACCGGGTTGTCGGCGTGCTGGCGGAGGTAGGGGCTGGCCTCCTCGTCCAGCCGGTTCTCGTCGGTGACGCTCATGGGGTTACGTCCGGGAGCGAGGCGTAAAGCCGTGTCCGTGGCGGGAGCCCGGCCCGGTTCGTCGCCAGCGCTGCCCGCGGTCGGCCGTCGACCGACGGGCCGTCGGGCGTGCCACAGGATGCCACTCCCGGGCGCGGATCTCGGCGTCGGACTGCTGACCGCACAGCGGCGGTCGGACGACGACCGCCCGACCAGCGGCGTCTACGAGATGGAGGAGACCGCGGAGGCGGCCGACCGGGCCGGTTTCGACAGCGTCCGGACCACCGGACACCGCTTCGCCGAGAGCGAGTACCTCTCGGGGACCCCGCCGACCCCGGCGGCGCTGGCTGCCCGAATCGAGGAGGCCGAGGTCGTCTCCGGGGTCGCGCTCTCGCGGACCGCCGCCTCCGAGAGGCGCTCGGCGGCGACGTCCGCTCCGCCTTCCGGCCGTGCCGTCCGGGGGTCGGCACCGAGGCGATCCGCGACTGCCTCGGCCGGGAGGTCGTCTCCCTACTCTAGTACGCACGTCGGTGCACAGATCTCTCGCGCTCGAAGAACAACGTTTACCTCAGCGTGCGCACCCCACTCGGACATGCCCGAGACCGTGCTCCTGGTCGGCGGCGGCGGCCGCGAACACGCCATCGCCCGCGCGCTGGCCGACGACTGTGCGCTCTACGCCTGCGCGAGCAACCGCAACCCCGGGATCGCCCGCCTCGCGGAGGGCTTCGAGAAACTCGACGAGACCGACCCCGAGTCGGTCGTCGCGTACGCCGAGTCGGTCGGCGCCGACATCGCGGTCGTCGGGCCGGAGGCGCCGCTCGCGGCCGGCGTCGCGGACGCGCTCGACGCCGCCGGGGTCTACGCGTTCGGCCCCCGCGAGGAGCAGGCCCGCATCGAGACGGACAAGGCGTTCCAGCGGCGGTTCATGCGGGACAACGACATCCCGGGCTGTCCCGACTTCGAGACGTTCGACGACGTCGAGGCGGCCTGCGAGTACATCGACGAGTACGACGGCGACCTCGCCGTCAAGCCTGCCGGCCTCACCGGCGGGAAGGGCGTCCGCGTCATCGGCGACCAGGTGACCGCCGCGGAGGCCAAGGAGTACCTCCGCGAGTCCGACTACGACCGGGTCGTCCTCGAGGAGCGACTGGTCGGCGAGGAGTTCACCGTCCAGGCGTTCGTCGCCGCCGGCGACCTCAAGGTGACCCCCGCCGTCCAGGACCACAAGCGCGCCTACGAGGGCGACGAGGGGCCCAACACCGGCGGGATGGGGTCGTACTCCGACGACGACTTCGCGCTGCCGTTCATGACCGACGCGGACTACGGCGAGGCCGTCTCCGTCCTCGAGGCGACCGTCGACGCCCTGGACGGCTACAAGGGCGTCCTCTACGGGCAGTTCATGCTCACAGCCGACGGCGTGAGGGTCGTCGAGTTCAACGCCCGCTTCGGCGACCCCGAGGCGATGAACACCCTCCCCGTGCTGGAGACGTCGTTCCTGGACGTGCTCGTCGCCGCCAGCCGGGGGGACCCGCTGCCGGACCTGGCCTTCGACGCCCGCGCGACGGTCTGTAAGTACGCCGTCCCGGCGGGCTACCCCGAGGACCCCGAGGGCGGGACCAGGGTGACGGTCGACGAGGAGAGCGCCGCCCGGGCCGCCGAGGGTGACGGCGACGCCCTGCTGTTCTACGCCAGCGTCGACGACCGCGAGGACGGCGTCTACACGACGACCTCCCGGTCGTTCGCGGTCGTGGGCGTCGCCGGGACCGTCTCGGCCGCCGAGCGCATCGCCGAGGACGCCCTCGCCGGCGTCGGCGACGGCCTCCGGGTGCGCCACGACATCGGCACCGCTGACCTCGTCCAGCGGCGGATCGATCACGTCGAGGAACTGCGCGGGTAACGCGGCGACGGAGAGCGAGCGCGCCGCCAACGCGGGACCCCCGCGTTGATACCGGTCGCCGTCGAACGGCGACCGTGAGCGAACGCGACGCCGACGCCGGCCGCCACGAGCGGACGACGAGCCACCCGACCCCGGGTCCGCGCAACTCGCTGTGGCACTGGCCCGACGCCAAGTCCGTTCGGCGGATCGTCTACAACTACCTGCTGGTGGTCGTCGCTCGGCTGGCGCCGTCGCTGCGCGTCAAGAACCGAGCGCTCGCCCGCCTCGGCGCGACCGTCGGAGAGGGGGTCTCCTGGGGACTGGAGGCGACGCCGGACGTCTTCTGGCCCGAACTGGTCACGCTGGAGGACCACTGCATCGTCGGCTACGACGCGACGCTGCTCTGCCACGAGTTCCTCCAGGAGGAGTACCGGACCGGGGAGGTGGTCGTCGGCGAGCGCGCGATGGTCGGCGCCGGGACGATCGTCCTCCCGGGGGTCCGGATCGGGGCGGGGGCACGGGTGGCCGCGAACTCGCTCGTGACCGAGGACGTCCCGCCGGGCAAGACCGTCGCCGGCGTGCCCGCCCGGGAGGTCTCGCGGACGCTAGACGCGGAGGACGGCGGCCCCGGCGCGGGGGCGTGACCGCCCGCTCGGTCCCGAGGTTCCGCGGGGCCCCGGTCAGCGGTACCTGACGACGCCGCCCCGGAAGACGAGGTGGTTGGGGACGATGAACTCCTCGTCGTCGCTTTCGAAGCGCGTGACGAAGACGTCGACTTCCTGGACGATGCCGCGCTTGCCGTCGATCTCGATCTCGTCGCCGATCCCGTACGGCTGGGTCAGGAGCAGGTAGATCCCGGCGGAGACGGCCGCGAGGACGTCCCGGAGCGCGAGGCCGCCGAGGACGACGACCGCGAACAGGTACCCCCCGAGCAACACCAGCAGCGCTCCGATCGAGAGGCCGAGTTCGGCCAGCGCGATCAGCGCCGCGACGTAGTAGACGCTGTACTTGACGAGCAGCGGCAGGAGGTTCACGTCGGTCAGTCTGACGCTGCGCAGTCGCTCCCGGGTCGCCACCTCGGCCTTGTCGCCGACGACGAGGCCGACGATGACCACGAACACGGCGACGAACACCTGCGGGAGGAAGTCGGTGAAGCCGACCAGCGAGAGCCGGGTCTCGAAGACCCCGGCGAGTTCGAGCGCGCCGGCGATGGCCGCGAGGTAGATGAACAGCGTGACGAGCGTCGCGATCAGCCCGACCGTCGAGGTGCCGAGCCGCTGGGCCGACCGTTCGAAGGTCGTCCCCTCGACGGCCCGCCGCAGGCCGATGGCGACCATCAGCCGCCGGGCGAACCGCCCGACGAGGAAGCCGACGATCAGGCCGAACACGAGCACCGCGAGCGGGACCAGCGACTCCGCCAGGAACTGGAGGACCTCCCGGGAGAACTCGCCGACCTGCATCGTCAGTACTCCTCCGGGTCGAGTTCGAGGATCAACTCGCCACCCGAGAACGCCCGAACGAGGCCGTCGCTCTCCGAGAGCACGATGGCGATGGCGTTCGTGTCGCGGGTGATCGCCGCCGCGGCCATGTGGCGCGCCCCGAGTCCCTTCGGGATGTCGGTCCCCTCGGCGGACGGTTCGAGGTAGCGGTAGGCGGAGACGATCTTCCCGGAGTCGCTGATGACGAAAGCGCCGTCGAGGCGGGAGAACTCCTTGAGCATTACGTTCACGATGGGGTCGCCGACGTGGACGTGGGACTTCTCGAAGGGGTTGTACGACAGCGATCGGGACTTGTTCATCACCTTGCCGGCGTCGCCGACGACGAACAGCGCGCCGACCTGCTTGCCCTTCTGGCCTTTCTTTCCGAGTTCGATCGTCACGTCGAGCACGTCCCGGATGACCGCCGCGTCGGCCCGCGAGTCGACGAAGAGGTCGTAGACGCCCGACCGGGTGAACTCGCCGGCGGAGACCTGCGTCACGGTGTCGATGCCGTCGTCGAACAGCGACGCCGCACAGACGACCGTGGCGCTCTCCTCGATGAACCCGCGGTCGATCCCGCCCTCGATCCCGAACCGGATCCGCTCGCGCAGGTCCCTGAACGCCAGGGGGAGTTCGACGAACCGCTCGGCGTCGACGGAGTTCTCCGTCGCCACGACGACCGTCGGCGGTCCGTCCTCCTCCTCGAATCCCTCGTAGTGCGAAGCGGTCGGAGAGAACAGGAACACGGCGTCGACACCGTCGGTGATTTCCTCGACCATCTCCCCCAGCGCGGACATGAGCGGTACTTCTTTCCTAGGTGAGAAAAGGCTTTCCGGCCGTCATGCGCACGGCGTACGCCCTCGGGTCGGACTGATGGACGGGATGTCAACTTTGTGAACGGAGCGCGGGGACGAACGCTCACCGACTGGGCTTCCCGACCGCGTGTGCGTCGCTACGGACGGATCGCGGGCCGCCCGCTCAGAGGCTGACGACGTTCGTGCTGCCGCACTCGGGACAGGCGGTGAGCGTCCCGAGCGACGGGTGGTCGGCGACGGTCCACCGGTCGCTGTCGGCCGGCGCCTCGAAGCCACACGGCATGCACCGGGATCGGGTTCGCTCGGCAGTTTCGCTGGTCATTGTTACCACCTAACACTCGGCGCGTCAAACGCTTTTCGCACGGGCGGCCGCGATCGGATCACGGGGGCCGGGGGTCTCGCGCTCCCGGGCGCGGGGGCTGCTCAGTCCGACAGCTCTATCTCGAGTTTCTCCGCGAGAAGCGAGACCGCCAGCGAGACGGTCGATCCGTCCGCCGTGATCCAGGTCGTAGCGGTCCCCGCGACGGCGCGCTGCTGACCGACCTCCCGCACGACGATCTCCGTCACGTGGGGCACGGGTTCACAAGGTCCGATCGGGGGGTAAACGTCCTGTCTGCCTACCACGAACTGTACACCTGCGCCCGGAACGACGGGCAACACCGGGCGATCTTCAACGAGCACTACGACCGGATCCGCGGGAGCGTCGTCGAGGTCATCGAGGAGGGAATCGATCGGGGGGAGTTCCGGGACGTAAACGCCGAACGGATGGGTCAGCTCGTCACGGACGTGACCACGCCGCGCGCGGCCGGCGCATCTCGCTGGGCCACGAGGACGCCCCCGAGGAGGCCCGGCAGGCCATCGACGAGTTCGTCCTCAATTCGCTGTACGAGGACTGACGCGAACAGCGGACGGCCGTCGTCGGAGGCCGGGAGCGACGGCCCCCGACTCGGAGACGGGCGGCCCCGAGCGGCCCGCCGACGCGCGTCGCGGCGGGCAACGAAGGCGGCAGTCAGTAGCCGCCGGGGAGCGCGAAGACGAGGCTCGCCACCGCGATGGGGACCGCGAACAGCGCGGCGTACCAGGCGCTCCCGGCGATCAGCAGCGCCCAGGTCGACCAGCCGTAGCCGGTCCGGTCCCAGTCGATCCCGACCTCCGGGAGGACGAAGACGCAGAGCGCGGGCAGTCCCACGACGTACAGTACCGACAGCGTCAGTCCCACGTCCAGGAGCGCGTTGCTCAGCGCGACCCCATCGGGTCCCACGGCCGCCAGCACGGCCAGGAAGCCGACGACGTACGGGAGCGACGCGCACGTCCCGAAGAGGACGTACGACGGCGCGGGCGCGTCGAAGGGCGGAAGCGTCGCGAACAGCGACTCGATCCGGTCGGAGAGCAGGAACGGCGACCAGAGGGCGGTGGCGACGACGCCGGGGACGAGCAGCGCCGCCACGAACCAGAGCCACCCGACGGCTCGCTCGGCGATCGACTGGCGGAGGACCATGCGCGACCGCGGGCGAACGGGGGTAAGTGTCTTCTGGACGCCGTCGCCCCGTTTCCCCGGCGGTCGGCTGTCTCCCCGGGGCGCCTGCGAGACCCGGAGCGGGGCTCCGGACCGGTAGCGGCGGTACCGCCGTCGTTCCCCCGTCGGAGGGTTCGACCGGGAACTGCAGGCGGTCCGACACGTTTTCGGGACCTTGCAACTGATTGGTAAAAAACTACTGCGCCGCCCCGCGGACTGGCGACGGGAGATGATCGACGACGATTCGGAACGGAGGCGGTACTACCCGGACGAGGAGAACGTCCCGCTGAGTGTCGCCATCCAGGAGGCCATCAGGGCCCACGAGGAGTCGTCCGTTGTCACGGACGATCTCGACCTCTACGACCACCTCGATCCCGAGGCGATAGACACGCTGTTCAGAGAGTCCTCGGACGTCGAGCTCTCGGTGCAGTTCCGGCTCCCCAGCGCGACGGTCTCCGTCTGGAGCGACGGCGGCGTCGACATCCGAGTGACCGACCCGCAGGAGTGAACAGCGTGCGGACCGGGACGTCCGCTCGCACGCCGTCTCCGACGTGATCGGACGCGAGCGCTCGGTCACCGACCGGTTCGTCGCCGGCGCCGCGGCGGTGTACCTCGCTCTCCCATTGATCGGGCGGCTCGGTGTCGGGTGGGCGTATCTCCCGATTCGCGGCTACGGAGCGGCGTGCACGATCGCCGTTGTCGCCGCTGCGAGCGCGAGTCACGCGTATCTCGACGGCGGACTCCTCGCTGACGTCGCACTCGGGAACCTACTCCCCGTCGGGTTCCTCGCGGCGGGAGTGTTCTCCCCTCCCGTCTCTCAGTTCGGCTGCGCTACCGTCAGGGGTACACACCCCGTGGAACCACTCAGGGCTCTCGTCGCGTTCGGGGCGCTCGGAGGCGTTCTCGGGGCGGCAGGCGGTTTTTCAGGTTGCGAATGACGCGGGCAGCTGAATACGATAGCCGCCTATCTGAATCCATCGAAGAGTGCTATTTCTCGCCTGCTATCAGTTGACCGAGGGCCCATTCGATCGATGCCGACGCTCACCACAGTCACCCTGCCGGGCGAGGAATGTGCGCTGTCCGAGGCGGGGCCAGCACACCCCGAAGCACTTAGCCGGTGTTTCCCGATCGTCGAACCCGCTCCCGATCGCGTGCTGCCCCTCCTCTGGACAATTGCCCCGATCTCCAGCACGTCGGCGCCCCGTCGCTGCAGGCCGATACGACGACGACAGCCGTCGAGGCACCCGCCTCTCACCGAGGCAGCCGGCTCTATCGTATCGATTGGGCAGATTCAGTGCACGAGCACGTCCGATTGCTGACCAGTGATGCGATTCTCCGGAATGCGCTGCTCCGTGAGGCGACGTGGACGCTGGAGCTTCTCTCCTCGGCCCACGAGACACGCCGCGAGGCCGCGGTATACTGGGCCGAACCCCCCACCTCCAGTCACGATTCGATCGATCCGCGATCCAGCACCGACGTGAGCACCCGCTGTGGGTTGCCCCCGGCACAGTGCGAGACCCTCCCGACGGTCTTCAAGCAGGGTCACTTGACGATCCCACAGGACGCCGCGCTCACTGATCCCGGCGAGCACTTGGAGCGATCCGCACAATCGATCTCGGAGCGATACCGGCGCGGTATGCACACGTTGATTCGACAGACACTATTGTCAGGGCGCCCGCCACTCAGTGACCGAGATCCGTCGGGAAACTGAGTGAGAGCGATCCACCCCTGATTCGAGTACCATAGACTCCCCCGCTCTACCGCGCCATAGCTCCCCACGCTGCAGGATAAATACGGCTGGGAGAGCAGTCACGGGCTTCCGGAGGGTGGACGTCGCTTCAGTCTCTTGGAGTCAAAAACACGACGGTAGATACACGCTCTGTGTCGAACGTTCCGCGGGGATATCTCGGGACCATAGTGATCGTGTGGACGGCCGAACGAGGTCACCGGGCCCCGGTCCGGCGATTGCCGCTGCACTAGGCGGACCGGATACGGTGATTGAACAGTATCCGGGATACCCCATGTTGCGGACTCGTTTTAGATAGCGCAACGACCGGGCTCCTATCGAATCGAGATCCGTTCCTGCAATGTCTATAGGCGGTTGGTACAAATCCCGGACTTTCTGCTTCACGGCTGTGAATTCGTACGACTATCTCGCGCGTCCGATCGGCGTGCCCGGGGGGGGCCGCCGTCGACGGCGGTACGGTCGATCCGCGGACCGACCTCGGTTTCCTGCGGAGTGAATCCCCCGAGGTGGCGACGTGACGGGGCTGTTCGACCGCGCGTGTTCGTTCTGCGGGGAGCCGGGCTTCGAGTGTGGTCAGGAGATCGTCGACGGGGAGATCATGGCCCACTATACGTGTGAGGACTGCGGCTACGGGGCTCGCTGGCGGCCCGAGTACCCCGAGCCAGAACTCGTCGAGAAACTCGACGCGCTGGAGAGCGAAGTCGGACTCTCGACGGCTGGCTGGGAGCAGCGCTATCCAAGACCGTCCGAACGTACGGCCGTCGATCCGTCGACCGACTCTTCGTGGCGATTGCACCAACGATACACGCATCACAAGTCAGTACCTCACTGACGGTATTCATCGGCGACCATCGCCTCCCGGTCGCGAGGGGCGGCCTCTGAACCGCAGTCACGCACCTCGTGGAGGAGTTGCGCTCTCGTCGCTGCCACGTCTCGCTCTTTCGTCAGATGAGTCCCCGGCCCGTGGCGCAGAGGATACCGGCTCGTCTTTCAATTGGCCGTCTCGATTCCGATTTTCTCACGGAGCTTCTGGAGAGACCTCCGTCGGCTCTCGGACCCATGGGCGCTGCCGTGAGACGTGAGCCACTGGGTATCTGTATCGCCGTAGCCCCCGATTGTTCTTCTCTCGCCATCTCTCAGCGCCTCGGCGGTCCGTTCGGGCAAACTAGCAGTCCGATCACCCCCGTTCTTGCGTGACGATACTCCTCCCGGGACTGAGACGGTCCTCCCGACGACGTCACAGTCAGTGAGCGAGTTTGGCAGGTCCGGTGGCATTGCCGTGCCCCACCGGCGGAAAATCGAACGGCGGTAGCGACCCCTCGACTCCGCCGAGACATGCGTGGGACCAGATTCGAACCGACGGACCTCTCTGGGAGGAGGTGGGGAGAAAGTCAGTCGTCAGCGGATCCAGCCGAACCGCTCTCAGCCGGGAGTTGGCTCAGTCCCTTTCGGTGGATGCCACTCCAACTTGCGAAAGGCGAGCTGGCGGATGATGTCGACGGTAGTCCCTTCGGTGACTATCGATTGGAACGTTTCACAGTGTTCTCGGAACGCCTGGTCAACGGACCCTCTCGGGACACCTCGCGAAGTGGCGAAATTTCCGAGTTTTTGGTCGTATGTTTCATCGATCCAGTTCGAACGGATACTGTCGGTCATAGGTCAGAGGGCGACGGTCGACCGATTGTGGTGTGAACGCGTCCCATTGCTCGCTACGGTGGAGACGAAAACCGTCGGCCACTATAATCACCGTCAATTGTTACCGCGAGTTGCTGCGGTCCACAATGCAACAGTCGAAACTGAACAGTAGGTGTTCGGATCGTATAATTAGACTAGTTAGAAAGTATATAGCGAACGCGACCTCTCGGTGGCCGGTGAGATACGGCCGACAGTAGGTTCGGGGGAACTGTTCCCGGTAGACGTCAGGCGCTCTTCGGAAAGTGTCGCATTCCCTGTCTGCCGTGCCCCGGCGCGATGATCGGTAGTAGGCGGACAGACCGGGGGACGGTGGCCCGGAATCCTCGCTGCATCCGGGGCGGACGGTTCTGCGCTCCCCGCGCGAGTTCCACAGCCCACTCCCCGGTAGCACTGTGAGAGAGTCGCGCCGCGGGTGCATTCTGTGGTTCCTACCGAGAGACTCCGCAGTTGCCGTGAGCCAGGCGGAGGGTGGGCTCAGCGATCCCGCGCTCGGATTTCCGCAAGGGGGCGAGGTTCATACGTCGCCGTCTCGATTCCCGTATGATCACAAATAATAAAACGTTCACCGACCCGGAGGATTCCACGGAGAATCGGGTCGACGTTCGAATGACCGGCCCCGACGAACGGGAGTGGGACGTCGGTCTCGTGGTCGTTGACGGCCGGGTCAACCACGTCGACCTCCGCGTCCGACCGAAGCCCCTCGCTCCGTTCGTGGAGTGTCTTCTGGACGATATCGACGACGAGCGGGCGAACAGCCTGCTGGCCACGTTCACGCAAGGATCTCGAACTCCCCCCGATCGATAACTGAACGGAACAGAGAGGTCGATAGACACTCTAGACCGGTCGCTGATACGAGTCCCATGCCGAGAGGAGCACGTTCCTCTCCGAACCCACTGTCGGACGCTGCCGTCCGACATCCGGTGGCGCACGCGGCCTACGGCGGGTACGCGCGAATCGCCTCCTCTTGTTCTCGCCTTTCCGCAGGCCGCGTTAGGAACGCTTTGGGGTAGTTCCGATAGCCCACCTGCTGCTTCTCCGTCAGTACGTAGCGGTGCGATTTCGGCACCAGGACGACGCACCTGCCCGGGGCCCAGTTCGTCTAGGTCGACAACGTCACAGTCCGAGCGAGTTCGGATACCGGGTTTCCATGCGTGCTCCGCCAGCGGGAGAACAGCACGACGGCCGAGCGTTCCACGATGCGTGGGACCGGATTCGAACCGGCGGACCCCTATGGGACAACGTCCTAAGCGCTGCGCCGCCACGAAGCGGCTGAGACGCCGTCTACGCCCGTTTCTGCTCCCGACAGAGTGCAAAATGGGGGCAAGAATTATAAAAGTACCTGCGTCACAACGTTAGCCGCTACCATCCTCTTTTCACCATGATATATGTGTGCATGATGTTCAACAGTTCCCTAATGGATAGGGAAGAAATTGACGAGTACGTCCAGCGGTGTC
>PXRR01000074.1 GCA_003021975.1 Halobacteriales archaeon QS_5_70_17 | reverse complement strand
GACCTCCTCGCCCGCGAACTCGGGGTAGGTCTCGACGCCGTGCTCGGAGATGTCCAGCCCCTCGAGTTCGTGCTCGCGGCTGACGCGGATCTCGCCGACGGCCTTCAGCGCGCCGAAGACCAGCCCCGTCGCCAGCACCGTCCAGCCGGCGATGACGGCGACGCCGACGACCTGTCCGAG
Organism: Halobacteriales archaeon QS_5_70_17; assembly: GCA_003021975.1. Lineage (GTDB taxonomy): Archaea > Halobacteriota > Halobacteria > Halobacteriales > Haloarculaceae > Halomarina. The sequence continues at coordinate 14,401 of PXRR01000074.1, read as the reverse complement.
GAGGGTGTAGCCCGTCCCGGGGACGGTGAACGCCGGGACCCCGACCAGCACCGCGCCGAGCATCCCCGCGCTCCCGTGGACGGGGAAGACCGCACAGACGTCGTCGACGCCGAGGCGCTTCTCGACGAACTCGAAGACGATCGGGAGCTGGGCGCCCGCGAGGCCGCCGATGACCAGCGCGGCCCACCACGTGATGACGTCGGTGTTGGAGGTGATGCCGACGAGGCCGGCCAGCAGCCCGTTGGCGACGTACAGCGTGTCGACCTTGCCGGTTTTGAACAGCGACACCGCCGAGGCGCCGACGGCGCCGGCGGCCATCCCGAGGGTGGTCGTCAGCGCGACGCGGCCCACGTAGCCGAAGTCGGCCAGCCCGGAGGCGTCCCCGGTCAGCGGGAGCGCGGCCGTGCCGACGTTGAAGCCGTACCAGCCGAACGCGAGGATCAGCGTCCCCAGCACCGCGAAGGTGATCGAGTGCCCGGGGATGACGTTCACCGAGCCGTCCTCGTCGTACCGGCCGATCCGCGGGCCGACGACGTAGGCGGCCGTGAGGCCGGCGACGCCGCCCATCCCGTGGACAATCATGCCGCCGGCGAAGTCGCCGAAGCCGGCCCCCAGCGCGCTCCCGAGCAGGCCGTCCCCGGACAGCAGGCCGCCGGCCCACGTGAACCCGGTCACCACGGGGTAGATGACCGCCGCGAGCAACACCGTGTAGGTCACGTACGCGCGGAGCTTCATCCGGCCGGCGACCGCCCCGGAGACGATCGTCGCCGCGGTCATCGCGAACACCGCGCCGAACAGCCAGTCGACCCAGGCGAGGGTCGCGTCGGGACTGAGGATCGCGAAGAACGCGCCGTAGTCGGCCGGTCCCGTCGCGGCGGCGATCAGCGCCTCCACGCCGGCGCCGACCAAGAAGAAGACGCTCACCCCGACCGACCACGTGAGCATGTTCTTGGTGAGCTGGTTGGCGACGTTCTTCGACCGGACCTGCCCGGCCTCCAGCATGGCGAAGCCGGCGTGCATGAAGAAGATCAGGAAGGTGACGGTCAGGATCCAGGAGTAGTTGACCGCCTCCGCGATCGCTCCCGGGTCCGCCTGGAGCGTTCCGATCATTTCGATACCTCCGTTCTTTCCACACTATCGTCCATGTCTGCGCTATCTTCCGCTGCGTTCGTCATGTTCGGCACGGGTATGGCTCACGGAGTTGCCCCACATAAGAGTTTGCTACAGATTTTCAAAATTTCCCGCGCAAATTCCTTTAATCGGGCAAAATTACTAAGTATATTACCGATATAAGGGCGTATTTCGTCCAGAAATGGCCCATCCAAGCGGTCCAGTTGTTGACGAACGGCCAGTGCAAAAATTGCCAGAGGGCGTCGGAGCGGGGTGCGCGGCGGGCGCGCGTCGGTGGGCGTCGGAGCGTCCGGCGCCGCGGAGGGGACTCGGCGACGACCCGCGTCGGGGGCCGCGCGGTCGGTCAGGAGAGCGTCGGCGCGAGGCGCTCGGCGAAGTAAGAGAGGATCAGGTCGGCGCCGGCGCGCTTGATCGAGCACAGCGACTCCCGGGCCGTGGCGTCCAGGTCGAGCCACCCCTTCTCGGCGGCGGCGTGGAGCATCGCGTACTCGCCGCTGACGTTGTACGCGGCGACCGGGTGGTCGAACTCCCGGCAGACGTCGCTCACCACGTCCAGCTCCCGGAGCGCCTCCCGCCTGTTGCCGGGGTCCATCTGGTAGTGACGCCGGTCGCCGAACGCGGGCGCGCCGTCGGCGGCGTCCCGGAACGGGCCGTAGAACGCCGACTCGTATTTCACCGCGTAGCTCATGATCGGCACTTCCGGGAACCCGGCCTCGTCCAGCCCCGACCGGATCGCCCCCACCATCCCGTCGGTCATGCTGGAGGGCGCGATCATGTCCGCGCCGGCCGCGGCGTGCGAGCGAGCGATCCGGGAGAGCAGTTCGAGGGTCTCGTCGTTTCGCACGGTGAGCGTCGGGTCCTCGCGCGCGCCCTCCTCGAGCACCCCGCAGTGGCCGTGCTCGGTGTACTCACAGAGACAGACGTCGGTGATGAGGTAGGCGTCGGTCTCCTCGGAGACGGCGCGGGCGGCCCGCTGGATCACGCCGTCCTCGGCCCAGGCCCGCGAACCGCGGGCGTCTTTCGACTCGGGGACGCCGAACAGCATGACCGCCTCGACGCCCGTCTCGAGGACCTCCTCGACGCGCTCGACGCTCTCCTCGACGGGGACCCGCGAGTGACCGGGCATGGAGCCGATCGGAGTCCGCTCGTCGGCCGTCGCGTCGACGAACACCGGCGCGATGAGGTCGCTCGCGGCGAGGGAGGTCTCGCTGACCAGCGATCGGACCCCGTCGCCCCGCAGCCGCCGGGGTCGGTCGGTCGGGTGCATGTCCGCCGGTCGGGGGCGCCGTCCAAAGCCGTTGTCGGCTCCGACCGGCGTCCCAGCGGTGGCGCGGACGGGGCGCAGTCGGCGCAGGGGCGGGCGAGGCCCGAGCAGTTCCGAGACGCCGACGACCTCGATGTCGTCCTCGAAGCCGCCGGTCTTGCGGCCGTCCTCGTACATCGTCATGCACATCGGACAGGCGACGACGAACTTCTCGACGGCGCGCCCGGCCTCGGTGTCCTCCAGGGCCTCCCGGAGGCGCTCCTCGCTGGGCTTGGGGTCCTCGTCGAACTCCATCCAGAGGCCGCCGCCGCCCCCGCCGCAGCAGAAGGAGTCCGAGCGGTTGCGCGGCATCTCGTGGAGGTCACACCCCGTCGCGCGCACCAGTTCCCGGGGCGCCTCGTACTCGCCGTTGTACCGCCCGAGGTGACAGGGGTCGTGGTAGGTGACGGTGTAGTCCAGTTCCGTCCCGTCCAGCGGGAGCCGACCCGCCGCGACGAGTTCCCGGACGACCTGCGTGTAGTGGGCGACCCGGACCTCGCCGTCCTCGTTCCAGCCCCCCTCGACGTCGAACTCCATCATCGGGTCGTCGGCGTACTCCTCGAAGTCGACCGCGGGGTACTCGTTGGCGAAGGTGTTGTAGGAGTGCGGGTCGGTGCAGACGAGCGTGTCGAACTCGCAGTCCTGGAAGGACTCGACGAGCGTGCCGGCCTGCTGGATGTAGAGCAGTTCCTCGCCGATCCGGCGGACGTCGTTACCGTCGTAGACCTCGTCGTCGTAGAGGATGCCGACATCGACGTCGGCGTGCCGGAAGATCGTCGCCAGCGAGCGGGCGACCTCCTTGTTCCGGTCGTCGTAGCTGGGGTAGTCGCCGACGTACCAGAGGTAGTCGACGGGTCGCTCGCGGGCGTCGGGCACCTCGAACGCGAGGTCGTCGGCCCAGTCGGCGCGGTCGCGCTGGGAGTTGCCGAACGTGTTGCCCTTCCGCATCACGTTCTGGAAGACGTCCTGGACGTTGGAGTCGACGGCCCCCTCGTCGGTCATCTGGCGCTGCAGTCGAGTGAAGGAGTTGAGGTGTTCGATCTCGACCGGGCAGGCGTCCATGCAGGCCATGCAGGCCATGCACGACTCCATCGTCTCGGTGTCGATGACGCTCCCGCCGTCGGCGATGATCGGCCTCGGGTCGGCGTCGCCGGCGTCGAGGTCCTCCCGGTAGCTCTTCAGGTCGAGGATGACGTTCCGCGGGTCGAGCGGCCGGTCGGAGGCCTTCGCCGGGCAGACCGACGAGCAGCGGCCGCACTTCGTGCAGGCGTCCTGGTCGAGCAGTTCCTTCCAGGTGAAGTCGTCGATGGACTCGGCGTTGGTGTGATCGAGGTCGGCCGGCGTCCCCGGCAGGCGCCGACCGGCGTCGTCGTCGCTGGTGACGACGTTCGCGAAACTGGAGAGCATGTGGAAGGGCTTGGTGTACGGCAGGGCCCCGACGAACAGGAAGGCCAGCAGGGCGTGGGACCACCACAGCGCGGGGTAGGTCGCCGCCGCCAGCCCGGCGTCCATCCCGGCCGCCGAGAGGACGACCGCGACGAAGTAGCCGACGAAGCTCACCGTCTCGAAGGCGGGGAACTCCGCGCCGACGATCCGGACCGCCTCGACGAGGTAGCCGCCGACGCCGAGCAGGAACAGCGACCAGACGAGGAAGGCGTCCTCCCAGTTCGTGTGCTCGCCCCACAGGCGGTCACTGCGGACGACGTAGCGCCGGTAGAGCGCGATGGCGAGGCCGACGACGAACAAGAGGCCCATCGCGTCCATCACCAGCGAGTACGAGAGGTAGAAGTCCCCGACGAAAAACGAGTCCCGCCCCAGCCCCTTCGTCCACAGGTCCATGTCGATGGCGAGGATCGTCGTCCCGATCAGCAGCGTGAGGAACCCCCACATGATGAACGCGTGCATCACGCCGCCGACGAAGTCGCGGTCGAACTGTTTCTCGTTCGAGAGGACGACTTTCGCCGACCGGGCGATCCGCCCCGGCAGGTCGTTCAGCCGATCCCGGTCGTCGCGGGCCGAGCGGCCGCGGGTGTACCGCGCGAAGCGCTCGTAGACCCCGTACCCGAACACGAGGACCGTGAGCGCGGCGAGCCAGTAGAAGAGCGCCTCGCCGACCGGGCCGACGAGCCAGAACGTCTCCCGGGTCGGTTCGGCCGCCTGCAGCGGGTTCGGCATGCCCTATCAGCCGGGAGCGGGTCGGTTAAATCTTGCCAACGGGGCTTCCGTCGTTAGGCGTTTTCCGGTCGTCGGCTTACAGGGCGGTCCACGCGAGCAGGCCGGCGGCCGCCGCGAGCGCCGGGAGGTCGGCCCGCGTCGCCGCGAGCGCCGGGAGCGTGGGGTTCCAGGCGAAACACCGGGCGGTCGCCCAACCGCGCCCGCAGCGCCCGCCGGGAGCGGGTCAGGTCCGCCCGTAGCACCGCCAGGTTCCGGAAGGCCAGCGCGACCCCGACCCCGAGCACGCGACCCGGTCGCCCGGGGACGAGCCACTGGACCGCCGCCCGGGACTCGCGGACGGGCGTCGACCGGACGTAAGCGACGCTGACGAGCACGACCAGCAGCGTCCGGTAGCTCGCCAGCGCCGGCCCGCGGGCCGCCGCGAGCGAGAACCACGGCGGTCCGAGGGTCAGCCCCTCGAGGAGCGGGAGCGCCACGAGAAACGGCGCGAGCACCCGCAGGTCGGCGAGCGACGCCAGCGGCGACAGGCGGGCGGCCGCGAGCGCCAGCGCCGCCACCCCCGTCAGCGCGAGCAGCCCGCGGGGAGTCGTGTGGACGAACGCCGCCAGCGCGAACGCCGCCTGCGCGGCGAGCTTGCTCCGCGGGTCCATCCGGTGGGCGAGAGAGTCGCCGGGCCGGTAGGTCCTCACGCCGCGTCGCGCCCCGTTCCCCGGGGCGGTCGGACGCCCAGCCCCGCCAGCCGGTCGCCGTCGACCTCCGCCGGCGCGGCGTCGAGGGCGACCCGTCCCTCGCGGAGGACGACGAGCCGGTCGGTGCGGTCGATTACGTCCCGGAGGTCGTGGGTGACGACGACCGTGCCCGTCCCGCCGGCGTGGAGCGCCGCCAGGCGGTCGAGGGTCGCCCGGCGGGCCGGCCAGTCCAGCCCCGCGAGCGGTTCGTCGAGCACGAGGTGGTCCGGCTCCATCGCCAGCGCCCCGGCGATGGCGACGCGGGCCTGCTCGCCCCCCGAGAGCTCGTCGATCCGCTCGTCCCCGCGACCGGCCATGTTCACCGCCGCCAGCGCCTCGCCGACCCGGCGGTCGACCTCGGCGAGGTCGAGCCCCAGGTTCTCCGGACCGAACGCGACGTCGGCGCCGACCGTCGCCGCGACGAAGCAGTCCCGCGGGTCCTGGAACACCATGCCGACGCTCGTACGGGCGGCGACCGGGTGCTCGTCGACCGGCCGGCCGTCGACTTCGACCCGCCCCTCGTCGGGGTCGAGCAGGCCGTTGAAGTGCCGGACGAGCGTTGTCTTCCCCGACCCGTTCGGACCGGCGAGAACGACGAACTCGCCGTCCGCGACGGTCAGCGAGAGGCCGTCGAGTGCGGCGCGGTCGCCGTACCGGTGGACGAGGTCCCGGACCGCGATCATCGCGCCGCGATGGCGTCGCTGCGGACGATGCCGACCGCCGCCGCCGCCTTCAGCGCCTCCGCCGGCAGGAAGACGAGCGCGCCGCCGACGACCGCCGTCTCGATGTCGCTCCCGCCGAAGACCAGGAGGCCGGCGGCCCCGAGCGCGTAGACGACGAGCGTGCCGAGGGCCATTCCGCCGACCAGACGGACGAGTCCGGCCTCGGCGGGGTCCCGTAGCGTCGGTCCCCCGTGGACGACCGCGCCGACGACGGCGGCGGCGAGCGGATACGACAGCAGGTACCCCCCGGTCGGGCCGAGGAGCGCGCCGATCCCGGAGGACCCCCCGAGGAAGACCGGCGCGCCGAGCGCCCCGGCCGCGAGGTAGACGACCATCGCGACCCCGCCCCACAGCGGTCCGAGCATGATCCCCGCGAGGTAGACTCCGAGCACCTGCAGTGTCACCTCGGTCGGGGAGAGGGGGTGAGGGAAGACGACGTACGCGAACGCGCCGGTCAGCGCCGCGAGCAGCGACGCCCGGACGACGTTCTCGACGGTCCGGTCGCCGACGAGGTCGACGTCCTGGTTCTCGGTGGACATGCTCCCGGCCTCGTCGTCAACGCAGTAGTAGGCTTCGGTAGACGGGTCACGAACGGCCGGTGGCGACGCCCGGACGCCTGTGCCTCCCTGCAGTAGATTCAAATACTCGTGTCGCCTGTCCTAGGAGTCACTGATGGACGACAAGACCGCGGAACTCCGGGACATCTTCATGGACGTGACCGACGACGAGACGGTCACCGAGAAACAGGAGGTGCCGCGGGGCTCACTCACCGAGAGCGACGAGGAGATCGACGAGCGCGTCCGGGAGGTCATCGGGCGGATGCGAGACGAGTTCGCGTTCGACTCGGAGTTCGGCGACGACCGCCTCGCGACGGTCGCGGAGGCCTATTACGACGGCGCGAGCGACGCCGAGACCGCCGACCGACTGGGCGCCGACGCCGACGCGGTCGTGCGCGCCCGCCACGACCTCCACCTGCTGCGCGACCGGGAGACCGACGCGCCGTTCGACCTCGCGGAACTGCGCGACCTGCTCGACGGCGGGGAGAGCGTCGCCGAGATGGCCGACCGCCTGGGCGTCGCCGAGTCGACGGTCCGGAAGTACCGCCGGGTCGTCGAGACGCGCACCGAGATCCGGCGGGTCAACGGCCGCTTCACCGACGAGTTCGAGGAGCTACTGACCGACGCCGACCTCCAGGAGCAACACACCGGCGACGTCAAAGACGACGGCCTCGACGAGGCGACCGACGGGATGGAGACCGACGTCTCGTTCTGACGTCCCGCTCCGCGACCGGAGGTTCAAGTCCGGAGCCGCGGCCACGCGCCCCGTGTCCGACCGCCACGCGTTTACCGACCTCGCGCTCGCCGCGTACTGCCCCCGGAAGCTCTACTACCGGCGGCGAGACGACGCCCCGCCGCCCGACCGCGACGAGCGCCACGAACTCGCGTTCCGCTACCCCGAGTTGCGCGACCCCGCGACGGACCTCGGCGGCGAACCGATCGCCGTCGCGCCGGGCGCGTACCGGCGGGCGCTCGGACGGTCGAAGGCCCGCGTCGGCGCGCCGACGTTCGCCGCGCTGGCCGATCCCGCCCGGCGTGACGCCTTCCTCGAGGGCCGGCGGGCCCGCGGGATCGCCCACAAGGTGATCGAGGCGCCGCTGGCCCCCTCGATCGTCGTCGCGGGAGCGCCGCCCGACCGGGGCGTCTACCGCACGCAGGCCGTCCGGGCGGTCGCGGCGGCGAAGGCCCTGGCCTGGGAGCGCGAGACCCGGGTCGAACGAGCGTACGTCGAGTACGCGACCCGCGGGGTCGTCCAGGAGGTCGAACTGACCGCGCGTCGGACCGGTCAGTACCGCCGCGCGCTGCGGACGGTCGCGAGCGTCGACGGCCCGCCCGCGCGCACCCGTCAGCGCTCGAAGTGCGAGACCTGCGAGTACGCGGGGGAGTGCGGCGTCCGGACGCGGTCGCTGCGCTCGCTACTGTGAGCGACGCACACGGCGACAGCAGGCCCCGCCGTCTCCGGAGCCTACTCCTCGCCGGCGTCCGCGCCCCCGGCGCCGCCCTCGCTCTCCCCGCCCGCCAGCGGGATCGTCCGGCCGACCCCGGCGTCGACGGCCCGGTCGTAGAGGTGGACTGCGGCGGCGGCGTCGAGCACCGCGGTGCCGACGCTCTCGACGACGACGATCCCCTCGGCGGTCCGGGCCGCCCCCTCGGCGAAGACCCGCCCGAACGGCGTCAGATCCGCCGCCGCCAGCCCCGTCCCCCGGAGGTCGCCGACCGCCGCGACCTCCCCGGGGACGTCGGCGAAGACCCGATCGGCCCGCGCGAACGTCGCCGCGTCGAGTTCCCGCGTCTCGGCGGTGTAGGCCCCGACGGCGACGACGAGCGTCCCGTCGTCGAGCAGGTCGCCGTCGAAGACGGGCGTCGCACTCGTCGTCGCCGTCAGGACGACCGTCGACCCCGCCAGGGCAGCGGCGGGGTCGTCGACCGCCCGCACGTCGGTGTCGGCCGCGAGGTCGGCCCGGAGGTCCGCGGCGCACCGCTCCCGGGAGTCGCTGGGCGAGTAGATCCGGACGCGCTCGAGGGCGCCCCCGACCGCGGCCGCGATCGCTCGCGTCCCCCAGCGGGCCTGCGTGCCGGCGCCGAACACACCCAGCGAGACGGGACCGGCGGGCGCGAGTTCCCGGGCCGCGAGTCCGGGGATACAGCCCGTCCGGGCGTTGGTCACCCGCGTGCCGGCCATGTACGCGACCGGCTGACCGGTCGCGGCGTCGGTGAGCGCGATCTGTGCGTTGACCGTCGGCAGGCCCCGCTCGGCGTTGCCCTCGTGGACGCTGGCGAGTTTCGTCGCGTAGTACGGCGCGCCGTGGACGTAGGCGGGCATCGTCAGTCCGGTGCCCAGCGGGCCGCCGTCGAGGCCCTCGCCGACCGGGAAGTGAGGCCGGTCGGGGCGCTCGACGGCGCCGCGGTACTGCTTCGCGAACGCGTCGGCGACGACCGGGAGCAACGGTCCCAGATCGAGGACGCTCGCCACGTCGGCTTCGGAGAGAACGCGGACCATACCCGGGGTGTCCCGGGCAGTACTAAGAACCTAGGCCCTGGTCGCCTGCATCGCCCGGAGCACCCACTGGAGGACGTGGACGAACACGCCCATCACGGCGACGTAGACCCCGATGGCGCTCCGGAGCGTGCCGTAGCGGCCCTCTCGAACCGCCCGGACCTCGTAGACCAGGTCGACGAGGAACCCGAGGAAGAACAGGAGGCCGGCGACGACCAGGAGCGCCGGGGCGAGGAAGACGCCGGCCGCCCCCACGACGATCCCGCCGACGAACAGGCCCCCGGCGTAGCGCTGCCACCCGGCGAACGAGCGGTCGGTCCGGGAGACGGCGACCGTGACCAGCGCGGTGATTAGCCCCGTGATCACGGCGGTGACACCCAGGGCGGGGACGCACACTGCCGGCGCGGCGAGCGAGAGGACGGCGGCGCCGAACGCTCCGTAGCCCGGTTGCGTCACCGCCACGCCGACCCCGGCCAGCCCTATCGACCCCCGCTCGACGCCCCTGCTGGCCAGCCAGTAGCCGCCCTCGACGGAGGCGGCGAACGCGATCACGCCGAGGAAGAAGTTCGGGAACAGCGCGAGCGCGAGGTCGGCGACCGGCGTGTACGACAGCGCCAGCATCGCGACCACGTTCAGCGCGACCAGTCCGGTGGCGAGACCGGCGATCCGGCCCACCCGCTGGTCGGTCGCGGCCGCGGCGTCTCGACGGTAGCCGCCCGCAGTGTCGCTCGTGGTCGTCCGTTCGCCGCCGACTCCGAAAGGGGCCGGGATCGGCGACGGCCGGGACGGTTTTGGTCGATCGCGCGGTACCGCCCCCATGGACGCCGTCGTCGTCGGCGGTGGGATCGTCGGCCTCGCGAGCGCGCACGCGCTCGCCGAGCGGGGCGCCTCGGTCACCGTCTGCGAGCGCCGGGCGGTCGGGAGCGGCAGCACCGAGCGGTCGATCGGGGGCATCCGCGCGCAGTTCTCGACGCCGGTCAACGTGGAGCTCTCGACGGCGAGCATGGCGATCTGGGAGCGCTTCGAGGAGCGGTTCGGGGTCGACATCGCCTACCGCCGACCGGGCTATCTCCTGCTCGCCCGGGAGGCGGAGACGGCCGACGCGCTCCGCGAGCAGGTGCCCATGCAGAACGAGCGGGGCGTCCCGAGCGAACTGCTCGCTCCCGGGGAAGCCCGCGAGCGCTGTCCGGAACTCGACGCCGACCGATACCTGGCGGCGACGTACTCGCCGACCGACGGCTTCGCCGACCCGCACCTCGCGCTCCAGGGGTACGCGGAGGCCTGCCGGGCGGCGGAGGTCGACGTCCGGACGCACACCCCGGTCACGGACGTCCGAGTGACCGACGGCGCGGCGGTCGGCGTCGAGACCGACGGCGAGGGGATCGACGCGGACGTCGTGGTCAACGCGGCCGGGCCGTGGGCCCGGCGCGTCGGCGCGATGGCCGGCCTCGACCTGCCGGTCGTCCCGCGGCGCCGGCAGGTCCTCGTCGCCGACCCCGACCCGCCCGTCCCGGAGGACGCGCCGCTGACGGTGGACCTCGACTCGGGGTCGTACTTCCGACCCGAGCGCGACGGGGCGGCGCTGGTCGGCGGTCACTTTGCCGCGGACGACCCCGAGGGCGACCCGGACGGCTACGCGCGGTCGATGGACCTCGAGTGGGCGGCGACGGCCCTCGAACGGGCCGCCGAGACGGCGTCGTACTTCGGTCCCTCGACCCGCGTTCAGCGGGGGTGGGCCGGGCTGTACGCCGTCACGCCCGACTGGCACCCGATCGTCGGTGAGACGCTCCCCGGATTCGTCAACGCCGTCGGTTTCTCGGGGCACGGGTTCCAGCACGCGCCCGCGACCGGCCGGATCGTCGCGGAACTGGCGCTCGACGGGACGGCCTCGCTGGTCGACGTCTCCGCGCTCGGGCGCGACCGGTTCGACCGGGGGGCGCTGCTGACCGAGCGCAACGTCGCGTGAGCCGAGTTACGTCCCGTCCCCGCGCTCGCCGTCGGATTCGGGAGCGGAGGGGCCGGTCCGCCGACCGGGATCGGGGCGCTCGTCCCAGTAGCGGAGCCACTCCGCGAGAGTCGCGCGCACCCCCTCAGTCCGGACCCGGACCGTCCCGTCGAGGCGCCAGCGGGCGTGCTCGGTCTCGGGACCCATCTCCAGTGGGACGTCGACCGCGAACTCCGAGAAGGAGCACTCGATCTCGTCGCGGCCCTCGATGGTGGCGTCGAGGAGTTCGTCGACGACCTCGAGCCAGGAGGGGGGTGCCGGTGGCGCCTCGCCTGCCGTCTCGTCGGGGGACATGTCCGGTAGGTGTCGCCCCGGGTAGATAGATTTCACCCCGGCGAGCGCTCAGTCAGGCGCCGGAGCGCCGGGGCGCCACCGGACGCGCGGAGCGACGCTCCGGCGCCGACTGACGATCCGATTACCGGGAGGTCGGACTGGACCGAGCGCTCGCGGTGAAACCGACGAGCGGTCCCCCGAGCGACCCGGAGAACCGGAAAACGAAGGGGGTGTACACGCCCGTGCTGGCCGCGACGGCGTGTCGATCTACGGAGAGCGGACGGCGATGGCGCCCTCGTCGTCGACGCGGACGACGCTGTCGCCGACTGCGAACCGGATCGTCACCGACGGTCGCTGTTCGCCGGTGGTCGCCGACTCGAGGATGCGGCCGGCCGCCTCCACGTCGAGGTAGTCGCCGAGCGGCGTCGCCTGCTCGGGGAGTTCGCCCGCGTGCTCCCTGAGCGCGTTCACGAGTGCGACGACGAACGAGTCGCCGTTCCGGGGATCGAACTCCGTGACCGTCTCCCAGTCGTCCGTGCCGGTCTGGGCCGCGATGCGCTCGCTCAGCGAGTCGAAGGGGTCGGCGGTGCTCCCCTTCTGGAGGTAGTCCGTGATCGACTCGCGGACCTCGGGGTTGTCGATGTCCTCGTAGGCGGTGCCGGTGAAGAGGATGACCGGGAGGTCCGGGTACTCCTCGCTGACCGTCGTGACGAACGCCTCGCCGTTCGGGGCGGTGACGTAGTCGCTGACGACGCAGTCGAACTGCTGGTTCTCGAGCAGGTCGAACCCGTCGTCCATGTTCGTCGCCGTGGTCAGATCGACGCCGTCGTCGGCCCTGAAGACATCGTCCGCGAGGTCGACGAACGCGGGGTCGTCGTCGACGTGTAACACCCTAATTTCTTCGGACATATATCGCATACAATGGAAGCTATCCGTATAACAATTTCGTTTAGACGAATAGGTTACTGCGGCCGGACGGCTACACTTATAGCCGGTCGAGGCTCCGAAAGAGGGGAGCGTCGCGGAGGACCGAACGAGCGATCAATCGGCGCTGGCGGCCGAGACGGGGTCGGTACCGGCGGCCGGCGACCGCTCCTCGATGGAGACGGCGCCGTCGATCCCCACGGTGACCGTGTAGCCGCAGTACGAGAAGGCGATACATCCAGACGTGTCCGACTCCGCGCAGAGCGCGTCGAGGGCGTCGGGGTCGACGACGTCGTGCAGCGGCGGGGTCAGGCGCGTCGGATCGGTCCCCTCGCGGGCCGCGACGCGTTCGATCACTACCACGCTCGGCCTCGTTCGTTCGGTCCTGAGAGACATACCTTCAGCCCCGTACAAGACGACGATAAGACCAACGGCAATGCATATTATTCCCACTATCCGGGGGCGAATGTCAGTCCGCGCTCCCGGCGCCGCGGGGTCTGTGGTCGGTGCCCGGGACGGGACTGCATGGCGACGCCCTTCGAGGAGCGCGCGCGGGCCTGTCAGCGACGGCTCCGCGCCGCCTCGCCGCGGCCGGCGGCGAGGGGGTCGCCTTCGAGGTGATCGTCGGCTTCGGTCCCAACGGCGCGAAGCCCCACCACGCCCGCGGCGACCGGGCGATCGGGGCCGGCGATGCTGTCGTCCTCGACTTCGGGACGGGGGTCGACGGCTACCCTTCCGACCAGACCCGGACGCTGGTGTTCGGGAGCGCCGCCCCCGACTTCGGCGAGGAGGCGCTCCTCGACCGGTTCCCGGGGGGTCCACGACGCCGTCCGGGAGGCCCAGGCGGCGGCTGTCGAGACCGTCGCGCCGAGCGTCACCGCCGAGGCCGTCGACGCCGCCGCCCGCGAGGCGATCGAGAACGCCGGCTACGGCGGGCGGTTCGTCCACCGGACCGGCCACGGCGTCGGACTGGACGTCCGCGAGGAACCGGACCTCGTCGCCGGCAACGACCGCCCGCTCGAGGAGGGGATGGTGTTCTCCGTCGGACCCGGGATCTACCTCCCCAGGTCGTTCGGCGTCCGGATCGAGGACCTCGTCGCCGTCACGAGCGACGGCTGCGAACGGCTCAACCACACCGATCGGGGCTGGCGCTGTAGGTAGTCGCTGGCTCCCGGTCAGCGGTCGCGGCGTCATCGGAGCGCCCCCGCACGTCCTCCGGGCAGGCGCAGGCCGCGCCGCCAAAGGGCGGGACGACGACGGTCGGGTATGGCCGGATTCACCGACACGGCGGGCTGGTCGCTGGCGACCTCGGGGATCGTGACCCTGCTGCTCACCGGGCTCCCGGGAGACTCGGTGTACTGGGGGATCGGACTGCTGATCGTAGGAGTCCTGCTGCTCTCCCGGCGGTTCAGATGACTGTCCGGTGAAGGGGGGCCTAGGACCGCTCCTGGACGCCCAAGACCTTGCCGGCGGCGATGGTCTGGCCCATGTCCCGGATCGCGAAGCTCCCGAGTTCCGGAATCTCCCCCGAGGGTTCGATCGAGAGGGGCTTCTGGGGCCGCAACGTGACCACGGCTGCGTCGCCGGTCTCGATGAAGTCGGGATCGTCGTCGGCGACCTCGCCGCTCGAGGGATCGATCTTCCGGTCCAGCGAGTCGAAGGTACAGGCGACCTGTGCGGTGTGGGCGTGGACGACTGGGGTGTAGCCGGCAGTGATCACGCTGGGGTGTTGCATGACGACGATCTGGGCCTGGAAGGTCTCCGCGACGCTGGGGGGATCCTCGGCCGGACCGCAGACGTCGCCCCGGCGGATGTCGTCCTTGCCGATCCCGCGGACGTTGAACCCGACGTTGTCGCCCGGTTCCGCGCGGGGCACCTCCTCGTGGTGCATCTCGATGGTTTTGACCTCACCGCCCACGTCGCTGGGCTGGAACGAGACGTTCGTCCCCGTCTCCAAAACGCCCGTCTCGACGCGCCCGACCGGCACCGTCCCGATCCCCGAGATCGTGTAGACGTCCTGGATCGGCAACCGCAGCGGCGCGTCCGTCGGCGGCTCCGGCTCCGGCAGGTCGTTTAACGCTTCGAG
>PXRR01000073.1 GCA_003021975.1 Halobacteriales archaeon QS_5_70_17 | reverse complement strand
CGTTCGCCGTGCGGTCGACTGTTCACCGCACGCGCGGTTCCGCAGTTCTATTGCCCGCCTGCGCAACGGTCGGACTCCCCATCGCTCCGTGGGTCACCCCGGTGAGGCCCTATCGCCGTCGCCGCGGGGAGACGTAGAAAGAGCGTCGGTGGTACGGCCGCGAAGACTCGCCCTCAGTCGATATCGATCGAGCGGCCCTCGTCGACGGGTTCGTCGGTGGGGACGCGGACCTCAAGGACGCCGTTGCGGTAAGTGGCCTCGATGCCGTCGGCATCGACGTCACCGGGCAGGCGGACCTGCTCGTGGACGCAGCGCGACCGGGTGCTCGCGGCGGTCTCGGAGCGCTCGGTGGTCTCGTGTTCGCCGGTGATCGTCAGGAGACCGTCGTCGAACCGGAGGTCGAGTTCCTCCCGCTCGACGCCCGGGAGGTCGGCGACGATGACGTAGCCGTCGTCGTCGGTCTCGACGTTGAGATTGGCGTCCGACTAGGAGGTCCCGTGGGAGCCCTCCCAGTGGCGGTCGTCGAACATCGAGCGGTGCATCAGGTCGAACATGCGGTTCATCTCTTCGAAGGGCGTTCGTCGAATTGACATAACTTATCGGTATTCTCTGAAGTGATTTCAAGTATTAACGGTTGCGCGATCGCTGCTAACAGGCGGTCGCGCGGGCGGCGGAACGGAGGCGGGGGGTCAGCTCTCCGCCGGCGGCACGACGATCACGTCGCCGTCGGCCCGGACGGTGACCTCACAGCCGCTGTAGGCGAAGGTGAGTTCGCCTCCCGGCCGGGGCGTGCCGTCGGACTTGGGCTGGAACAGCTGGTCGAGGGCGTCCGGGTCCACGATGTCGTACAGCGGTTCGAGTTCGGTAGCCCCGTCGAGGGCTGCCTCGACGGCGTCGACGACGACGATGCTCAGCGGTCTCCCGGAGGACCGGTTGTAGGTGGTCCGGAAGCCCGGCCCGTCCTCGGTCAAGATCTGTTCCCGGCGAACGTCGGATCCGGCGGAGTCGTACGTGCTCATGTCCCTTCGCCTCACCCCATCATACCACTATCTATACTTGAATGTTTGTAAAACGTTAATTTCTTACTTACTACTTATAATCTGCTCATTATCAGTGTTCGGGGCATCGAGGTCACGCACCGGGGCCGGTGACCGGACGCGCGAGGAGGGCGTCAGGGCCGACTCCCGGAACCGACCGCAGGATGCCGACGGTGCGAGCGCGCGTAGCCGAACCAGATCGGAGCCGTCAGGTCGCCGTCGGGCTCCGACCCGACGACCGCGCTCGTCGCGACCCCGAACTGCAGCGTCACCGACCGTTCCCCCTGGCCGCGGCGTCGAGGTACTTGACGAACAGCGACCCGTCGGTCTTCACCTCGCACTCGATGTCGACCGCGAAGTCGGTGTAGTCGAACGGCGCGGTGGCGACGTGACAGCCGCCGGGCGTCTCCGTCCACGTCCGGATCGCGATCCGCTCGGAGAGCGCGGCGTAGAGGGTCTCGAAGGCGTCTTCGCCGGCGTCGTCGAGGTCGAACAGCAGGAGCGTCTCGTCGCGCGCCCGGCCTCTGTAGCTCGGAGCGTCAGTAGCTGTCCGCCCGCTTGAACTTCCGCAGGGCGGCGCCGTCGCCGCACGGCCGGTCCCGAACCCGGCCGTTCATTCGCTCGCGGAACGCGAAGTACGCGTCCAAGACGTTTCGCGGGTTGACGGTGACGGACAGGCGGACGGTCGAGCGGTCGCCGGCGCCGGTGCGACCGGCCGCGGCCGACCGCCGGAGGTCGTCGTACGCGCGGCGCAGGTCCCCCGCGTCCTCGACGACCTCCCGGACGACGTCCTTCCGGAGGTCCTCCTTGGCCTGGGCGACGGCCAGGAGCAGGTAGACGCGCTCCTCCCCGAACTCGCAGTACTCTTCCAGCGCGGCGACGGCGTCGGGGCCCATCCGTTCCATCCGTCCTCCGGACGGAGTTCGGGACGCTCCGGGAGAGCCTCTCGGGGCTCCGGCGGCGCCCGGCAACCGCCAGAGCGTGGCGCCTGCTGGTCTCGGTCGCTCCGGGCACAGGTGGGGATCGACAGTGAGAACCCCCTTCGACTGCGTCTCCTGTTCGTTCACCCTCTCCCGATCAGGACCAACGGCTCACCCGCCCCCCGCCGTACGTGGTTCATCTCCGTACGGTACGACCGGTCCCTAAGGGTTGTATCAGTTCGGTCCGATGAGGCCGTCGAAGTACAGGTAGAACCGCCCGCGGTCATGTTCGGGGCGGGCGATCCGGCTCTGGACAGTCGACCGGATCTTCGTGAGCACGGTCGCGAATGCCTGTTGAGCGATGTCGTCGGCGAGGTCGACGACACAGAACCGCAGCCCCTGGTAGCCTCTACAGCGGGACGTAGGTCGTGACGGACCCGGGTTGGTACGAGGCGCGGGACGAACCCGGCGTTGGTACGGGGTGCGGTCTCCCCCGCCGTTAAGGCCGTTCGCGATGGACTGCGACCGTGATGAGCACTCCCCGATCGGCCCGACGGGAGGATCGCGCGCTGGTGGCGGCCGAATCAGAGGGGGCGAGTGACCTGCAGGTCGACGTCGGGGTGTTCATCGCGCACGCTCCGGGGACGGACCCGGATCGACTCCAGTCGTTTGCTGCGCGGGCGGCCGAGGACGCGATCGATGAGCTGGCATCGGCCACGGACATTACTTGGCGGTTCTATTTCGAAGATCCTGCCCGGCTCCCTGACCACGACCGGCGCCGGCCATCGGAGTTCCTCGACCGGGCCACCCATCGGATGGTCGAGGGTCCGTACGATCTAGTCGTCGTGGTGACGGACGTCCCCCTCGTATCGAGCAGGGAGCGATTCGTTCCCGGCCTGGCGTCACCGCTCGCGCGCGTCGCTGTTCTCTCGACACGAAACCTGCGGAGCGCCCCCCGCAACGAGCCGCGACGCTCGCTCGATCACGAGGCCGTCCGCTGGAACGCGGCGACGCTACTACTCCACCTCGTCGGACACGTACTTGGCGCTCGCCACGGCGACGCCGACAGCGGCGTCATGGAACCGTTTCAGTTCGTTCCGGAACGGCGAGACGTCCCACCGATCGGCGCGAACGTCGAGACAGTCCTCCATCGAATCGCCGGAGAGATCCCCGCAGCCGAAACCCGCCCGCGGGGAGCGCTAGCGCGGCTCGCTTTCCACGCGAGAAGTGCCGCCCGGAACCCTGGGCGAATTCTGCAGGCGCTCGTCGACAGCCGGGCCCCCTTGCTGCCGCTCTCCTTACCGAAACTGTCGACGGCGGCGGTGGCACCGACACTCGTCATCGTCTTTAGTGCCGAGTCCTGGGACGTCGGCGTGCACATGGACAACGCGACTGCGGGGCTGTTCGCGGCCACGAGCGTCCTCATTGCCGCCGTCTACCTCCTGTTCGCTCAGAACCTCTCGTTCCCGCGAAAGCACCACCGGATCGTCACCGAGCACACAGCGCTAGTCAACGTTACGGCCTTTCTCGTCCTCGTTTTGGCGATGCTCGGCCCGTTCGTGCTCGTGCGGATGATCATTCTCGTCATCGAGTTGGTCGTCTTCCCGCCGAATCTCATGTCCAACTGGTCGAGCTTAGAAGATCCAGCGGTGGGATTCGTCGATCTCGTTCGGACAGGCGCGTTCGTCAGCACCATCGGCGTCCTCTCCGGTGCGCTGGCAGGCGAGCCGGAGAGTCGGACGGTCGTCAGCCACCTCACGCTATTCCTCGATCGGCCGTAGCCCGCCCCGGCCCGCGAGACAGTCGTCGTCTCGCGTGGGTCGTCTGCAGTCTCTCGCTGAATTACTCCGGCGTACCGGAGCAACGCCGCTGTCAGTACGACCCGGTCGCAATCGCCGGCCGAGTGAGCACCGGAATCCCGTCGGAGAGCGCGGACGGTGCGGTGTTAGCCATCAAACGTCTGTCTCTCTGTAAAACTAGCAGTCTTTCGGCCTGATCAATCGATCGCAGGACTGGGCTGGAATAGTGCTTCCGAGTTTCCGTATCGGCCTGACGGCGTCGTTCTCCACGACTGCCGATACGGACGAATATCGGGAATAGAAACCGCGAGAAGTGCTCGGTCGGGGATTTGAACCCCGGTCATCGGCTCGAAAGGCCGAAATGATTGGCCGGACTACACCAACCGAGCGGCGGGTGAAACTGCGCGCCTCCGGCAAATAAAGGCTGTCTTTCTCCCCGACGCGGACCGCGTTACCGTCTCACTTCCCCTCGAACTCCGGGTTCTCGTCGTTCATGAACGCCGTGATCCCCTCCGTGAGGTCCTCGGTGCCGACGGCGTGGCCGAACGCCTGGGCCTCGATCTCGAGGCCGGCGTCGGTGTCGTCGCGGCCGCGCACCATGGCGCGCTTGACGAACCCGGTCGCGACGGGCGGGCCGGCCGCCAGGTCGGCGGCCAGTTCCAGCGCCCGCTCCTCCAGGTCGTCGGCGTCGACGACCTCGTTGACGAAGCCGTACTCCGCCATCGTCTCGGGGTCGAAGCGCTCGGCGGTGAGGATGATCTCCTTGGCGCGGCCCTCGCCGACGATGTGTCTGAGGCGCTGGGTGCCGCCCCACCCCGGGATGAGCCCCAGGTCGAGTTCGGGCTGGCCGAACTCGGAGCGCTCGCTGGCGATCCGCAGGTCGGCGGCCGTGGCGAGTTCCATCCCGCCGCCGAGGCAGTAGCCGTCGACGCCGGCGACGACCGGCAGGTCGCTCTCCTCGAGGCGGGCGAACACCTCCTGGCCGCGCCGGGAGGCCGCCATCCCGTCGAGGTGGTTCGCGCTGCCGGCCATCGACTGGACGTCGACACCCCCCGAGAAGGCCTTCTCGCCGGCGCCAGTGAGCAGGATCGCACGCACGCCGTCGTCGCGCTCGCACGCGTCGACAGCCGCCTCCAGTTCGTCGAGCAGTTCCATCGTGACCGTGTTCATCCGGTGGGGCCGGTCGACGACGACGTGCGCGACCATCTCGGCGGGGTACTCCAGTCGGATGCTCTCGAACTCGACGCCCCCCTCGTCGTCGTCCGGGCCGTAGAAGCCGCCGACCTCGGCGTGCTCCCGGAGCCCCTCCGAGACGTCGTACCGGACGGCGTCCTTGCGCTCCCGGAGGGCCTCGAGGGTCTCGACGAGCGCGTCGAGGCCGTAGTCGTCGGCCATCTTCGCCGGTCCCTCGGGGAAGCCGGCGCCGAGCATCACCGCCTCATCGACGTCCCTCGCGGGCGCGACGTCGCCGCCGACGAGGGTGCCCACCTCGTTGGCCATCGTCGCGAGCAGGCGCTCTCGGACGGCCTCGCTGCCGGCGTCCGACGGGATGCGCGCGCCCTCGCCGTCCTCGTAGTCGTAGAAGCCCTCGCCGCTCTTCTTCCCGTAGCGTTCCTCCTCGACGACCCGTTCGAGCAGGGGACAGGGAGCGTACGCCTCGCCGAGTGTCTCGTGCATGTACTCCAGCACGTGGTAGGTGACGTCGTTGCCGACCTGGTCGCCGAGTTCGAACGCGCCCATCGGGAGGCCGACGTCGTATTTCACGGTCGAGTCGACCTCCTCCATGGTCGCGTCGCCGTCCTCGACGATCCAGCAGGCCTCGTTCATCAGCGGGACGAGCACGCGGTTGACGATGAACCCGGGGCTGTCCTTGCGGACCCGGACCGGCGTCTTGCCGAACTCCTCGGCGAGGCCCTCGACGGTCGTGAGCGTCTCCTCGGCGGTGTGGGCCCCGGAGATGACCTCGACGAGCTGCATCCGGACCGGTGGGTTGAAGAAGTGCATCCCGCAGAACTGCTCGGGGCGCTCGGTCACCTCCGAGAGCTCGGTGATCGACAGCGAGGAGGTGTTGGTCACGATGAGGGCGCGGTCGGGGGCGTGGGCCTCGACCTCGCCGTAGACGTCCTTCTTGATGGCCATCTTCTCGGGGACGGCCTCGATGACCACGTCGGCGTCTCCGACGGCCGCCTCCACCTCCACGACGGGGTCGATCCGGGCGAGGGAGGCCTCGGCCTCCTCCTCGGTGATCTGGTCGTTCTCCGCGAGCTTCTCGAGGCTCCACTCGATCTGGTCGTACCCCTCCTGGACGAGTTCCTCGTCGATGTCCCGCAGAGCGACCTCGTAGCCGGCCATGGCCGCCACCTCGGCGATGCCGTGGCCCATGTTGCCGGCGCCGAGGACGGCGACGGTCTGGATGTCGTCGGAGTCCATTTCGGATGGTTCCTCAGGCCCTGCTGTGTTCAACGTTTCTCATCGGACCGCGAGAAACCCCGTCCGGGTTGTTCAGCCTCGGAGGGCCGCCCGCGGCGTCCGGGAGCGGTCGCGCGGATCGTCGGCCGCACCGAACGACACCGGATCGACCCGGCGGCCCCCGGAGACCGCGCCGCGAGGACCGGGCCGGGATCGGTCGCGGTCTCACGGTAATGCTTTTGTATCGCCTGACGAATACTCCGAGTATGCGCGACAGTCGCTCGGGGAGCGCACCCCGCGGCCGCCTCGCCCGCCGGAGAGTCGTCTCCGCCGTTCGCGGCTGTCGCTGTTGAGAGTCGCTTTTCTCCCGGCCGTCGCCCGACCACGGTAGCCGACCGGATCCGTTCGCCGCGCGCCGCGTCGCCCGCCTACCAGCTACCACACCCCACCATGTTCGACCGATTCCGCGAAGACGTCCGCACCGCCCTCGCCAGAGACCCGGCCGCGACCAGTCCACTGGAGGTCGTCCTCACGTACCCGGGGGTCCACGCGGTCTGGCTCTACCGCCTCTCCGCCCGCCTCCAGGGCGCCGGCCACGCGCTGGCCGCGCGCGTCCTCTCGCACCTCGCGCGGCTGCTGACCGGCGTCGAGATCCACCCCGGCGCCGACGTCGGCCGTCGGTTGTTCGTCGACCACGGCATGGGAGTCGTCGTCGGCGAGACCGCCGAGATCGGCGACGACGTCCTGCTGTACCACGGCGTCACGCTCGGGGGCGACTCGATGCGCCGCGAGAAGCGCCACCCCACGCTAGAGGACGGCGTGAGCGTCGGGGCGAATGCCACGCTCATCGGGGACATCACCGTCGGCGAGGGCGCGAGCGTCGGCGCCGGCGCCGTCGTCACCGAAGACGTCCCCCCCGGAACGACCGTCGCGGGCGTGCCCGCCCGCCCGATCGACGGCGGCGACGCCGAGGGCGCTTCCGACCCGGACGACGCGGGCGCGTTCGACCTCCGTCGGTCACTCGAGCAGCGCCGCGACCAGCGAGTCGAGGTGGTCCGCGACCGCGAGCGCGTCCGCCGGCCCCGACAGCGACAGCGGCGGGACGGCGTGAACGGGAGCGTCGACCATCCCCGCGATCACCTCCGGGTTCGTCCGCTCGGCGACCGTCTCGCCGGCGTATTCGTTGAGCACGACCGCGAGCACCGGTACGCCCCGTCGTTCGAGCGCCTCGACCGACAGCGCCGTGTGGTTGAGCGTCCCGAGTCCGGAGCGCGCGACGACCACCGCCGGGACGCCGAGCGCCGCCACGAGGTCGATCACCTCGCGGTCGCCGGCCAGCGGCACCCGGAGGCCGCCGATGCCCTCGAGGACGCCCGGTGCCGCGTCGGCGAGCGCGCGCGCGCAGCCCTCTCGCAACTCGTCGTACGAGAGGTCGACCCCCTCGCGGGCGGCGGCGACCGCGGGCGCCAGCGGCGGTTCGAGCCGTTCGAGACACGTCGCGGTCCCGTCGCCGCAGGCCGCGCGGACGTAGCCCGCGTCGTCGTCCGGCGGGTAGCCGGTCTGGACGGGCTTGACCGCGGCCGCGTCGGCGCCGCGCTCTCGGAGGCCGCCGACGAGGCCGGCGGTGACGACGGTCTTCCCGATCCCCGTATCGGTGCCGACGACCGCGAGCGCGCCGCGGTCGTCGCACCGGCGGCGGGCCGCGGGATCGGCGGGCGGGTCGGGGGGCGGCGCCTCCGGGAGAGCGCCGGTCACGGGTCGATCAGCCCCAGTTCCCGGCCGGCGGCTTCGAACGCGGCCAGACAGCGGTCGACCTCCCCGTCGGTGTGGGTCGCCTGCGGGGCGACGCGGATCCTGCTGGTCCCCTCGGGGACCGTCGGCGGCTGAATCGCGGGCGCGACGATCCCCCGTTCCTCGAGTCGGTCGGCCAGCGCCAGCGCGTCCGCGCCGTCGCCGACGACGACCGGCAGGATCTGGGTCTCGCCGGGGACGCGATAGCCCTGCGACTCGAGGCCCTCGCGCAGTCGGGCGGCGTTCTCCCACAGACGGGAGCGCCGGTCGCCGTCGCTGGCGATCGACAACGCCTCGCGGGCGGCGCCGACGGCCGGCGGCGCCAGTCCCGTCGAGAAGACGAACGACCGCGCGGCGTTGAGCAGGTACTCGATCAGCGCCTCGCCGCCCGCGACGAACCCGCCCTGCGCGGCCAGCGCCTTCGAGAGCGTTCCCACCCGGACGTGGACGCGGTCGCCGAGACTCTCGCGGCCGACGATCCCGCCGCCCTCGTAGAGCCCGGTCGCGTGGGCCTCGTCGACCATGACCCACGCGCCGTGGCGCTCCGCGACCTCGCAGATCCGCGCGAGTGGGGCGACGTCGCCGTCCATGCTGAACACGCTGTCGGTGACGACCAACCACCGCTCGTCCCCGCCGCTCGCGGCGCGCCGGTCCATGGCGGCCGCGAGGGCGTCGGCGTCGCAGTGGTCGTAGACTACGGTTTCCGCCCCCGAGATCCGGCAGCCGTCGACGATGCTGGCGTGGTTGAGTTCGTCCGAGAAGATCGCGTCCGGGGCGAGCGCGCCGATCGCCCCGACGTTTGCGGCGTACCCCGAGGAGAAGACGAGCGCGCGATCGGTTCCCTCGTAGGCGGCGAGATCCCGCTCCAGTTCGCGGTGGAGGCCAGTGTCGCCGGTGACCAGTCGGCTCGCGCCCGCGCCGGTCCCGACCTCGCGGGCGGCCCGCGCGGCCGCCTCGCTGACCCGCTCGTCGCCCGCCAGCCCGAGGTAGTCGTTGGCGGCGAAGACGATCCGCTCCTCGCCGCCGAAGGCGGGGACGCCGCCCCCGGGATCTACGGCCCGGCGCGTCCGGGCGGCGACCCGCTCGACGGGCCGGAGATCCCGGCGCAGTCCCCTGCGCTCGCGCTCGGCCAGCCGCGCGGCCGGATCGAAGCCGCGCTCCGGGCGATTGCCGGACCGGGAGTCGCCGTCGTCCGCGCCCGGAGCGCGGTCAGGCGCGTCGCCGCCGGACGGTCTCTCCCCCGGATCGCCGGTGGACTCCCCGTCCATCAGAACCCGGGCATCAGTTCCGCCGGGCCGTAGACGCCGTAGTCGCCGGTCCGGTTGCGGCGAACGGCGGCCTTCAGGTAGCCCAGCGCCGGCCCGTTGACGTTGGCTGCCATGCTGGTGTCGTCGTCGAGTTCGAACGTGTTCGTCCCGCGCTCGCCGTCGAAGGTCCGCCCGGTCACCCGGACGGTCGTCGTCGTCGGCTTCTCGTCGCTGCGGACGTCGAGCACGCCGCCGACGGTGACGTCCTCGGCGTCACAGATCCCCGCCCGTTCGAGGAGGACGTCGTC
The DNA here is from genome assembly GCA_003021975.1 of Halobacteriales archaeon QS_5_70_17. Lineage (GTDB taxonomy): Archaea > Halobacteriota > Halobacteria > Halobacteriales > Haloarculaceae > Halomarina. The sequence goes on along the minus strand of PXRR01000073.1, from coordinate 30,969 downwards.
GGCGTGTTCCATGTCGTGGAACTCCAAGACGCCGTCGTGGGCGTCGACGATCTCCTCGATCTCCTCGTCGGTCAGTTCGCGGGCCGTCTCGATGTCGTAGCCGTCGAGGTGAGCGATGTCCTCCCGGACGGTCCCGCGGTTGTCCCGGTACCCGGACTTCAGGCCGACCCCCCACCAGATCTCGACCGCCTCGACCTCGACGAACGACTGGGCGGCCAGCGCCGCCGCGCCGGTCAGGAATCCGGGGGTCGCCCCCGCGCCGCAGACGAAAGTGATCCCCGCTTCCCGGAGGGTCGCCTCGCGGTCGTCGAGCATGCCGATGACCCGCGAACGCTTGAGCACGTCCACTAGGACGCCCTCGTAGCCGGCGTCGGCGAACCGCTCGGCGACCCGTGGGATGAAGTCGTGTTCGAGGTTCGGGAGCGCGATCAACACGGCGTCGAGGTCGTCGCTCTCCGCGATGACGTCGTCGATGGGCGTCTCCGTCGGGCGGGCCTGCGCCGAGGCGGCGACGCCGCTCAGCTCGCCGTGCTGTTTCACGGCGCCCGCACCACCGTCGCTGGCGACGTTGCCCTCCGTCGCCGCGAGCAGTTCCTCGATGTCGAGGCCATCGCGGTCGACGGCGATCCCGTGGCGGTCGCAGGCCGCCACCGGGGTCACCCCCGCCTTCTCGGTCGAGACCTCGAGCGTCCGTCGGCCGATACCCCCAGTTCCCAGTACCGCGAATCGAACGTCGTCCATGGTGTGTGATATTATCTATCTCAGTCGTCGCGCGCGTTGCTGGTCGCGCTGCCCACGGCCGTCGACTCCGCAGGGTCGCCGGTCCCCTCGCCGCCCACCTCCTCGCGGTCGAAGTCGTTGACCGCCCTGTTGGGCCGCAGGCCCGCGCGCTCGACGATCTCGATGTCGTCGGCCGGCGACTGCCCCTCCGTCGTGAGGTAGTCGCCCGTGAGGATGCCGTCGGCGCCGGCCTCGAAGGGGAGGTGCTGCTCGTCGGGATCGAGGTTGACCTCCCGGCCCCCCGTCAGCCGGACCCGCGCGTGGGGGTGGAGCAGCCGGTAGACGGCGACGGTCTTGACGATCTCCTCGGTGGTGATCTCCGCCGACTCGCGGTCGCCGAGAGCGGTTCCCGCGACGGGGTTGAGCACGTTTACCGGCAGCGAGGAGACGCCGACCTCTTGGAGCGCCACGGCGGCGTCGACCCGGTCGGTCGGCGTCTCGCCCATCCCGAGGATGACGCCGGCGCAGAGGTCCATCCCCGCCTCCTTAGCGACTTCGAGCGTCTCGACGCGGTCCTCGAAGGAGTGCGTGGAGACGATCTCCGGGAAGTACCGCGGCGACGTCTCGATGTTGTGGTTGTAGTGGTTGATCCCCTCGCTGGCCAGGATCCGGGCCTCCTCCTCGGTGAGGATGCCGAGGCTGGCGTCGACCTCGATCGCGGTCTCCTCGCGGACCAGCCGGATCGCGCGGAGCACCTCGGCCCACTCCTCGGGGCGGCGCTCCTTGGAGACGCCCTTCTCGGCGACGACGACGCCGAACCGCTGGGCGCCGTCGCGCTCGGCCCGCTTCGCCGCCGCGAGGATCTCCTCGGGGTCGAGGAAGCCGTAGGTGTCGATGCCGGTGTCGAAGTGGACCGACTGGGCGCAGAACCCGCAGTCCTCGGCGCAGTCGCCCGCCTTCGCGTTGACGATGCTGCAGGCGTCGACGGTCCCGTCGCCGAAGTGCGCGCGCACCAGGTCCGCGCCCGCGGCGAGTTCCCCGACCGGTTGGGCCAGCAGCGCGAGCCCGTCGGTTCGGTCGAGGCGCTCGCCGTCGAGCACCCGCGCGACCGCCTCGTCTACCGTCCGGTTGCCTGTCTCGTGAACCACAGCAACACGCGCGGTTGACAGGGTGATAAAACCAGGGGACGAGATGCGGTACCGTTCCACGTCCCGGAGTGCCGGAAACAGCGACCGGCGTCGGTCGACCGGGAGCGGCGCTCGCGGGGCTCCGGACCGCCCCGGAAGACGCCCGCGACCGTAACGAAAATCCTCGCCCGGCCGCTACTTCGACCGATGACCGACGCCGAAGACGTCCTCCGGGAGGATCCCGTGATGGCCGACCTCCTCGACGAGCACGACCCCTACACCGAGGCCGACTGGAACGAGTTCGAGCGGCTGTGCATCTCAATCATCAACCAGCAGCTGTCGACCGCGTCGGCCGCGGCGGTCCGCGAGCGGGTGTTCACGCTCCTCGACGACGGGGTGACCCCGGAAGCAGTGTTGGCCGCGAACGAGTCGGAACTCCGGGACGCCGGGCTCTCCCGGTCGAAGGTCGAGTACGTCAGAAACGCCGCCGAAGCGTTCCTCGAACACGACCTCACCCGGGAGGGACTCGCCGACCACTCCGACGAGGAAGTAATCGACCGCCTCACTGAGATCAAGGGAATCGGCGAGTGGACTGCTCGTATGTATTTGTTATTCGTACTGGGTAGAGATGACATACTCCCTCTCGGCGACCTGGCGGTCAGAAAGGCGATCCAGCAGCTCTACGGGAACGGGACGGAGCTCTCCCGGAGCGAGATGCGCGAGATCGCCGAGCGGTGGCGGCCCCACCGGAGTACCGCGACGCGGTACATCTGGGCGGAGTACGAGTCGGACTGACGTTCCCCGGCGGTCGCGGCGACGGTCCGGTCGGTAGACCGAGAACGACTCGAAACGGGAGAGAGACGCGTGAGGCGTCGGACAGGGGGGACGACGACACGGGTGGGGGTTGATGCCGGTACCGCGCCGCCGTCGGTTAGTTGACGTCGGCTCGAGAAGTATTTTACGATAGATTACGTTTCGGAATATATAGCCCGAAGGACCGCCGGCGTTACTCCAGGTCCGGTTCCTTCCGCGGGCGGTCGCTGTCGGCCCGGCGGCGGACGTCCACCTGGTAGTGTTCGAGGATGTCCCGGCCGAGCAAGAGCGGGTAGTCCATGTGCGAGCGGTCCTCGACGCTCGCGGTGACGGTGTGCTGGCGGCCGCCGATGCCGATCACGAGGTCGACCACGGGGCGGGCCTTGCCCCCCTTCGTACTCCCAGACCGGACGCGGGTCATGCTCTTGATCGGGCCGGCGCCGATCTCGGCGGCCAGCGACGTGTCGATGCTGGTCCGGGTCGCGCCGGTGTCGGACTTCGCGAGGGTCGTCTGGGAGCCGCTGGTCCCGCTGACGACGACCTCCTCGATGTAGCCGATCAGCGGCGTGTCCTCGGCCTGAGTAGCCGCCGAGGGCGGCTTGGCGCTGGGCGTCGAGTCGTCGAGCGTCGCGGCGAGGTCGCGCACCCGGTCGTCGTCGACGGTGCCGCCGGCCCGCTCGATGGCCAGCCGCGCGATGTAGGGCGCGGGGCTGTGGCCGGTGGCCTGGTACAGCCCCTTGAAGCCGGCGGTCGGGTTCACCTCGAGGACGTACCAGCCGTCCTTCCCCTCGATGAGGTCGACGCCGGCGTAGTCGAGCCCGATGACCTCCGTGGCGTAGAGGGCCGTCTCGCGGGCCTCCGTCGGGAGTTCGCCGGTCATGTCCTCGATGTCGCCGCCCAGCGCGACGTTGGTCCGCCACTCCCCCTCCGGAGCGAAGCGGTTCATCGCGCCGATCACCTGTTCGTCGACGACGTACACCCGGAGGTCGCGGGGCGGCCCCTCGCCGTGCTCGACGAACGACTGGAGGAACGCCTGCCGGTTGCCGACCTTCGGGTTGACGGGCGTCGTGAGATCGACCTTCCAGGTGCCGCCGCCGTGGGTTCCGATGGCGGTCTTGTAGACGCCCTCCTCGCCGAACCGCTCCCGACCCTGGTTGAGTCGACCGTTCGACAGCGCCAGCAGGGCGTCGGGGACCTTGATGTTCCAGTCGGCCAGCGTCACCGCGGTGGCGAACTTGTGGATGGCCGTCAGCACCGCCCCCGGCTGGTTGAGCATGGGCCGGAGTCGGTTGAACGTCGTCGCCAGGCCCAGGCCCTCCGCGGGTTCCTCCGTGTTCGAGAGCAACAGCCGGTTGGCGATGACGTCGACTTCGGGTTCGATCCGCACCTCGCCGTTCTTGATGGCGACGGCGGTGTTCTCCCGGCGGAGCCACTCGGTCTCGTGGCCGAGGTCCTCGATGGCGTTGAGGATCGCCTTGGTCTCCTTGCTGTTGTGAAGCGAGAGGACCCCGACCCGGACGGGTCCGTCGTCGTCGGGCATGTCCGTGGGGTCACGGGGCGCTGTGAAAGGCGTGCCGGTCGGCCGGAGGCGGCGTCGCCCGAGAGCGCTCGTGCCTCCTGCGGCGCCGGTCGAAAGAGCGATTTACGTCGGGGGACGGGTACCCGTATGGCGGACGCGGAACCCCCGGAGCGCGCGGAGCCCGAGGCGTTCACCTACAACGGCGGGACGGTCCCACCCGGGGGGACCCAGAACGTCCGGTACAGCGTCAGCGAGACGTACCTCGGCGACCCGGTCCGCATTCCCGTGACGGTCGTCAACGGGGAGGCGGCGGGGCCGACGGTGTTCCTGAGCGCGGCCGCCCACGGCGACGAACTCAACGGCGTCGAGGTCGTCCGGGAGGTCGCACACGGCTGGGACCACACCGACCTCGCGGGGACGCTGGTCTGTCTCCCCGTCTTGAACGTCCCGGCGTTCATCGCCCAGCAGCGGTACCTTCCGATCTACGACCGCGACCTCAATCGGTCGTTCCCGGGCAGCAGTTCCTCGACCGGAGCCAAGCGGATGGCCCACCGAATCTTCCGGAACTTCGTGGAGCCCTGCGACTACGGGCTCGACTTCCACACGTCGACGCGGGGCCGGACCAACATGCTCCACGTCCGCGCGGACATGGACGACTCCAGGGTGACGCGGCTGGCGAACGCCTTCGCGTCGAACGTCATCCTCTCGAGCGAGGGCCCCGACGGCACGCTCCGGCGGGAGGCGACGCTGGCGGGCACGCCGACGGTCACGATCGAGATGGGCGAGGCCCACCGCTTCCAGCGCGAACTGATCGACCGGGCGCTGGACGGCGTCTCGAGCGTCCTCGCGGAGTTCGGACTCCACGAGACAGGGACGGTCAAGTGGCCGGGCTGGCGGACCGTCATCGAGGACTCCGAGGAGAAGACCTGGCTCCGGGCGGACGTCGGCGGCCTCGTCGAGATGCACTACGAGCGCGGGGCGCTCGTCTACGAGGGCGACACGATCTGTACGATCGCCGACCCGTTCCGGGCCGACCGCGTGGCCGTCGAGGCGCCGTTCACCGGACTGCTCGTCGGCGTCCTCGAGAACCCGCTCGTGTACCCGGGGAACCCGCTCTGCCACCTCGTCGCGCCCGGCGCGACCACGCTCCGGGCGCTCGAACAGGAGCAGAGCGGCGCGTACCGCTCCTGACGGGCCGGGCGCGGGCCGACGATCCCGACACGGCGGCGGGCAGACGGCCCCCGTTCGCGGCATTAACAGGAGTAATTCACCAACTACTATACCGGGGCGTCGCCTGTCATTCACCTACATGAGCCAATCGTACGACAGGGGCGCAGTCGAGGACTTCGGCCGGTGGCGAGAGTTCTCCGCCGGCATGTGGGCCTGGGTGTTCCACAAGTTCACCGGCTGGGTCCTCGTCGGCTACCTGTTCACCCACATCGCGGTACTGAGCACCGCTATCCCGGCCGCGGAGGGGGGCGCGGCGGCCGGCGGCGACATCTACACCACGACCCTCCAGGGCCTCGAGTCGCTGCTGGTCGTGCGCTTCCTCGAGATCGGCCTGCTGGCGGTCGCCGTCTTCCACATCCTCAACGGCGTGCGCTTGCTGTTCGTCGACCTCGGGGTGGGCCTGGACTCGCAGGACAAGAGCTTCTACGCCTCGGTGATCCTCACCGGAGCGATCGTGGTGGCGTCGATCCCGACGTTCCTCACGGGGGCGATCTGAGATGGCCGAGCGGTACTCCTCGTTCCGCGGGAACGGCTCGCTGTGGCTACTCCAGCGGCTGACGGCGGTGTTCCTGATCGGGATCCTCGCCTTCCACTTCATGCTGTTGCACTTCGTCAACCACGCCGCCGAGATCACCTTCGCGGGGACCACCGCCCGGATGCAACAGCCCGGGTACTTCGCGACCATGGTGCTGTTCCTCGCGACCGGGACCTTCCACGGCGTCAACGGCGTCTACAACGCCCTGCTCAACCAGGGCCTCGACGGGACGGCACGCACAGTCGTCAAGTACGGCCTAGCCATCGTCGGCCTCGCGCTCGTGATCCAGGGGATCCGCGTCGCGATGGCTATGGCCGGCGTCACTATCGCGTAACAATGAGCACGCAAATCACCGAACGAGAGGAGGAATCGACCGAGAGCGAACCCGAGACCGAAACCGAAGCGGGCGCCGAGACGGCCCCCGCCCGGCAGCGGCGCATGGACGAGAAGCGCCGGCGCGCCGCGGACCGCGAGACCGAGCGCGAACGGGAGCGCGCCGGGATCGAGGGCGACACGCGGACGCTGAAGGTCTTCCGCTACGACCCCGAAGTCGAGGGCAAGGAGGAGCCCCGTTTCGACGAGTTCACCGTCCCCTACCGGAAGGGGATGACCGTCCTCGACGCGCTGATCTACGCGCGCGATCACTACGACTCCAGTCTCACGTTCAGGCACTCCTGCCGGCAGGCGATCTGCGGGTCCGACGCCTTCTTCATCAACGGGAGCCAGCGACTCGGCTGCAAGACCCAGTTGAGCGACCTCTCGAACCCGGTTCGAGTCGAACCGCTCCCCCACCAGGAGGTCGTGAAGGACCTCGTCGTGGACATGCAGCACTTCTACGACCAGATGGACGCCGTCGAACCGTACTTCCAGGGCGACGACGTTCCCGGCGAACTGGAAGAACAGCGCCAGTCGCGCGAGAACCGGGAGAAGATCAAGATGTCGACGCGCTGTATCTGGTGTGGCGCGTGCATGTCCTCGTGTAACATCGCGGCGGGCAACAACGACTACCTCGGCCCGGCGGCGATCAACAAGGCCTACCAGTTCGCGATGGACGAGCGCGAGGGCGAGGCCGTGAAACAGGAGCGCCTGGAGATCCTCGAACAGGAGCAGGGCGTCTGGCGGTGCCAGACGCAGTTCTCCTGTACCGAGGTCTGCCCGAAGGACATCCCGCTGACGGAGCACATTCAGGAGCTCAAACGGGAAGCGGTGAAGAACAACCTCAAGTTCTGGTAGCACGAACCACTCAATAGCGACCGCGACTCACAGTACCCAACTATGGCCATTCACGAACACGACGTCATCGTGGTCGGCGCAGGGGGCGCAGGACTCCGTGCGGCGATCGCAGCACAGGAAGAGGGGGCGGACGTCGCCCTGGTCTCGAAGCTCCATCCGGTCCGCTCGCACACGGGCGCGGCCGAGGGCGGCATCAACGCCGCGCTCCGGGAGGGCGACTCCTGGGAGGACCACGCCTACGACACGATGAAGGGGTCGGACTACCTCGGTGACGCCCCCGCGATCGAGACCCTCTGTCAGGACAGCCCCCGCGAGACCATGCAGCTCGAACACTGGGGGATGGCGTTCTCCCGGGACGACGACGGCCGGGTGAGCCAGCGGCCGTTCGGCGGCCTCTCGTTCCCGCGGACGACCTACGCGGGCGCCGAAACCGGCCACCACCTGCTGCACACGATGTACCAGCAGGTCATCAAGCGGGGCATCCGGGTGTACGACGAGCACTACGTGATGAACCTCGCGGTGACCGACCACGACGACCCCGAGGACCGGCAGTGTTACGGCTGCGTGGCCTACGACATCAAGACCGGCGACGTCAACGGGTTCACCGCGAACGACGGCGTCGTCATCGCGACCGGCGGGACGGGCCAGATGTACGACCACACGACCAACGCCGTCGCCAACACGGGCGACGGGGCGGCGATGGCCTACCGCGCCGGGGCCCCCCTCGAGGACATGGAGTTCGTCCAGTTCCACCCGACGACGCTCCCCTCGACGGGCGTGCTGATCACCGAGGGAGTCCGCGGCGAGGGCGGCATCCTCTACAACACCGAGGGCGAGCGGTTCATGTTCGAGCGCGGGTACGCCAACAACGTCGGCGAACTCGCCAGCCGCGACGTGGTCGCGCGCGCGGAACTCACTGAGATCAACGAGGGGCGGGGCTTCGAGGACGACCACGTCCTGCTCGACATGCGCCATCTCGGCGAGGAGCGCATCACCGACCGGCTGGAGAACATCATCCACCTCTCGAAGGACTTCGAAGGGGTCGATCCCCTCGAGGAGCCGATGCGCGTCAAGCCCGGCCAGCACTACGAGATGGGCGGGATCGAGACCGACGAGAACGGCGCAACCTGCATCGACGGCCTCTACGCCGCCGGGGAGTGCGCCTGCGTCTCTGTCCACGGCGCCAACCGGCTTGGCGGCAACGCCCTCCCGGAGCTGATCGTCTTCGGCGCGCGGGCCGGCCGTCACGCCGCCCGCCGCGACCGCGCGGAGGCCCGGATCGAGACGGGCCCCTCCGCCAAGAGCGAGGACGGATCCATCGACACGCCGGTCACCCCGGGCGAGGTCGGCGCGACCGGCGAGGACGTCGTCGCCGACGGCGGGTCGAGGGCGGCCGACGGCGGCGCGCTGCTCGACGCCCCCGCCGGCGAGGTCGTCGAGCGGGCCGTCGAGCGCGAGCGCGCACGCGTCGAGCGGCTGATGGAGCGGGAGGGCGTCAACCACGCCGAGATCCGGGGCGACCTCCAGAAGTCGATGACGGACCACGTCAACGTCTTCCGCCAGGAAGAGGGCCTCAAGCAGGCACTGGAGGACATCCACGAGTGCCGGGAGCGCTACCGCGACGTCGCCGTCAGCGACCCCTCGCGCACCTACAACACCGACATCATCCAGACCATCGAGACGCGCAACCTCATCGACCTCGCCGAGGCGCTCACGATGGGTGCGCTCGCGCGCACCGAGTTCCGGGGCGCCCACTGGCGCAAGGAACACCAGGAGCGCAAGGACGACGAGTGGATCAAACACACCATAGTCCAGTGGAACGGCGGCCGTCCGGAGCTGTACTACAAGCCGGTCATCTTGGAAGGCGAGGAGAAGACCTACGAACCCAAGGTCCGTAGCTACTGACGGGACGCGTCGCCGGTCCCGTTCTGGCTAACCTGACGTAACTGATCTGTCTGTTAACCGTTTCGCCTGCGGAACTCATGCAACGTTCACTAGTTTATTTGTCGCCGGCCTGTGAACAGGATTTCCGGAAGGGTCCGCGCGGTAGAAGTCGTCCGTCGGTAGTCATATGTGAACCGACGGGTCCCTGGGCTTCGCGTGGTTCGATTCCCGCCCCTTCCGCTCCACGTCCTTGCCGGACGACCGGCCCCGGTCGTCCGCTCGGCTCGTCACTGCCGGATAAATCTGTCGTCGGTCGGTCGCGGAGCGGGCCGTGACGAGCCAGTAGGCATATCCGCCCCGCACGTGCAGTCCGCGTATGCAAGCTGTCGTGCTCGCCGGGGGGGAGGGAACCCGGATGCGGCCCCTCACCCACTCGACGCCGAAACCGATGCTGCCCGTCGCCGACCGACCGATCGTCGCACACACCGCCGACGCCGCCGTCGAGGCGGGCGCCGACGAACTCGTCTTCGTCATCGGCTACGAGGGCGAAGCCATCCGCGAGTACTTCGGGGACAGCTACGGGGGCGTGCCCGTGAACTACGCCGTCCAGGAGGAACAGCTCGGCACCGCCCACGCCGTCGCCTGTGCGCGCGAGCACCTCGACGGTCCGTTCGCGGTCCTCAACGGGGACGACCTCTACGGCGAGGGGACCATCGAGGCGCTGTTCGCGGGCGACCCCGCCGTCGCTGCCTACCGCGCCGACGATCCGACGAACTACGGCGTGCTCGCCATCGAGGACGGCGCCGTCGTAGACATCGTCGAGAAGCCCGACGACCCCGACTCCGATCTGGTCAACGCCGGCGCGTACGTCTTCCCGGCGGCTGCCCGCGACTGGCTCGACGTCCCGATGTCCGAGCGCGGCGAGCACGAGATCACGGACGTACTCGCCCGAGTGATCGAGGAGCGGGAGGTCCGGACCGTGACCGTCGACCGCTGGCTCGGGGTCGGCCGCCCCTGGGAACTCCTGGAGGCCAACGAGTGGAAGCTCTCGAATCTCGAGGGGCGCGTCGACGGCGAGGTCCGCGGCGACGCCGAACTCCGCGGCACGGTCGTCGTCGAGGACGGCGCCACAGTCGGCCCCGGCGTCGTCGTCGAGGGGCCGGCGCTGATCCGGGCGGGCGCCGAGATCGGACCCAACGCCTACGTCCGGGGCGCGACGCTGATCGGCGAGGACTGCCACGTCGGCCACGGCGTCGAGGTGAAAAACAGCGTGCTCATGGACGGCGCGAACGCCCCGCACCTCTCTTACGTCGGGGACAGCCTCCTCGGTCCGGGCGTGAACCTCGGGGCCGGAACCCAGGTGGCCAACCTCCGCCACGACGACGCGGCGGTCAAACAGACCGTGAAGGGCGACCGGGTCTCGACGGATCGCCGGAAGTACGGCGTCGTCGCCGGCGACGGCGCGAAGACGGGCGTCAACACCTCGCTGACCCCGGGGGTCGTGCTCTCGCCGGGCGCGACGACGGACCCCGGCGAGTCGGTGACTCGCGACCGGTAGCGTGCCGTCCCTCGCGGCGGGCGATCCCACCGAGAACGGGCAACAACGCGCGCCGACGCGGAGACTAAGTGATACCGCTCCCATGTCCGAGCGATGGCTGTCACGCTCACACGCGTCGCCGTGCCGAACCGATCCTCCGTACTGACTGGTCGCTGATGGTCGATCCGACATCGGACATCAACGAGGACGTAGACGAGGAGGACGCCCCCCGGTGTGCCGTCTGTGACGATCCAGTGCACGGAGCGGGTCACCGAGTGATCACCCGGATCGAGGACGGCGCAGTGGAGACGACTCACTTCTGTAGCCCCGGGTGCCGATCGGAGTGGTCCGAACACGGGGGGTGAACCGACCCTGCGTGTGCCACCTCGGTCACGAACTCGCGTCGGTCACGAAAAACGACGGACGGTACAGCTATTAGGGTCGTGGTCGTTTATCCGGATGGCTTCCGAGGGAGCAACGCATCGGGAGCCATCCCCGGCGAATGCCGGGAGAACCCACCTGTGACTGGTCGCACCGGACGGCCGGCTTGTCGGGCCGGCCGTCGGTTGCGTCCTTACCGGCGACCGTAGTTCTCGCCGCGGTTAACAGATCGTTAGCGCCTGTTCCCCGTCGGTTCGCTCGCTACTAACTATGCGTGCGGACGTCGAGCGTCCGCACGGAATGGAATCGCTCGTCTCGGCGCTCGCGTTCGCGGCGGTCGTCATCGAACTCGTCGGGTTCGGAGGGCTGGTCGCCGGTACCTGGGGACCGCGCGTCGCCGCAGTCCTCTGGACGGCCGCTCTCGGACTGGTGGTCGCAGCCCAGTCCTACGAGCGGGCCGCCACGCGGTTCGGCCGCGGCGGCGTCGGCCGCGCGTAGCGCCGCCGCCCTACCGTCCGATCGGAGCCGGACCGGTTACTCGACGATGAACTGGCTCGCGATGGAGACGACTTCCTCCATCGTGCGCGCCGGGTCGAAGGCGCCGTTGGGGTACGGGAGCCGCTGGTCGAGCACGCCGAGGTACGCCGCGTGGCGCGCCTCGACGCTGTGGATCGCCAGCGCCGCTTTCGCGACTTCGGTGTTCTGGATCAGGGGCGCGGCACCGGCGTACGCCGAGACGCCGGTGTTCTCGAGGGTGACGCCGACCTTCACGAACTCCTCGGGCGTCTCGTAGGGGAACTGGAACTCGAGACCCTCAACGGGCTCGCCACCGAGGTCGTTGATCGTGTTGCGCAGCGCGTCAGCGTGGGCCCGCTCGTGGTCGCGGATCCGCTCGAGGTAGCCGTAGGTGCCGTACTGCAGCGGCGGCGCCTCGAAGGCCTCGCCGCCGACGGTCCCGGGGCGCTCGAAGTCGCGCAGTTCGTCGAACTCCTCGAGGGCCTCCTCGTAGTAGGTCGCCTCGAGTTCCTCTAGGGTCAACGCGAAGTTGAGGATGTCGACGTCCGCCACCTCCTCCCCGTCTCCTTCCTGGGCGGCCGCGCCGCCGGTCGCGAATGACGCCAGCGCGCCGCCCACGCCGAGCTTCGCCGCGCCGGACATGAACTTCCGGCGATCGGTCATCATCTCGCTTGCGCCGTCCAAGATCCCTTCAATTCCCGTGGTGTCGTCGTTCTCGCTCATTGGGTTACCGTGCACGTCCGTGCACACTACCACCGACGACAGTTTTGTTGAATAACATTTGCCGAACTCTCACCCAAATTCGTTCGTAGATACGTCGAACAGTATCCTTTCCCGTTATTTTATTTTTCTCGTAGTGTTCTTTCTTTCGTTAGTTCCGGGCGGACTCAGCGTGAGCTTTCGCGTAGACGGCCGAGAATCGAGGCGCAGTCAGGCGGTCAGTCCCAGACCGTCCAGGCGAGAAAGAGCAGGCCGACGAACTCGAGGGCGCGCAGCGAGACCATCGTCAGCTGGGCCGGCCGGGGGACGAACTCGGGGCTGGCGATCCACGCGCTGACGGTCGGATGGAGCACGAACAGGTACAGCGCCAGAACGTGCTCCCCGAGCAGGAACCCGACGAACAGCGCGAGTCCGAGGGTGTGCTTCGACCGGAACCGGACGTAGTTACGACCCCAGACGTAGCCGAGCCCCACCAGCAACACGAGGTTGAGGCCCAGAAGCACCCGCATGAGGTCGATCAATCGACTCATCTACTCGCCCCTACCGACCGCGTACTGATAGGCTGTTTCCCAATTCTCTCCCATGTCGGTTTCCAGTGTGGTGTCGCGTGACTCGGTGTCGGTGTCGCCGTGGCCTTCATTCTGTCTCCCCGCTGGATTCGTCGGTCGACTCCTCGTCGACCTGCTCGATGATCTGCTCGACAACGTCCCAGTGGTGTCTGGCCTGCTCGGAAGGCATGTAGATCGAACCGTAGTCGTCGCCGCTCGTGACGACGATGTCGTTGTCCATGAGGACCTCGAGGTGGTGGCGGACCGTCTTGTAGTCGAGGTCGAGCGCGTCCGCGAGCTTGTTCGCGTTGCGCGGACGCTCCTCGATCGCGCGGAGAAGGCGAGCCCTGTTAGGTCCGCCCCGAGTCCCGGTCAGCACGTACCAGAGGACCGCCTCCATCACAGGACACTGGGTGCGTACGACGTAAAGAGATATCCTTTCCTCTGGTCCGCGCGCTAGTCCGCTCGGAGGTGACGATGCCGGGGACGAACACTCTAGACCGTCAGTCGAGCGACCTAGCGCATGGCGACGATCGTGACCGGGATCGCGCCTCGGAGTTCGCGCTCGAGGAGACGCTCTCGCGGGTTCCCGACGGTCGGTCGAGTGCGAGCGCGTCGGGGGATCCGGCGGGAACGTGGTTATGCCGGTGACGTGGATCCGGACGGACGCCCCCGAGACGATGTCGGCGGCTCTCGACGCGACTCCACCGTCGAGGACGTCTCGCTGCTCGCGGAGTTCGGCGACGAGTACCTCTACCGGATGAACTGGATCGACCGGGTGCAGCCGGTAGTCGACATGATCACTAACGCGCGGGCGACCGTTCTCGAGGCCCACGGCACCGACGGGAACTGGGCGCTGCGGGTGATGTATCCCGCCCGCGACGACACCTCGGAGACCCGCGAATTCTGCGCCGACCACGGACTGACCTTCGACATCCGAGAGATCGAGCGAATGGACGAGAAACCGGCGGGCCGGTTCGGCCTCACAGACGAGCAGCACGAGGCGCGCCGGACCAACTACAATCTCTCGAACCCGCTGACAGTCAAGAGCGTCAACGCCGAGGAGGGCATCGAGGAGACGAAAAACGTGATCGACACGGTCGCCGAACAGCGCTCGCTGGGCGTGCTCGTGTTCCACGACGGGTGCACCTGCAAGGAGTTCGCCGAGATCGCCGAGTACGTCGCCGCCAACGACGACCGCACCGACGTTATCTCCGGCAGCGACCTCAACGAGCACGTCCAGTCGTCCCGGTAGCGACCGCACCCGCCGTCTCGTCGCTCTTCTCTCGCGTTTCTCTCTCCGGCGTGTTCCGAGGGGCGGGCGACCGGCGGCCGGTCGTCACGAACCGTGTGAGTTTCCTGCGCCGCCGTCTCAGGGAGGGGTATGCTCGACGGCGTGGTGCGGGCGAGCGCCGACGATCGGCTGGAGGACGCGTTCGACGTCCGCCACGAGGTGTTCGTCGAGGGGCAGGGCGTCCCGGTCGATCTAGAGCGCGACGACCGCGACGACCAGCCCTCGACGCTCCACTTCGTCGCCTACGACGAGGGCCGCCCCGTCGGCGCGGCCCGCCTGTGTCCCGCCGGAGACGGCGTCGGGAAGGTCCAGCGCGTGGCGGTCCGCGAACCCGACCGCGGCCGCGGGTGGGGCCACCGACTGATGGCGGCCCTCGAGGACGCGGCCCGCGGGGCCGGCTACGACCGCCTCGAACTCGACGCCCAGACCCACGCGGTGGCGTTCTACGAGCGCCTCGGCTACGAAGTGACGAGCGACGAGGTCTTCACCGACGCCGGGATCCCGCACCTCTCGATGGCGAAGGACCTCTGAGAGAAGACCGGAAGCCGCGGACCGCAGGACCGTGCGGGCCGACTGAGAAGGCGTCCGTCAGCCGTCGGGCCGTCGGCGGACGCGCCGTGGGAACGGCGCGTCGGCCACGGGGGTGGTCACTCGGTGCGGATGCGGTACTCGTCGCGGGCGGCCTGCAGCGCCGCGGCGAAGATCGCCAGGTAGTCGACGACGTCGAGTTCCTCGAAGCGGTCGCTGGTCAGCGAGCGGTCCCCGGACGTCTCGACGCCGATGCCCGAGTCCTCGCTGTCCTCGCTCTCGGACTCGTCGGTCTCGTCGTCGGAGTCCGCGGTCTCGATGTCCGCGGGGCCGGTCTCGTCGGCCACGTCCTCGCTGCGGGCGCCCGTGGAGATGGTGTCGATGCTCTCGTCCTCCTCGAGGTCGGCCTCCAGGTCGGCGTCCTCGTCGAGCGTGTCCTCCTCCTCGCTCTCGCCGGATCCGGAGCTCCCTCGTTTCGCCTTCAGCACGACGATCGCGACCGCGAACACGGCCACGGCGACGAGGGCGTTCTTGAACGTCCCGCCCCCCGTCTCGATGTCCTCTACGTCCAGTTCGTCGGCCAGGTCGGAATCGGTCATTTGCAGGTCGGACGTTTCACGAGGGGGCTATTTAGTCACTGAACTGCCGGAAATATTGACCGGTCACCCCGGTCAGGGTCGTCGCTCGAAGGTGACCTCGACCGGATCGTGGGGGTGCATCGTCAGTGAGGGGCGCAGCCGCAGGTCCCGGGAGGACGCGAGGTCGACCCGGTAGCGCCGGAGGAACTCGGCGAGGATGACCTTCGCCTCCACCAGCGAGAACTGCCGGCCGATACAGCTCCGGGGCCCGGCGCCGAACGGGAAGTAGGCGTATGGATGACGCTCGCGGGCCCGCTCGGGGCGCCAGCGGTCCGGGTCGAACGACAGCGGGTCGTCGTAGTGAGCCCCGTCGCGGTGGACCACCCACTGGGGGAGCATCAGGAGGGCGTCCTCGGGGACGCGGTACTCCCCGAGGCGCACGTCCGCGTTGGGCTGGCGGAACAGCGTGTACACCGGCGGGAGAAGCCGCATCGTCTCCTTGAGCACTCGCCCGGCGTACTCCAGGTCGCGGAGGTCGGCCATCGTCGGGCGGTCGTCGCCGACGACCGCGTCGATCTCCTCGTAGAGGCGCTCGGCGACGGCCGGGTGACAGCCCAGCTGGTGGAACGCGTAGGTGAGCGTCAGCGCCGTCGTGTCGTGTCCGGCGAGCAGCATCGTCGTCATCTCCGCGCGCAGGTCCTCGTCGGTCTGGTCGCCGCGTTGGCGGGCGCGCAGGAGGATCGAGAGCAGGTCCTGGTCGTCCGACGTTACGCTCCCGCGGCGCCGGTCGACGAGTTCCTCGACGACGCCGTGGAGGGTCTCGCGGGCTTCGGCGTACTCTCGGTTGTCGGGGGTCGGAACCCACGCGGGCGTCAGGAAGCGCGCGGCGTCGGGTTCGAACCGCGCGCCGAGCGGTTCGAGGCTGTCCTGGACCTCGCGGATCGTCCCCTCGTCGATGTCGACGCCGAACATGGCGTCGACGATGACGTCGACGGTGAGCCGCGCGATCGGCGGCTGGACGTCCGTCGGCTCGCCGATCGGCCAGTCCTCGGCGGTCGCGGCGGCCTTCGCTGCGATGGTCTCGACCAGCCCCGCGATCCGTCCGACATTGAAGGCGGGCTGGGCCAGGTCGCGCTGCCGGCGCCACCGCTCGCCGGTCGAGAGCAACAGCCCGTCGCCCAGGAGCCCGGTCAGCGCGTCGTCCTGGAAGTCCGCCTTCCGGAACAGCCCCTCGTCGTTGGTCAGTACCGTCTCGATGTCGTCCGGTCCCGAGAGGAGGTACGTTTCCCGGGGACCGAGCCGGAACGACGCGACGTCGCCGTACGTGTCGCTGACCGCGGTGACGAACCGGAGAGGGTCGCGGGTGTACTCGAGGGTGCTGCCCACGACGGGGGGTTCGGGCGGTCCCGGCGGTTCGGTACGCATAGCTAGTATTACCGGCGAACGGGAATAAGCGTTCGTTCGGTCGGAGTTCTGTCCTGTGGTTTCGGGAGCGACAGGGGCCGGCGTCGGCTCCGGGCGACCGGAACATAGCACCTTTATTTCGCGGACGCAAGTCCGGAATAGCGCGTGCGAGAGTACACTCGACGGACGGTGACGACCCTCTCCGGAGCGGCGCTCGCCTCGGCGCTGGCGGGCTGTGCCGACGACGGCCGCAGCCAGGGCGAGGAGGACACCGAAACCGACGCCGGGACCGCGACGGACGGCGAGGGGACGACCGAGCCGGCGGGGACCGACGGGAACGGAAGCGAGGGCGCCACCGCCGAGTCCGGGGGATCGGTCTCGTTCGAACTCCCCGAGAGCGGGGAGCTCTACGCCCCCTTCCAGGTAGCGATGGACGCCGAGGGGTACACCGTCGAGGAGGCCGGCGAAGTCAACGAAGGGGCCGGCCACTTCCACGTGCTCGTCGACCGGGACCCCGTCGCGGCCGGCGAGATGATCCCGAACGACGACGGCCACGTCCACTTCGGCGACGGGGCGACGACCGCCGAACTCGACCTCGCCTTCGGGGAGCACACCCTCGTCCTCCAGCCGGGCAACGGCGCTCACGAGGCGTGTCCGATCCACGAGGAGATCACCGTCACCGTCGAGTAGCGCCGGGAGATCGGGGAGCGGGCGAGCGGAGATCAGACGAAGAGAGAGGGGACGCCTGCCGTCAGACGATGTCCTCGACGTGATCGGCGACCTCCTCGGGGGTGTCGCCGACCTGGACGCCCGCGTTCTCCAGGGCCTGGATCTTCGACTCGGCGGTGCCGGTGCCGCTGCCCGAGACGATGGCGCCGGCGTGGCCCATCCGCTTTCCGGGGGGCGCGGTCCGACCGGCGATGAAGCCGACCACGGGCGTGTCCATGTACTCGCCGATGTAGCGGGCGGCCTCCTCCTCGTCCTCGCCGCCGATCTCGCCGCACATCACGACCGCGTCGGTGTCGGTATCGCCCTCGAACAGTTCGAGCGCGTCGACGAAGTCGGTCCCGATGATCGGGTCACCGCCGATGCCGATGGCGGTCGTCTGTCCGACGCCCCGCTGGGTGAGGTTGTCGACCACCTGGTAGGTGAGCGTCCCCGACCTGGAGACGAAGCCGACGTTCCCGTCCGAGAAGATGTTGCCCGGCAGAATGCCGAGTTTCGCCTCGCCGGGCGTGATGACGCCCGGGCAGTTGGGGCCGACGAGGCGGGTGTCGACCTCCGAGAGGCGCTTGTAGACCTTCGCCATGTCCTGCTGGGGGATCCCCTCGGTGATGGCGACGACCAGGTCCAGGTCGGCGTCCAGCGCCTCGAGGAGCGCGTCGGCGGCGAACGCCGGCGGCACGAACACGACGGAGGCGTCCGCGTCCTCCTCGCGGGCGGCCCCGGAGACGGTGTCGTAGACGGGGACGCCGGCCACCTCCTGGCCGCCCCGGCCCGGGACCGCGCCGGCGACGATGTTC
Source organism: Halobacteriales archaeon QS_5_70_17 (assembly GCA_003021975.1). Classification (GTDB taxonomy): domain Archaea; phylum Halobacteriota; class Halobacteria; order Halobacteriales; family Haloarculaceae; genus Halomarina. The sequence continues at coordinate 12,879 of PXRR01000073.1, read as the reverse complement.
GTCCCGTAGTCCATCATCTGCTCGGCGTGGAACTTGCCCTCCCCGCCGGTGATGCCCTGTACCACCACGCGCGTGTCGTCGCCGACGAGTACGCTCATTGGTCCACCTCCTCGGCCCGCTCGACCGCACGCTGGACGGCCGCCTCCAGCGTCTCCTCGACCTCGACGACCTCGGTGTTCAGGATCTCCATGCCCTCCTCGGCGTTCGTCCCCGCGAGCCGGACGACGACCGGCTTGGGGAGTTCGTCGAAGCCCTCGAGGGCCCCGTTGATGCCCCGCGCGACCTCGTCCCCGCGGGTGATCCCGCCGAAGATGTTGAAGACGACGCTGTCGACGTTCTCGTCTGAGAAGACCATGTCAAGCGCGTTCGAGACGCGCTCGGCCTTCGCCCCGCCCCCGATGTCCAGGAAGTTGGCGGGCTCGCCGCCGTAGTAGTCGACGAGGTCCAGTGTCGTCATCACCAGGCCGGCGCCGTTGCCGATGATGCCGACGTTCCCCGACAGGCGGACGTAGTCGAAGCCGTACTCGTTGGCCTTGGCCTCGAGGTCGTCTCCGGCGGCCTCCTCTTCCATCTCCGCGAGGTCCTCCTGGCGGAACAGCGCGTCGTCGTCGATGTTCATGACCGCGTCGGCGGCGACCACCTCGCCGTCGGTCGTGACCATCAGCGGGTTGACCTCGATCTCGGTGGCGTCGCGGTCGTCCCACAGCCGGTACAGCGTGGTCAGCACCGACGCGACGTCCATGGCGACCTCGCGGTCGACGCCGGCCTCGAAGACCGCCTCCCGGGCCTGGTAGGGGTGCATCCCGAAGGAGGGGTCGACGTGCCCGCGGGCGATGGCGTCGGGGTCCTCGGCGGCGACCTCCTCGATGTCGACGCCGCCTCTCGTCGAGACCATGGCGACCGGCCGTCCCTCGCCGCGGTCCATCGTGACGCCGACGTAGAGTTCGTCGGTGAAGTCGACGGCCTCCTCGACGAGCACGCGGTCGACGTGCAGTCCCTTGAGGTCCATTCCGAGGATGTCCTCTGCCGCCGACCGGGCCTCGCTCTCGTCGTCGGCGAGTTCGATGCCGCCGGCCTTGCCGCGCCCGCCGACCTGCACCTGCGCTTTGATGGCGACAGGGTAGCCGATGCGCTCGGCGGCCTCGACCGCCGCGTCGGCGCTGTCGGCGAGTTCCGACTCCGGCGTCGGAAGCCCCGCCTCGGCGAACACGCCCTTCGCCTGGTACTCGTGGAGTTTCATCGGTCGGAGTGGCGAGCGGCGCGCGCATAAATCCCGCCGGTTCGTTCCCCACAGACCGTCGGTCGGCTCGCCCACGAGGAGAGATCGCTCCGCAGTCCGGCGGCGAGCGGAGCGTCGACCCGGCGCTCCCGGGAGGGGTCGACGCCGTTCCGAGCGCTCGCGTGGCCGTCTCCGGCTACGCCGTCCGGGCGGCGATCCCGGCCCCGAGGGCCGCGATCAGCAGGCCGACCAGCGCGACCGCCGCGGCGAGCAGAGCCGGGTCGGCCGCGACGCTCCCGGTACAGCCCGGGAGCCACGGCACGGCCGAGCACTCGACCAGCGGTTCGTCGACCAGCGCCGGGACGTCCGGGACGACGGCGAGGAGCGTCGCCGCCAGCAGTCCGACGCCGAACAGCGACGCACCGACCCGTTTGAGGCCCATACGCCCCCCGTCGCCGGCCACCGACAAGTGTCTTCGGAGGCTCCGGGACGGCGGATCACCTATCCTTTTGCTCTCTCCCTCCCGACCGACGGACATGCGAGCAGTCCGATACCACGAGCACGGCGGGCCGAACGTGTTACAGGTCGACGAGATCGACGACCAGGACCCGGGACAGGGGGAAGTCCGGATCGACGTCGAGGCCGCGGGGGTCAACCCCGTGGACACCTACTTCCGGACCGGCGAGTACCCAGTGGACTCGCTGCCGATGATCTCGGGCTCGGACGTCGCGGGCGTCGTCGACGCCGTCGGCGAGGGCGTCGAGGAGTTCGCCGTCGGCGACCGCGTCTTCGCGACCGGGCTGGGCAACCTCGGCCGGCAGGGCACCTACGCCGAGGCGGTGATCGCGCCGGTCGACGCGCTCGCCGAACTCCCCGAGGCCGTCTCGTTCAGCGAGGGGGCGGCGATGTCGCTCGTCGGCGTCACCGCCTGGCAGGCGTTCGTCTACCACGCCGGCCTCGAACCCGGCGAGGCGTGCCTCGTCCAGAGCGGGAGCGGCGGCGTCGGTCACGTCGCCGTGCAACTGGCCGACGCCATGGGCGCGCGCGTGCTCACCACCGCCAGTGAGACCCACCACGACCACCTCCGGGACCTCGGCGCCGACGCCGTCTTCGACTACCGCCGGGACGACCTCGAGGAGGCCGTCGCCGACGTCGCGGCGCCGGACGTGATCCTGGAGACCATCACCAACGAGTACTTCGGGATGGACGCCCGGATCGCGGCCACCGGCGGCCGGATCGTCGGCATCGGTAACACCGACAGCGAGGCGGCCGTCCCGATGAGCGCGAGCAAGCCGAAGGACCTCCGCTTCCAGATGATGACGATGTACAACACGCCGGACATCGGGGAGGCCCTCTCCCGGCTCGCGTACCTCGCCGAGACGGGGCAGGTCGTCCCCGAGGTCGCACGCACCTACGACCTCGACGAGGCAGCGGAGGCCCAGCGCGCGGTGCTGGAGGGTAGCTTCCTCGGCAAACTCGTGTTGACGCCGTAGGCGTCCGGAGAGGACTCCCGGCGCGGCCGCCCCTGAAGCTATATCCCCTCGGCGGCCGTCCGTGTGAGTATGTCTCGCGCACACGACTGCGAGTTCGACTTCGAGGGACGGGTAGCGCTAGTGACCGGCGCGAGCGGCGCGCTCGGAAGCGCCATCGCCGAGGCGTTCGCCGACGCGGGGGCGACCGTCGCCGCCGCCGACGTCGTCGAACCGGACGACGAGGACGCGCTGCTGGACGCCGACCGGCCGAACGTCGGCTTCTACGCCGGCGACTTCACCGACGAGGACGACGTCGCCGGAGTCGTCGAGGCGGTCCGCGAGGACCACGGCCGGCTGGACGCCCTCTGTAACATCGCGGGCACGTGGCGCGGCGGCGAACCGATCGACGAGACGGACGCCGACACCTTCGACTTCCTGTTCGACGTGAACCTGAAGACGATGTTCCTCGCCTCGAAACACGCCCTGCCTCACCTCCGCGAGACCGGCGGGACGATCGTCTCGGTGTCCTCCCGGTCCTCGCTGGAGGGCGGCGAGGGCGACGGCGTCTACCGCGCCTCGAAGGCGGGCGTGCGCCTGCTGACCGAAACGATCGCCGAGGAGAACGAGGGCGCGGTGCGGGCGAACGCCGTCATGCCGAGCGTCATCGACACGCCGATGAACCGGGAGATGATGCCCGACGCCGACCACGACGAGTGGGTGGACCCGGCCGACATCGCGGGGGTCGTCCTCTTTCTCTGCTCGGGGGCCGCCAGCCCCACCAGCGGGGCCGCCGTGCCGGTCTACGGCGAAGCGTAGCTCAGTCGGTCGACCGCTCTTCGGGGGGAACGAACGGACCGACGCTCACGCTGTACAGCGAGACCGTCGCCACCCGGAGCATGTAAGCGACGAGCACCGAGATCGGCAGGGAGACGACGGCGAGCCCGACCGACGCGACCCAGATCCGCAGGGCCGGCGGGACGCTCACCGTCGAGCGCGTGTACGCTAGCGTCAGCCCGAACAGCGTCACCAGTCCGGGGACGCCGAAGTAGACGAGCATCCGGGAGAGCCGCGCGAGGTCCTGCTGGATCGCGAGCGTCTTGAAGAACTGCCGGGTGACGGCCACGGCCTTCAGCAGGTCGTGGATCGCCGCCAGGTGGTCGCTCGCCTCCTCGGGGAGGTCCCCCTCGTACTCGTTGCGGACCCGCTCGGTCGCGACGAGGTTGTTGGCGTAGCCCGGTCCGAGCAGCGTCGAGAGCAGTTCCCGCGTGCTGTCGCTTCGCTCGCGGACGTCGCTCAGTTCGCTCGCGTACCCCTCGATCGCGTCGAGGTACGACCGGAGGTCGGGGTCCGGGTCCGCGGTCCGCCGGACTCGTTCGACGCGGTCGACCATCGTCTCCCCGACGAGCGCGAGGAACTCCGCGGGGTTGCTCGGGGTGGCCGCCACGTCCGCGATAGTCTCGACCCGGTCTCGGAAGTCGACGACCCCCGAGAGCCGGTCCGAGAGCTTGTCGGTCGAGCCGAACACCCGCGAGAGGATGAGCTGGTTGATCGAGAGGGTGACCGTCAGCAGCGTGAGCAGCCCCGAGGTGAGACCGCTGCCCGTCAGCGTCGGGAGGTACGACCCGGGTCCGACGGCGAGGTAGTTCGCGACGACGAGGCCGTAGACTACGGCACCGATCGCCGCCGAGATGCCGACGGCGATGGCGACCCGGTTCCCGTCGATCAGCAGCCACTGTCGGAGCGCGTCGATCGGTCCACCCGGTTCCTGGCCAACCGTCTCGGAGGCGTCCGACTCGAAGTCGCTCGCGTCCATCGACTGCTATCACTCCGGGAGGCAGTAAAAAGACCGCCCCCACGACGGCCGAGACGTCGCGCTCGCACCCGCCTCGCCCGCTGAACCCGTCGTTGTGATGCACACCGTTTTTGAACCCGCCGGGAGTCAACCGGCGATATGGTACGACGCGAGACATGGGCGACGAGAGTCGGGTTCATCCTCGCGGCGATCGGCAGCGCCGTGGGGCTCGGAAACATCTGGCGGTTCCCCTTCCAGACCGCCGACAACGGCGGCGCGGCGTTCCTGATCGTCTACCTGATCGCGGTGATCGCGATCGGGCTCCCGGCGCTGCTCGCCGAGTTCGTCATCGGCCGCCGGGCGAACATCAACGCCATCGAGGCGTTCCGGCGGATCAACTACTCGCGGTGGTCGTTCGCCGGCGCGATCGGCGTGCTGGCGAGTTTCTGGACGCTGTCGTACTACAGCGTCGTCGGGGGCTGGGTGATCCGGTTCGTCTACGGGTTCGCCTCCGGGGCCGTCCTCGAGATGCCGTCGTCGTATTTCACCGACGTGGCCGCGACCGGCGTCGACGCCGTCGCGCTCCACGCGGTGTTCATGGGGATCACGATCCTCATCGTCGCGCTCGGCGTCGAGAAGGGGATCGAACTCGCGACGAAGTTCATGGTGCCCGCCATCGTCGTCTTGCTGCTCGGGCTGGCGGCCTACGCGTTCACCCTCCCCGGCGCGGCGGAGGGGTACCAGTACTACCTCTCGCCGGACGTGGGCGCCATCGTCGCCGACGCGCCGTCGGTCATCCCGGCGGCGGTCGGCCAGGCGCTGTTCTCGCTGTCGGTCGGGTTCAGCGTGATGATCACCTACGCCTCGTACCTCTCCGGGGACGACAACCTGGGCACCGACGGCCTCTCCATCGCCATCGCGAACACGTTCATCGGCGTCCTCGCCGGCGCGGTCGTCTTCCCGCTGCTGTTCGCGGCGGGGATCCAGCCCGGCGGTGACCTGGTCGGCTCCGGCGGGGGCGCCGGCGCCGTCTTCGTCGGCGTCACGACCGCGCTCGCGAACCTGGCGCCGACCGCCGCGCGGGTCGTCGGCGTCATCTTCTTCGGCACCGTCCTGATCGCGGCGCTGTCCTCGTCGATCAGCCTGCTGGAGGCCGTCGTCTCCTACCTCGTCGACAACCGCGGCGTCGCCCGGGCCCCGACCGCCGCCGGCCTCGGGGTCGTCATCTTCCTGCTCGGCATTCCCTCCGCGATGAGCCTCGAGTGGCTCGGCTGGTTCGACGGCATCGCCGTCTCCCTGCTGCTCCCGATCACGGTGGTGCTGGTCGTGTTCTTCGTCGGCTGGGTGCTCGGCCCGGAGGCCGTCGACGAGATCCGGCGGGGGACCCGTGGCGGCGGGTCGCTACCGACCGCCTGGCTGTGGTGGGTGCGGACGGTCCTCCTGCTGGCCATCGTGGGCGTCCTGCTGTTGAACCTCAACGACATCTTCCTCACGCCCGAGTCGGGCTACTACATCGTCCCCGGGCCGCTGCGGTAGGCGCTCCGGTCGGGGGCGCCGCCGGTTCCGGATCGCCGAACTCCGACCCGTCGCGGTGAGATTCGGTGGGAGAGAATTCAGTGGGGGTAGACGCCGACCGTCCGCTCGCGCGGGCCGTCGCACTCGACGAGTAACACCGACTGCCAGGTTCCGAGGTCGGGCGCGCCGCCCGCGACCGGCAGAGTGGCGTCCCGGCCGAGCAGCATCGACCGGAGGTGGGCGGCGGCGTTCCCGTCCAGTTCGTCGTGGTCCCACTCCCCGCGGGGCGCCAGCGTCGCGACGAACCGCTCGACGTCGTCGAGCAACCGGGGTTCGGCCTCGTTGATCGCGACGCCGGCGGTCGTGTGCCGGACGAAGACCGTCGCGAGGCCGTCGTGGTCGTCGGGCAGCGCGCCCGCGACGCCGTCGGTGATATCGACGACGTCGACCCGGTCGGCGGTCTCGACGGTGAGTTCCGCGGTCGCGTTCACGTGGTCGCCTTTCCGCCGGAGGGACAAATCCCTGGTCCCGAGAACTCACCGCACGTGGTAGGGGTCGGCCCCGGGGACGAACCGCCCGAGGTCGGCCTCGCGCCGGAAGTCCGTCGACCGGAGGTCCCGGAGCGCGTCGACCAGGCGGTCGCGGTCGCCGTCGTCCCACTGCGCGGGCTCCCGGATCGGGTAGACGAGGAAGCCGCTGCCGAGGATCTCCGTGGCGTGGATGGCCGCCGGATCGACGTCCGTCGGGCGAGCGGTGTACTCCGCGAGGACGTGCCGGATCGCCCGCCCGCCGACCGGCAGTAGGACGTGGGCGGCGATGGCCCGGAGTTCGGCGTCGAAGAACGCCTCCATCTCGGCGTAGTCTCGCTCGGTCGGCTCCGACGGGTCGTCGGCGTCGGCGTCGCCGGCCCCGTTGGCCCGGACCGCAGTCGAGGGGACGCTCCCGGCGCCGGACTCGCGGGGTCCGGTCCCGGGCGGGACGCACGTGTGGAGATACGACAGGAAGGTTCGGTCGACCGTCGGACGCTGGCCGGCCTCGGCGAGCAGGCCCCCCGGGACCAGCGCCTCCTGGAGGCGCAGGCCCGCCTCGTTGGTGAACGGCACCCGCAGCGGTCGGCCGTCCTCGTCGGTGCCGACCGGGTCGATTCCCCCGTGGACGCCGGGGTGGTCGCCGATCACGTGGAAGTCGGCGTTGGCGTCGCCGTATCCGGGGACGCGCGCCTCGCAGGGCGGATCCATCCCGAACGGGTTGCTCGTTCGGTCAGTGACGTTCTCCACGGGCCACGTTGGCGATCCGGCGTAAAAATGCGATGCGGTTCCGGACTCGAGCCGGGGGGTCGATCCTCGCGGATCGGCGGCTCCCATCCCGGTATGTTTTTCCTCCGTTCGGCTGAACCACCGCCAATCAATGACGATGGACGAGCGCATCGAGGAGTTGCGCGAGCGGAAGGCCCGGGCCGAACTCGGGGGCGGCGAGGAGCGCATCGAGTCCCAGCACGAGAGGGGCAAGATGACCGCGCGCGAGCGGATCGACTACTTCCTCGACGAGGGGAGCTTCGAGGAGTTCGACCAGTTGCGGACCCACCGGAGCCACAAGTTCGGTATGGAGGAAAAGCAGATCCCCGGTGACGGCGTCGTGACCGGCTACGGCGAGGTCGACGGCCGGAAGGTGGTCGTGTTCGCCCACGACTTCACCGTCTTCGGCGGGTCGCTGGGCGAGGTGTTCGCCGAGAAGGTCTGCAAGGTGATGGACCGCGCCCTGGATGTCGGCGTGCCCATCATCGGATTGAACGACTCCGCGGGCGCGCGCATCCAGGAGGGGATCGACGCGCTGGCGGGCTACGCCGACGTCTTCCACCGCAACCAGAAGGCCAGCGGCGTCGTCCCGCAGATCTCCTCGATCATGGGCCCCTGCGCCGGCGGGGCCGTCTACTCCCCCGCGATCACCGACTTCGTGTTCATGGTCGAGGACACGAGCCACATGTTCATCACCGGTCCCGACGTCATCGAGACGGTCACAGGCGAGGAGGTCGGCTTCGACGAACTCGGCGGCGCGACGACCCACGCCAGCGAGTCGGGCGTCGCGCACTTCGCGGAGGCGAGCGAGGAGGACGCCCTCGACGACATCCGGCGACTGCTCTCGTACGTCCCCCAGAACAACATCGAGGACCCGCCGCGGGTCGAGCCGTGGGACGACCCCGAGCGCGCCGACGAGGAACTGACGGAGATCGTCCCCGACCAGCCCCGCAAGCCCTACGACATCACGAACGTGATCGACCGGGTCGTCGACGAGGGCTCCTTCTTCGAGGTCCAGGAGGGGTACGCCCGAAACATCGCGATCGGGTTCGCCCGCCTGGACGGGCACTCGATCGGCGTCGTCGCCAACCAGCCCCGCGTGAACGCGGGCACGCTGGACATCGACGCCTCGCTGAAGGGCGCGCGGTTCGTCCGGTTCTGCGACGCGTTCAACATCCCGATCCTCACGTTCGTCGACGTGCCGGGGTTCATGCCCGGGACCGACCAGGAGCACAACGGCATCATCAAACACGGTGCGAAGCTCCTGTACGCCTACAGCGAGGCGACCGTCCCGCTCATGACGGTCATCACTCGGAAGGCCTACGGCGGCGCCTACGACGTGATGGCGTCCAAGCACATCGGCGCGGACGTCAACTACGCGTGGCCGACCGCCGAGATCGCCGTCATGGGTCCCAAGGGAGCCGTGAACGTCCTCTACGACGACGAACTCGAGGCCGCCGAGGACACCGAGGCGCGCCGCGAGGAACTGATCGAGGAGTACCGCGAGGAGTTCGCCAACCCCTATACCGCGGCCAACCGCGGGTTCGTCGACGACGTCATCGAACCGACCGACACCCGCCGACGGCTGGTCTCGGACCTGGAGGTGCTGGAGACCAAGCGCAAGTCCCAGCCCTCCCGCAAGCACGGGAACATCCCGCTGTAGTAACGGCCGTAGCGCGGCCCCGCTCTGTTCCCAGCCCGAAACGGCTCACGCGGACCGAGTGTGGGCGGCCCCCTGTCCATCCGACTGCCCGGAGACGCCGACGCCGACGCGGACGAGGCCGCTGCGGTCGTGGCCGACCTCCGGGCGGTGGCGCTCGCGGCGGCGACCGAGTCCGACCGGTCCGGCGAATTCCGCGAGGGAGGCTGTGGACGTTCGCCGGACGACTGGCGGGGCTCGGGTGCCCGGTCGACCAGGCGCCGGCGGCGCCGCCGCGGTCCGGAGCGGCCGCCGGTCGGGTCGATCGCTACTAGACGATCTCCCAGTCGTCGACGATGACGCCGTCGACGCCAACCGCCCGGAGGCGCTCGACCGTCCGGGCGCGCTTGACCGTCCAGGCATTCACCTCGAAGCCCGCAGCGTGGGCGCGCTCGACGCGCTCCGGGCGCCCGAGACAGAGCCGGTATTCCGGGTGGAGGTAGGCGCAGTCGAGATTGCGCGCCGCCTCGAGCGCGTGTCGCCAGTTGCGCCCGAGCCGGCGGATCGAGCGGTGGAAGAGGTAGCCGAGGGGGTACTCGCCGCGCGCGCCGACCTCCGCGAGCGCGTCCTCGTCGAACGAGGAGAGGACCACGTCGTTGTCGGCGTCGTCGAGGATCGCGAGCAGGTCCCCGGCGATGCCAGCGTGCTTCAACTCGACGTTGATCCCGACCTCGGCGGGGACGGCGGCCAGCAGGTCCGAGAGCAGGGGGATCCGTTCGTCGCTGTTCTCGACGCGGAGTTCGCGGAGTCGGGCGTGTGGCGTCTCGTCGACCCGCCCCGCGCCGTCGGTCAGCCGTCCCAGGCGCTCGTCGTGGGAGACGACGAGTTCGCCCGAGCCACAGCGGCGCACGTCCACCTCGACCATGTCGACGTGGGGAGCCGCGAGTTCGACGGCCCGGACCGTATTCTCCGGCGCGCGGGCCGCACACCCCCGGTGCCCGATACAGCGCATACGCCCGGATTGAGGGCCGAACCCATGTAGGCACGGGATTACGAGCGGCCCCCGGTCGGGGAGAGGGCGACGGCCGGGAGAGCAGACACCTCCGAGGATCGGTCGGAAAGCCGACGGCGTGCACGTAGATTTATTTGGTGACTCCTGATAGACACGGCCATGTTCGAGAAGGTGCTCGTCGCCAACCGCGGCGAGATCGCCGTCCGAGTGATGCGCGCGTGCGAAGAACTCGGAATCGGAACCGTCGCCGTGTACAGCGAGGCCGACAAGGACGCCGGCCACGTCCGCTACGCCGACGAGGCGTACAACGTCGGCCCGGCGCGAGCGGCGGACTCGTATCTCGACCAGGAAGCGATCGTCGACGCGGCCCGGCGCGCCGACGCCGACGCGATCCACCCCGGCTACGGCTTCCTCGCGGAGAACGCCGGGTTCGCGGCCCGCGTGGAGGACGCCGAGGGGATCACCTGGGTCGGGCCATCCTCCGGGTCGATGGAACAGATGGGCGAGAAGACCCACGCCCGCAAGACCATGCGATCGGCGGACGTGCCGATCGTCCCGGGGACCACCGACCCCGTCGAGGACCCCGAGGAGGTCACCGAGTTCGGCGAGGAATACGGCTACCCGGTCGCGATCAAGGCCGAGGGCGGGGGCGGCGGCCGCGGGATGAAGGTCGTCCGTGGCCCCGAGGAGGCCGACGAACAACTCGAGTCCGCCCAGCGGGAGGGGGAGGCCTACTTCGACAACCCCAACGTCTACCTCGAGCGGTACCTCGAGAACCCCCGTCACATCGAGGTGCAGATCCTCGCCGACGAGCACGGCAACGTCCGCCACCTCGGCGAGCGGGACTGCTCGCTGCAGCGCCGCCACCAGAAGGTCATCGAGGAGGGCCCCTCGCCGGCGCTCACCGACGACCTCCGCGAGCGGATCGGCGAGGCCGCCCGCCGGGGCGCCAGCGAGGCCGACTACACGAACGCCGGCACTTTCGAGTTCCTCGTCGAGGAGGACCCCGACCGCGACGCCGACGAACTGCTCGGCGAGGACGCGAACTTCTACTTCCTCGAGGTGAACACGCGCATCCAGGTCGAGCACACCGTCACGGAGGAACTCACCGACATCGACATCGTGAAGTGGCAGCTCAGGGTCGCGATGGGCGACGAGATCGGCTTCGCGCAGGACGACGTCGACCTGCGGGGCCACGCCATCGAATTCCGCATCAACGCCGAGAACGCCGCCGAGGAGTTCGCGCCCGCGAGCGGGGGGGCCCTGAAGACCTACGATCCGCCGGGCGGCATCGGCGTCCGAATGGACGACGCGCTCCGGCAGGGCGACGACCTGGTGACCGACTACGACTCGATGATCGCGAAGCTGATCGTCCACGCTTCCGACCGCGAGGAGTGCATCGCCCGCTCGCAGCGCGCGCTCGGCGAGTACGAGATCGAGGGCATCCCCACGGTCGTCCCGTTCCACCGGCTGATGCTGACCGACGACCGGTTCGTCGCCGGCACACACACGACGAAGTACCTCGACGAGCAACTCGACCAGGAGCGCGTCCGGGAGGCTCAGGAGCGGTGGGGCAGCGCCGAACCGTCCGAGGAGAGCGAGGGAGGGAACGAGGAGGTGACCGAACGCGAGTTCACGGTCGAGGTCAACGGCAAGCGCTTCGAGGTCGCTCTCGAGGAGCGCGGCGGCCCGACGATCCCGGCCGTGAGCGGCGGGGGCGGAGGCGGCGGTCGCCAGCAGGCCCGGCGGCCCGGCGACAGGGGCGGCGGGGGCGGCGACGGCGGAAGCGGAGGCGGAGGCGGCTCCGCGAGCACCGCCGAGGGCGAGGAGGTCACCGCCGAGATGCAGGGGACGATCCTCTCGGTCGAGGTCGAGGAGGGCGACGAGGTCGCCGACGGGGACATTATCTGCGTGCTCGAGGCCATGAAGATGGAGAACGACATCGTCGCCGAGCGCGGCGGCACGGTCACCGAGGTGGCCATCGAGGAAGGACAGAGCGTCGACATGGGCGACCTGCTGGTCGTGATCGACTAGTTCACTCCCTCGCCTCCGGCCGAGACGGAAAAAGAACGATATCGACGGTGACGCGGCGCGAGGTGGTCTACTCTCAGTCCTCGAAGGCGTTCTCGAGGGACACGTTCAGGTTCGGGCGCGCGACCGCGTCGATCGTCGACGTGATGACGGGCTTGTTTCCGCCCGGCTCCGGGGTGTCGGAAACGACGTAGACGGTGTTTCTCGTCCCGGGGCGGAAGCCGCCGACCGTCGCGATCGTCTCTCCCTCAGCGTGGAGTGACACCTCACCGTGGGGGTCGATCGTCGCGTAGTCGGTCGCCTCGCTGTACTTGACGTTACCGACCTGGCCGCCGCCACCGCGGACCTGCGCGACCCTGAAGTCGTCGGTGAAGTCCGGCAGCGCGTGGACGACCCGGACGTCGGTTTCGTCCTCGGAAGGGAGCTGGTCGCGCCCGTAGGAGGGCGGATCCTCGTGGGGGTTGTCGACCAGCGCCAGAGCGTCCGGACCCGGTTCGTCGTTCTCGGAGTCGAGTTCACCGATAGCGAGCAGAGTGTAGTTCCGACCGGCCTCGAACTCGATTTCGGGGATTTCGACGACCGTCGTGTCCGGGTCGCCTGCAGGGGTCACCCGGAGGCCGAACGTGACTCCCGCCGGGAAGTCGGCGTAGTCCGCGGGGATATTGGGTACGACCTGACCGTAACGGAGCCCCTCGTACGCCGGCAGGTCGACTACGTCCTCCAGCCCCGGCAGCGTCAGCCGGAGGTCGACCGGCGGCGCGTCGGAGATGAGGTGGCCGACCCGCACCCGAGCAGTCTCGATGCCGTCAGGCATGGCGTCCATCGGGTCCTCCCCCTGTCCCTTTCCGTCTCCCTGCCCCTGTGCCGCGAACGCGCCGGCGCTCGTGGCCGCGACGCCGCCGCT
>PXRR01000072.1 GCA_003021975.1 Halobacteriales archaeon QS_5_70_17 | reverse complement strand
AGACGAGCCACGCCGTCGCGCGCACGATCCAACTGGCGGAAGCCGGTGAACACGAGAGAATCCTCGTCAACCTCAGCGGCCGCGGCGACAAGGACATGGAGACCGCCGCCGAGCGGTTCGACCTCGGCTAGTCCTCGGCGTCCCCCGACCGTCCGACGCTGCGCCGGCGCGGCGGCCGGCAGCGGGAGCCAGACCCGGAGCTGTCCCGGGCGTTTTAGCTCCCCCGATCCTCGTCCGAATCCGCGGCGGCCGGCTCGCCCTCGCTCTTGCCCCACCCGAACGCGGCCTCGGACTCCGCCTCCGAGAGGCCCAGTCCCTCGGCGATCCGGCGCTCGATCTCCCCGTGGTCGTCGGCCTCGGCGCCGACCTGCCGTGCGAGCGCCGCCAGCGGGGCGACGATCAGCGCGAACAGCCCCGCGATCGCGGCCGGCGCGGCGGCCGCTCCCGGCGGGATCCCCGTCCGGACGGCGGCGGCGAACGCCGCCAGGCCGACGGCGACGCCCGCCGCTCCGGCGGCGAGCAGGCGGCGGAGGGTGAGCGTTCCGGTCACGGGCTACCTAGGGAGGACGTCCGCTTAGCTCTGGCCCCGTGGAGCGCCGCCGGGGCCGCGGGGTCCCTCGTCGGCCCCACCCGCAGCACCGCGGGCGCCGCCAGTGACAGTCCCGACTGCTAGTTCCGACCACCGTCCGCCCGGCCGCCGGACTCAGATCACCAACCGGACGAGTTCGAAGACGGCGTACGTGACGGTGAGCATCGCGGCGGCGTGTTTCGCGCCCGCCTTGAGCGTCCCGTCGCCCATCTGCCCGGCGACCAGCCCCGAGAGGGCCGCTTGGATCAACGCGGCGTGGAAGAAGGCCACCCGGTAGTCGGCGACCCCCTCCCGGGAGATGGTGACGAACTGCTCGCCGACCCCCTGGTCGCTCGCGGTGGCGGCGTCGAGGCCGCTGCTGGCCTCCAGCAGCCGCGGGATGAAAAACGAGTCGACCGAGACGATGACGACGATGAACACGAGGAAGGCGCGGGCCTCGTCGGCCGCGATCCGCAACACCGGCCCGACGTCGTCGGCCGCGTGCATCGAGTTGTTCAGCAGGGTCACCAGCCGGGTCACGGCGGGCGTGTGCGCCCGCTCCTCGAACCGTTCGAGGGCGGTCGCGACGGTCGCCCCCCACTGGATGTCGGTCCAGATCCGTTCGAGTTCCTCGTTCATCCCCTCGAGGTCGGTCCTCCGGACGCGGTCGAAGCTCCGGACGATCGTCAGTCCGGCGTCGTTGAGGCTCGCCAGTCGGTCGAGCAGGTCCGGCAGTGCCTCCTCCATGCGCCGCGACCGTCGCTGGTGGATCTCGTAGACGACCGCGAACGACCCCAACACGAACACCAGCGCCGCGGTCACCGGACCGTCGACTGTGGCGGCGACGAACGGCTCGCCGGCGAGCGCACGGCGGCCGAGCCAGTAGCCGAGCGCCGCCAACGCCAGCGGCACCGTCAGGTAGAACGTCCGGACGGGCCGGTCGAGCAGCTCCGCGAGCGGACGGCGGACCAGCCCCCGGGCCGCCGCGAGTCGGCGGTAGGCCCGGAGGCGGTCGCGGTTGAGCCGGGCCAGCGCGACGCCGCCGTCGGCGGCCAGCGGCCGGAGGGTTTCCCGGGTGCTCGTCGTCGGATCCGTCTCGGAACCGTCTACCCCGTCGCCGAGGGTCTCGTTGCCGGCGATCAGCGGTCCCGTGAGGTCGGCGAGATAGGCGATGAACGCGAGGTTCACCAGCGGGAGCAGGACGTAGGTGGTGATTCGGATCAGCCCGAGCGTGTCGGCGGTCGTCAGTCCGATCACCAGGAGGACCGTGATGAGAAAGAGCATACCCGCGACCGCGACCGTGACGTAGATCTCGGCGGCGGTGGCGAGCTGGTCGATGACCTCGTCCTGGCGCTCCTCGGCCTCCTCGCGGTAGCGCTCGTACTGCTCGCGGAGGAAGGTCGGCAGGTTCTGGCCGCTCTGGAGGACGCTTCCGAGGTTCTCACAGAGCGTGCGGAACGTCTCGCTGGGGGTTCGGTCGGCGACCCGGCGCAGCGTCGCCACGAGGTCCCGGCCGGCGAGGTCGACCTCCCGGACGGCGGTCCGGATCTCGGTCGCTCCCTCCCCGAAGACGTCGTCGTTGCGCGCCAGCGTCCGGAGGACGTCCGGAAACGAGATGCCGCCCCGAGAGAGCGCGTAGGCGAACGCGACCGTCCGGGGCAGTCCGGCCTCGATCCGCCGGCGGCGGCGCTCGGCGCGCACCCGGGGGCCGTAGCGCCGGGCCGCGTAGGTCGCCCCGACCGCGAACGCGGCGACCAGCACGCTCCCGGCCGAGAGGGCGACGAACCGCTCGATCGGTTGCGCGAGGCGGCCCTCGGGGAGCGCTGCCGGCCAGAGCGGGGAGACGACGGCGTCGACGGCCGCCCGCACGACGCCGGGACCGACGACCGCGCCGACGAGGACCCCGGCGTAGACGCCGATCACCGCGCCCGCGGCGCCGAGAGCGACGGCGTACAGCCGCGTCCGGGCGACGTACAGCCGCGGGAGCGACGATATCTGCGCGGCCACGAGCGTCGTCCGGTTCTCGGGGACCGTGTCGCGGTCGTCGGCCAGCGCGGCGCCCGCGATCCGCGTCGCCAGCGCGTCGAGGCGCGGCGAGCGCTCGCTCGCGAGGACGGCCGCGACGAGTGCGAGCGCAGCGACGAGGGGGAGATACCGGTACATGGTGTCAGTCGGCGGCCGCCGGCGCGGCGTCGAGGTCTGCGAGCGCCGCCTCCGGGTCCGCGTAGTAGCGGTTGACCATCGCCGTGAACCGGCGGTAGTCGTTCACCCCGCGCTCGCGGAGCGCGTCGAGGAACCGCCGGCGGCGCTTGAGCTCCCGGAGGAGGTCAGACTTCGACCAGCCCTGCTCGTCCCGGATGCCGTCGGCGACGGTCTGACTTCCGACCGAGAAGCTGTCGTCGGTCGGGCTCCAGGTGAACGCCTCGCCGTAGTCGAGTTCCCCGGTCCGGTCGTCGATCCCCTCGATCTCGGCGACGGTGGCGGCCCGGCGGGTGCGCTCGCCGTCGACACGGGTCAGCCGCTGGACGACCAGCAGGTCCAGCGACTCCACCATCTGGCGGGGGACGCCGATGGGTTCGTTCTCCAGGCGGTTGATCGCCGTCCGGACGGAGTCGGCGTGCATCGTCGAGAGGGTCGTGTGGCCCGTGTTCATCGCCTGGAAGAGCGTGATCGCCTCCTCGCCGCGGACCTCGCCGACGATGATGTACTCGGGGCGGTGGCGCAGCGCGGCCCGCAGCAGGTCGTACATCGTGATGTCCGCGCCCTCCGAGAGGCGCTCGCGGGTGACCGACGAGAGCCAGTTGTCGTGGTAGAGCGCGAGTTCGCGGGTGTCCTCGATGGTGATCACCTTCGAGCGCGGCGGGATGAACATCGAGATGGCGTTCATCGACGTGGTCTTGCCGGCGGCGGTCCCGCCCGCGAACACGAGGTTGCGGTTGCGCTCGATGGCCAGCCAGAGGTAGGCCATCGACTCCAGGTCGTAGGTGCCGTAGTCCAGCAGGTCGATCGGCGTCAGCGGCTCCTCGGCGTACTTCCGGATGGTGAACGCCGACCCGCGGGGAGTCACCTCCTCGCCGAGGGCCAGTTCCACCCGCGAGCCGTCGGGCAGCGTCGTCCCGGCGACGGGCGTCCCGACGCTGATGTGCCGCCCCGAGCGCTGGGCCAACTGGACGACGAAGGAGTCCAGCTCCTCGGTCTCGAAGACGACGTTGGTCTCGATGTCGGTGTACTCGTCGTGGTAAGCGAAGATGGGGATCCCCGGCCCGTCACAGGAGATGTCCTCGACGTAGGGATCGTGCATCAGCGGGTCGAGGCGACCGTAGCCCCGAAACGAGCGGTGGAGGTAGTAGAAGAGGCGGTGGAAGGAGGCGGCGTCGATCCGGACGGCGTACTCCCCGAGGCGCTCGGCGATGGCTCGCTGGAGAACCGCCTCGGGATCGGTCTCGACGTCGTCGTCCCGGCGGTAGAGCAGGTGACCGCGGACGTCCTCGCGCAGCGACGCCAGGAGGTCCTGCTCCAGCGGGTCGAGGTCGGGCTCGACTACCTGATAGCGGTGCTCGCTGGCTTCGGCGTCGTAGTTGATCGAGGCGAACACGAAGGGAGCGTCGAGCCAGTAGCGGTCGACCTCCTCGTAGCCCGCGAGGCCCTCGAAGCTCACCAGCGGCCCGTGGGCGGCGGGGTCGTACGCCTCGACTTCGACCTCCCCGCCGCGGAGCACCTCGGCGGTTCGCGCGATCAGGTCTCGCACCTTCGTGAACTCGTCACGTACCATCGTCTCCGCCGGTCCGGCGGCTACGGTACCTGGCCGCCGTACCGACTTAAACTCATCCGCTATTCAGATTGTTTTCCGGCGATGAGTACTGCGCCGAAGGCGAGCAGGAAGGGCGCTCCGACCGGGACCACGAGCCCGGGTTGGCTGGTGACCGAGCGGACCGTCGCGGCGCCGAAGGCGACCCCCGCCGCGAGGAGCACTCCCCCCTGGACGGTCGCCGGGTCCGCGGGGAGCGCCCGCTCGACGCGCCCTTCCCGGAGGTAGAGGGCGACGCTGACGGCGAGCGCGACCCCGAAGGCGATCAGGCCCGCGACCGCCAGCCAGTACGCGAGCGCGCTGGGGGTTACCGGCGTTGGCTTCGGCCCACCGGACGGGCGTGGACAGCGACGGCTGCTGGCCGCCGGGGATCTCCGAGACGGTCCGGACGACGGCGAGGGGGAACCTGACCTCGACGACGGTGAGTCCTCCAGAGAAGTACCAGACCGACCAGGGGGAGGAACGCGGAGATCCAGGCGGCGAGCACGGCGAACTCGTTTCAGTACTCGGGATCGACGAGCGCCATAGTTGGGAGGGAGAAACGCGTGCTCGAAACGGTTCCGACCCGGCCCGGCGTTACGTTCATAGCTCCCGCCGTCCAAGGTTCGTTCAGATGAGGCGCGACTACTTCACGCTCGACGTCGACAGGGGGGCGGGGGACGCCACGAAGCCGGTGGCGACCGTCTCGTTCGACGGTCCCGAGGACCCCTTCGAGGACCGGTTGACCGACGACTCGGGAGCGCCGCTCGCAGCGGACCAGGTCGACGTGTCCTACCGCCTCCGGGAGGGCGAGGAACTCGACTCGGACGCGACTGGCGCGTTCGCCATCACGGACCGAATCACCGGCGATTACGTCCTCGAGGCCAACGTCGGGGCCGGTGTGGTCCTCGACCTCGTCGAGGCTGCGCGGGCCTACGGCAACGCGGCCGACACCGACGACGGCCGCTACCGCGTCGTCGTCCGGGTCGACGGCCGCGAGGCGCTGGCCCACGAGAAGTCGACCTTCCTCGTCTACGACCGGGACGGAGAACTCCTCCGGCAACACAGCCTCATTCCCAGCGGCGTCGAACTGTGACGTCCCCGACCGGCGGACACGCCGACTGCTTCTCGCGCTGGGGGGCGGGGGGCGGAAACGGCCGCACAGACCGGACGGTTCGGACGACACCCGCCGCTCCGGGACGCGGGACCTCCGCCATCTGAGATCCGACTCCCGCCGCTCGCCGCCGCCCTGCAGTCCCGAGACGAGACGCCACCAGCTAAGTACCAGCCTCCGTACCACCGGGTATGGATCTGTTCGGAACCGCGGGCATCCGCGGCGACGCCCGCGAGCGGGTGACGCCGCGACTCGCGCTCGCGGTGGGTCGGGCGGTCGGCGAGGACGCCGAGTCGGTGGTCGTGGGGCGGGACGGCCGCGAGACGGGCGCGGCGCTGACCGCCGCCGTCGAGGCCGGTCTCGAGAGCGCCGGCGCGACCGTCCGCCGCGCGGGCGTGGTGCCGACACCGGCGCTGGCGTTCGCCAGCAAGACCCGACACGGCGTCCAGGTGACCGCCAGCCACAACCCACCACGGGACAACGGTCTGAAGCTGTTCGCGGACGGCGAGGAGTTCGACGCCGAGGCCCCGCCGGCGGCCTGGGACGAGTGGGGCGACCCGACCGAGATCGACCCGCTGCCGGCCTACCGGCGGTCGGTCGCCGACTACGCCCGCGAACACGGCCCCGCGCCCGAGGGGCTGACGGTCGTCGTCGACTGCGGCAACGGCGTCGGCGGGCTGGCGACCCCGCAGGTGCTCCGGCTGCTGGGCGCGCGGGTGATCGCGCTGAACGCCAACGTCGACGGGCACTTCCCCGGCCGGCCGAGCAAGCCGACTCCCGAGACACTCGCGGACCTGCGGGCGTTCGTCGCCGACTGCGAGGGGCCGGTCGTCGGGATCGGCCACGACGGCGACGCCGACCGCCTCGTCGTCGTCGACGACGCCGGCGAGGTCGTCCACGAGGACACGATCCTGGCGGTCCTCGCCGAGCACTTCGTCCGCGCGAGCGACGTCGACGATCCCGTCGTCGTCACGACCCCCAACGCCTCCGGGCGCATCGACGAGCGGATCGACGCCGCGAGCGGCCGCGTCGAGCGCGTCCGCCTGGGCGCGCTCCACGAGGGGATCGCGGCGGCCCGGGCGGGGGGCGGCGACGTTGTCTTCGCCGGCGAGCCCTGGAAGCACGTCCACCCCGGGCTCGGGCCGTGGATCGACGGCGTCGCGAGCGCCGCGGTGCTGGCGGTGCTGATCGCCGACCGCGGGCTGGCGGACCTGCGCGCGCCGGTCTCCGAGCGCCCCTACGAGAAGGTGGCCGTCGACTGCCCCGACGACGCGAAGGCCGAGGCGATGGCGCTGGTCGCCGACCGCCTCCCCTGCAGGTACCCGGAGGCGAGCGTCGGGACCGACCACGGCGTCCGACTGGACTTCGAGGGCGGCGCCTGGACGCTCGTCCGCCCCAGCGGGACCGAGCCGTACCTCCGGGTCTACGCCGAGAGCGAGGACGTCGAGTCGCTCGTCGCCGGCGTCGTCGAGGTCGTCGGGGGAGCGGTCGAGGACGCGTCGGCCTGAAGCCGGCGACGGCGGCGCTCGCTCCGTGGTTCGGCTACGGCCGCCCGCGTTCGGCGCCGAATCGACAGTTAGGGCGGTCCGAACGGTTCGGACGGTTCGGCCCTGGAGCGAAGCAACGGGCTTAACCTCCGTCGGTGACGGACGGTAGGTAGCTATGCAGCGACGCACGTTTCTCACCGGTGCCGGCGGCACCGCGCTCGTCGGCCTCGCGGGCTGTACCGGCGGCCCGACCGAGGACGGCGACGGCGACAGCAACGACACCGGCGGCGACAACGGGACCGCCGAGACGACCGAGGGTGGAGGGCAGAGCAACGAGTCCGACGGTGGGGCCGAGGGGAGCGCCGAGGTCAACGTCGGCGTGGTCTACGCGACCGGCGGTCTCGGCGACGGCTCGTTCAACGACCAGGCCCAGCAGGGGATCCAGCGGGCCGCCGAGGACTTCGACGTCAGCTACGACGAGTCCGAGCCCTCGGAGGTCTCGGAGTTCTCGACGTTCCAGCAGTCCTACGCCGAGTCGTCGAACCCCGACTACGACCTGGTGAGCTGTATCGGCTTCCTGCAGGCCGACGCGCTGAGCAACACCGCGCCCCAGTTCCCCGACCAGGACTTCATGATCGTCGACGCGGTCGTCGAGGAGGACAGCGTCGGCAGCTACGTGTTCAAGGAACACCAGGGGTCGTTCCTCGTCGGCCAGCTAGCGGGGCTGCTCACCAGCCAGGAGTTCTCCGGGGGGGGCGGCGAAACGAACGGGGATCCCACGGTCGGCTTCGTCGGCGGCGTGGAGGGGGGGCTGATCGGCCGCTTCGAGGCCGGCTACACCGCGGGCGTGAAACACGCCGACGAGAGCGCCCAGGTGCTCTCCTCGTACGTCGGTGACTTCAACGACCCCGCCGGCGGGAAGGAGGCGGCGCTGTCGATGTACAACAGCGGCGCGGACATCATCTATCACGCCTCGGGGAACACCGGGACCGGCGTCTTCCAGGCCGCCCAGGAGCAGGGCCGGTACGCCATCGGCGTCGACCGCGACCAGTCGAAGACCAAGTCCTCGTTCGCCGACGTCATCCTGGCGAGCATGGTCAAGCGCGTCGACACCGCCGTCTACACGGCGGTCGAGGGCACCGTCCAGGGCGAGTTCGAGGGCGGCTCGACGACCGAACTCGGCCTCGAACAGGACGGCGTCGAGGTGGCCTACGGGTCGGAACTCGGCAGCGAGATCTCCGGGGAGATCAAATCCGAGATCGAGGCCACCCGGGAGTCGATCATCGGGGGCGAGATCTCGGTACCGACCGACCCCTCGAACGTCTGAGGCGGCCGGCCTCCCGGCCGCCGTCGGCACCCGCTTGGCTCCCGCGCTCCGTCGGGCGAGGCTGGGCCGACGCGGAATCCGGGCGTTTAACCGTCCCTCCGTCCGACCGACCTGCAAATGACGACGGCCGTTCACCTCGACGGGATCACGAAGCGCTTCCCCGGCGTCGTCGCCAACGACGACGTCGACCTGGCCGTCGAACGGGGATCCGTCCACGCCCTCCTCGGGGAGAACGGGGCCGGGAAGACGACCCTGGTGAACGTCCTCTACGGGCTCTACCGCCCCAACGAGGGGCGCGTGGTCGTCGACGGGCGGGAGCGCCAGTTCGAATCGCCGGGCGACGCCATCGACGCCGGCGTCGGGATGATCCACCAGCACTTCATGCTGGTCGACCCGATGACCGTCGCCGAGAACATCACGCTGGGCAACGAGCCCCGGAAGTGGCTCGGGCTGACGGTCGACCGCGAGCGCGCCCGCCGCGAGGTCGAGGACCTGAGCGAGCGGTACGGCTTCGACGTCGACCCGACCGACCGCGTCGCCGACGTCTCGGTCGGCGTCCAGCAGCGCGTCGAGATCCTCAAGGCGCTCTACCGCGGCGCGGACGTGCTGATCCTCGACGAGCCCACGGCGGTGCTTACCCCCCAGGAGGTCGAGGACCTCTTCGCCGTCTTCGAGGAACTCACCGAGCAGGGCAAGACGATCGTCTTCATCACTCACAAGCTCGGGGAGGCGATGACCGCCGCCGACGAGATCACCGTCCTCCGGGACGGCCGGAACGTGGGGACGGTCGCCGCCGACGCGACCGACCGGGAGCAACTCGCCGAGATGATGGTCGGCCGGGAGGTGCTCCTGGAGGTCGAGAAACCGCCGGCCGACCCCGGGTCGGTCGCGCTGGCCGTCGAAGACCTTCGGGTGACCGACGACCGCGGCGTCGAGCAGGTCGCCGGCGTCGACTTCACCACCCGCGAGGGGGAGATCTTCGGGATCGCGGGGGTCGACGGCAACGGGCAGGCCGAACTGATCGAGGCGATCACCGGGCTGACCCGCCCGGACGGAGGACGGGTCACCGTCAACGGCGAGGACGTCACCGACCGGTCGCGCCGGGAGCGCATCGAGTCGGGGATGGCCTACATCCCGGAGGACCGCCAGGAGCGGGGACTGGTCATGTCGTTCGACCTGGTTTCGAACGGCCTGCTGGGGAGCCAGCACGGTGCCCCGTTCGCCCGCGGCGGCCGCATCGACTGGGAGCGCACCCGCGAGCACGCCGAGGGGATCGTCGCCGACTACGACGTCCGCCCCGGGAACGCCGACGCGCGCGCCCAGTCGCTGTCCGGCGGCAACCAGCAGAAGTTCGTCGTCGGCCGCGAGTTCGAGCGCGACCCCGACCTCGTCGTTGCCACCCATCCCACCCGCGGGGTCGACATCGGCTCGACGGAGTTCATCCACGAGCGCCTGCTGGACCTGCGCGCGGAGGGCGTGGCGGTGGTCCTGGTCTCCTCGAAGCTAGAGGAGGTTCAGGCGCTGTCCGACCGCCTCGGGGTGATGTACGAGGGGGAGATCGTCGACGTCGTCGACCCCGAGGCGACCACCGAGGAGGAACTCGGGTTGCTGATGGCCGGCGAGCGCCCCGACCGGACGGCGCGGGCCGGGGTCGAGTCCGGGACCGGCACCGGATCGCGGCACGGAGGTGAGCGATGAGCGCCGGCGGGAGCGACGACCGGGACCCCGAACGGACCAGCGGCGAGGGCGGCGACCGGGGGTCCCCGTCCGGCTCCGGCCCCGACGTCCAGGCCGGCACCGACTGGCGCGAGCGAGGCCGGATGGCGCTCGCGCGCCTGGTCGGAGCCTCAGCGACCGAGCGGGCGCTGATCAGCCTGGCCGCGCTCGTCGCCTCGATGCTCGTCGGCGCCGTCATCGTCCTCGCGGCGGGGCGGACGGCGACGTGCAGTCAGGCCGCTGTCACCTACTTCGAAGTGGGGTTCTGCTACGACCCGGCGCGGGTGTACGACCGCCTCTTCCTCGGTGCGCTCGGCGACCCGATCAACCCGCTGTTCGACCCGCTGCACGGGCAGTTCGCGGCCCCGTTCCGGGAGGGGTGGACGCCGTTCAACGCCCGGATGGGCGACACGCTCGCCGAGACGACCGTGCTGATCCTCACGGGGCTGTCGGTCGCGGTGGCCTTCCGCGCGGGCATCTTCAACATCGGGACGCAGGGCCAGTTGATCGTCGGCGCGCTGGCGAGCACCCTCGCGATGCTCGGCGTCGCGCCGTACCTCTCTGGGACCGTCGGAACGCTCGTGATCGTCCCGTTCGGCCTGCTGGTCGGTGGGGTGTTCGGCGGGCTCTACGGCGCGATCCCCGGAGCGCTGAAGGCCTACGCCGACGCCAACGAGGTGATCACGACGATCATGCTCAACTTCGTGGCCGGCTTCCTCGCGCTGTACCTGCTGGAGACTCACGTCGGCGACGAGTCGAGCCTCTCGACGAAGACCCGGGACCTCCCCGAGTTCGCGGGCTTCCCGCGGCTCGCCTTCCAGCCCAGCGACGAGTTCTCCGTAGTGGCGCTCGCGCTCGCACTCCTGGCCGTCGCGGCGGTCGCCCTCCTGCTCGACCGGACGGCGTTCGGCTACGACCTCCGGACGACGGGCGTCCAGCCCGAGGCCGCGGAGTACGGCGGCGTCGACGCCGCCCGGACGACCGTCGCCAGCCTCGCGCTCTCGGGCGCGCTCGGGGGGGTCGCCGGGACGGTCTACGTCCTCCTCTTCTTCGGCTACTTCCAGACCGGCGTCCCCTCCTACGGGTTCGACGGCATCACCGTCGCGATCCTCGCCGGCAACAACCCGCTGGGCGTCCTCCCCGCGGCGCTGCTGTTCGGCGTTCTCAAGAGCGGCACGACGTCGATCCAGGTCGACCCGAGCCTCGACATCCCGGTGCAACTGGTCGGCGTGCTCCGGGGACTGATCATCCTCTTCGTGGCGATGCCGGAGTTCTTCCGGCTGCTCGGCGGCCGGGTGATCGACCTCGAGGGGCGGCAGCCGGCGGTCGCGACTGACGGGGGAAGCGAGGCCGCTGGCGGCGAGGGCGACGATAGGGGGGGAACGACGATGCGTGATCTCGCCCCCGAGGCGGCGGAGGACGGCTGGCTCGGCCGGTTCACCGGGCGGGGGCTCGTCGCCGCCGTCGCGGCCGCGCTGTTCGCCCTGCTGGCGGTCGCCGCCCTCCTGGCACCGTCGTCGGTCCCCGGCCGTCTGTTCGCCATCCTCACGAGCAAGGGGACGCTGGCGTCGACGCTCCGGCTGTCAGTGCCCATCGCGCTGGCGGCCGTCGGCGGCATCTTCGCCGAGAAGAGCGGCGTGATCAACATCGGCCTGGAGGGACTCCTGATCATCGCCGCGTTCACGGCGGTCTTGGGCGTCGACACCACGGGGAGCATCTGGGCGGGCTTCCTGTTGGGCGTCCTCGCCAGCGTGGCGCTCGCGGCGGTGTTCGCCGTCGTCTGCATCAGGTTCCGGGCCGACCAGATCATCGCTGGGCTGGCGGTGTGGCTGGTGGCGCTCGGGCTGGCGCCGTTCGCGGCGCGGTTGGTCTACGGCGGCCCGAACACGACGCAGATCCCGACCCCGGGGACGATCACGGTCCCGGTACTCGCCGAGATTCCCTTCTTCGGGGCGCTGTTCGACGCCTCGCCGACGGTCTACCTCATGTTCGCAGTCGTCGCGCTGGCGTGGTACGTGCTCAACCGGACGGCCTTCGGCCGCTGGGTCCGGGCCAGCGGCGAGAACCCCAAGGCGCTCGATACGGTCGGCGCCAGCGTCCGCCGGGTGCGCTACGCCGCCGTCCTCCTGTCGGGGGTGTTCGCCGGCATGGGCGGCGCGAGCCTCGCCTTCGGGGTCGGCCAGTTCACCGGCAGCGGCCAGACGATGGTCAACGGGAAGGGGTTCATCGCCATCGTCGCCTACCTCTTCGGCAACTACAACCCCGTCGGGGCGCTGCTCTCGACGATGCTGTTCGCGGGGCTGGAGGCGGTCCAGACGCCGCTGCAGTTCGCCGGACTCGGCGTCTCGCGGACGCTCGTCCAGGCCGTGCCGTACGTCGGCGTCATCGTCGTCCTCGCGCTGGTCGGCCGGACGCAGATCCCCGAGGCCGCCGGGGAACACTACGAGTCCGGCGAGGACTGACCGCGCCGGCGGTGGCGGTGGCTATTTCTCCACGGTGGCTGAAAGGACCGTATGGACGCGGACGCAGACGAGGACGACGGCGCCGTGACGGACCGGGAACTGATCGAACGCGCCCGGGAGGCCTTGGAGGCCGCGTACGTCCCCTACTCGGAGTACCGCGTCGGCGCGGCCGTCGAGACCGCTGACGGGTCGATATACGCGGGCTGTAACGTCGAGAACGCCAACTACTCGAACTCGCTGCACGCCGAGGAGGTGGCCGTCGGGAGCGCCGTCCGGGACGGTCGCCGGTCGTTCGCCCGTCTCGCTGTCAGTTCCGCTGCCCGCGACGGCGTCACGCCCTGTGGGATGTGCCGACAGACGCTCGCGGAGTTCTGCGACGAGGACCTGCCCGTGCTCTGCGACGAGGGCGACGCCGTCGCGGAGTACGCGCTCGGCGACCTCCTGCCGAACGCCATCTCGCTGGAGACGCTAGAGGACGCCGACGCTGACCCTGACGCCACCGCCGACGAAGACGGGACGTGACCGGCCGTCGGTAGCGGGGGACGGGCCCCGCCCGGGACCGGGGATATTAGTAGAGGCACGTCGCAGGCCGACTATGAGCCACGACGACGGTGACGACGCCGGTGACGAGGTCCAGTACCACGTCGGTGTCGGGCCGGGCGACGTCGCCGAGACGGTCCTCCTGCCGGGGGACACCGACCGCGTCGAGACGATCGTCGCCCAGTGGGACGAGGCCGAGGAGGTCGCGCACCACCGCGAGTACCACACCTACACCGGCCGGTACGACGGGACGCCGGTGACGGTCACCTCAACCGGGATCGGCGCGCCGTCGGCGGCGATCGCCGTCGAGGAACTGGCCCGGGTCGGCGCGGACACGTTCGTCCGGGTGGGGTCCTGCGGGGCGATCCAGCCCGAGATGGAGATCGGCGACCTGGTGATCACCGCCGGCGGCGTCCGCCAGGAGGGGACCAGCGACGCTTACGTCCGGAAGTCCTACCCCGCGGTGGCCGACCACGAGGTCGTCGCGGCGCTGGTCGCGGCCGCCGAGCGCCTCGGCTACGACTACCACGTCGGTCACACGGCCTCGACGGACTCGTTCTACGCCGGCCAGGGCCGCGAGGGGTTCGGCGGCTACGAGTCCCCCGAGGGGGAGGCGCTGCTCGCGGAACTCCGGGAGGCGAACGTGAAGAACTTCGAGATGGAGGCCAGCGCGATCCTGACGCTGGCGAACGTCTACGGCCTGCGCGCCGGCGCCGTCTGTACGGTCTACGCCAACCGAGAGACCGGCGAGTTCCGCACAGAGGGAGAGGCGCGGGCCGCCGAGACGGCCAGCCTCGCGGTCCACCTGCTGGCCCGCATGGACGAGGTGAAAGCCGAGGCGGGCGCCGAAAGCTGGCACGCCGGGCTCTCGCTGTGAGCGCGCGAGCGGGACTCCGCACCGGTCGCCGTCCTCGCTCGCTTTCTCTCGACCGTCGCGTCGGAGACTGGCCGCCGGCGCCCTGACGGCGACTGGGGGGAGGGGGCGCGGCGGTAGGTCTTTGCCGCTGCTCGCCGACGCCAAGGTATGACAGAGGCGGACACCGATACGGATCCGGAACTCGAGCGCGGCGTCTGGGAACTCGTCGAGGAGGCCGAGCGGAACGTCGAGTCGCTGTCAGTCGAAGCGGTCGCCGCTCTCCGCGAGGAGGAGGACGTCACGCTGATCGACATCCGCGACGTCCGCGAGCTGTGGATCGAGGGGACGATCCCCGGCGCGAGACACGCCCCGCGGGGGATGCTGGAGTTCTGGGCCGACCCCGGGACCGAGTACTACCGCGACTATTTCGACCCCGAGCGGCGGTACGTGCTGTTCTGCAACGAGGCGGGGCGGTCGGCGCTCGCCGCCCGACGGCTCCAGGAGATGGGGTACGCCGACGTCGCGCACATGACGGGCGGGTTCACGGCCTGGCGGGAGGCGGGCCGCGAGGTCGAGGCGGTCGAGCAACGCGACTACGAACGCCGGGACCGATAGCGGACACGGCGGCGCGCGGGCCCGGCGTAGACCGGTCCCGTCGTCCGTCCGGCGGCGCGCGCCGCGCTGGGTCGTCCCGCCGGACGGCGGCGGTCAGCGCACGGTCCGTCTGGCCGCGGTTCAGTACTTGAACGTTCGGCGCGGCCCCCGGGCGGTCCGGAGCAGGCGCTGCCGGGGGAGCTGCGAGCGGAGCGAGGTCGTCGCTCTCTCACATGTCCGGCCAGGCCTTGGCGGCGCGGGACGGGCCGGTGATCCGGTTGATCCAGCGGGCCGCGACGGCCTTCTTCAGCGTTTCGGCGGCGACGCCGTCGAAGGTATCGCTCCCGAGCAGGGCGGCGATGGGCAGGTCGACACCCTCGACGGGCTTGATGTCGTGGGCGACGGCCTCCTGGCCGACCGAGACGAGCGTCCCCTTGTCCCGGTAGCGCCACTCCTTGAGCGGCTGGTCGTTGATCGCGCGCCTGACGTTCTCGCCGACGACCTCGGCGGCGTCCCAGGCGGCCTGCGCGGTCGGCGGCGCCGGCTCGTCGTCGTCCTGATCGACCAGTGCCGTGTCGCCGATGGCGAAGACGTCGGGAGCGTCGGTCTCGAAGGTCGAACTCGCGTGGAGGCGGAAGCTCCGCTCGTCCTTGCCGATCTCGAGGTCCTGGGTGAGGTCCTGGCCGGTGATCCCGCCGGTCCACAGGAGGACGTCGTAGTCGAGTTCCGTATCGTCGCCGACGTAGACGGTATCCTCGTCGACCTCGCCGATGAACTCGCCGGTCATGATGTTGATGTCGCGCTCGCGGAGCTTCTCGTCGAGCAGTTCCTGGATCTCGGGGTCGCCCGGCGGGAAGACGTTCTCCAGTCCCTCGACGAGGTGGATGTCGATGGGCGCGCGGTGCTTGTCGCGGAACTCGGCGGTCTCGCCGGCGCTCTGGATGCCCGAGAGGCCGGCACCCCCGACGACGACCTGCGCGGGGTCGCTCCGGGAGGCGTCGCGGGCCGCGGACTTGACGGCCTCGTGGATCTCGAGGGCGTCGTCGAGGTCCTTCAGGGTGAGGGCGTGCTCCTCCAGGCCGTCGATGCCGAAGAAGGCGGTCTGGGAGCCGATCGCGAGGACGGCGTAGTCGTAGGAGACGGTCGTCCCGTCGTCGAGTTCCACTTCG
Organism: Halobacteriales archaeon QS_5_70_17; assembly: GCA_003021975.1. Taxonomy (GTDB): domain Archaea; phylum Halobacteriota; class Halobacteria; order Halobacteriales; family Haloarculaceae; genus Halomarina. The sequence continues at coordinate 14,650 of PXRR01000072.1, read as the reverse complement.
CGGTCGTTGGCGTTCATCCCGGTGACGGCCGCCTGGATGAACCGGGTGGCAGGCGACTTGATCTCGTCGACGGGGATGGTGATCTTCTCTTTCACCCGGGGGTCGCGGATGATCCGGTGGGACTCGTGGAGGACGAAGTGGTGGTCGACATCGGAGATCCAGGTCAGATCGACCTCGTCTTCGAGCGTCCGCTCGATGCTCTTGACAGCGCCTGCCCCGGCGTACCCGGAACCGAGGACGACGACGTTTTCAGTCATGGATATATCTGCAACCCCATCGGATACAAAGGCTTTGGAACGGCCGGGAGATAGAGCGAAGAGCTACCAAGCGACACGCGCCGTCTCCGGGAGCGTCGCGGCGGGTCACCCGCCGCTCGCGACAGAGGCCGCGACGACTGCACCCCGGGACGCGGTCTCAGTGTTCGGGGTCCTCGACCGGCGCCCGCATGTCGGTCGTCGAGAGGATGAGCACGTTGCTCGTCTCGTCTTTCCCGTCGACGACGCCCTCGATCAGGAGCTTCGAGCGGGGGGTGGGACCGACGGTGACGGTGTCGCCCTCGTGGAAGTCCGTGATCGACCCGTGGAGCCGGATCTCCGCCCGGCAGAGCTCGGGGTGGTGGACGCTCGTGAGGTTGATCTCCTGGACGTTCGCCTCCGAGAGGGACTCGCCCTCGTGGTACAGCGGTACCTCGGCGGGCTCGTCGAGCTCCTGGATCTCGAGGGCCTCGTAGGCGTTGGCGGTGGGTCTGTAGCCGCCTTTCGGCCCCGGTACCCCCTCGACTAGCTGGAGGGCTTTGAGGCTCTGCATCTGGTTGCGGATCGTCCCGGGGTTGCGGTCTGTCCGCTCGGCGATGTCCTCTCCTTTCACCGCCTTCTCCGTGGTCCCGTACAGGTTGATCAGCTCCTGGAGGATCTTCTTCTGACTGGACGTGAGTTCAATTGACGACATGAGCTAATATTTGAAACTGTGATGAATAAGTCTCCCGGTGCATCGAACCGACATTCATATCAGTCTATGAATACGGCTTCGAGGTATGCAGGACGAACGCGTTCTCGTGACCGGCGGCGCGGGGTTCATCGGATCGAACCTCGCGAACCACCTCGCGGCCGACAACGAGGTAGTCGCCCTCGACGACTGCTATCTCGGCACGCCCGACAACCTCGACGGCGGCGTCGAGTTCGTCGACGCCTCCGTCCTCGACGACGACCTCCCGACGGACGTCGACGCCGTCTTCCACCTCGCCGCGCTCTCCTCGTACAAGATGCACGAAGAGGACCCCCGGCGGGGTGCACGAGTCAACGTCGAGGGGTTCGTCAACACGGTCGATCAGGCCCGCCAGGACGGCTGTGACACGATCGTCTACGCCTCGACGTCCTCCATCTACGGCTCCCGGACCGAACCCTCCCCGGAGACGATGGCCGTCGATGCCCGGACCGGCTACGAGGCCTCGAAACTCGCCCGCGAGCGCTACGGCGAGTACTTCCACAACCACTACGACATGCAGTGTGCGGGGCTGCGCTTCTTCTCGGTCTATCAGGGGTTCGCCGGCGGCAACGAGGAGCACAAAGGCGAGTACGCCAACACGGTCGCGCAGTTCGCCGACGCCATCGCGAGCGGCGAGCGGCCGGTGCTGTTCGGCGACGGGACCCAGACCCGGGACTTCACACACGTCGAGGACATCGTCCGCGGGATCGAACTCGCCGCCGACCACAGCCTCCAGGGCATCTACAACCTCGGCACCGGCGAGAACTACTCGTTCAACGAGATGGTCGAGATGATCAACGCGGAACTCGGAACGGACGTCGACCCGGAGTACGTCGAGAACCCCCTCGAGGTGTACGTCCACGACACGATGGCCGACGCCTCGAAGATCCAGGAGGCGACGGGATGGGAGCCCCGGATCGACTTCGAGGAGGGCGTTCGCCGCGTCTGTGCCGGCTACGACGCCGCCGGCGCCGGCACCGCCGGCGAGTGATCCAGCGCCTCGGACTGGGCGTTCTCCGGTGACGACGTGGTGCGGTCGCGGTACTCGACGCTGACGATCACCTGCTCGTCGGTCTCCTCCTCGATCCGAGTGCGTAACTCGTCGGCGAGGTCCGGGTATGACTCGCCGGCGGGCCGGGAGACGACGACGGTGACGGTCGGCGTCTCGTGGAAGAAGGCGACGCTGTTGACCTCCACCTGTACCGACCGCAACTCGAGGCGGTCGTACTCGGAATCGGTCAGCGTCTCCTCGACGACGTCTTTGATCTCGTTTTCGACCGCGACCTGATCGGTGACGATGCCGCCCGCCACTCCGAAGACCCCCAGCAGGACGACCAGCGCGACGATCGTCGGCGCGTACCGACGGAGCGCGTTCGAGCCGTTGTTCTCCGTCCACTCGCTGGGCCGGTAGCCCAGGTACCACAGCACGAGAAAGCCAGCGAGGTTGACGGCGACGGCGTTGATCACGAGCAGGAGGAACGCCCCGAGGGCGACGCTCGGCAGTCCCCAGGCGATGCCGATGCCGACGGCCGCCGCGGCGGGGATCAGCGCCGCGGCGATCATCACGCCCACGAGCGAGACCGGTAGGGCCGTCGCCAGTCCGAACGCCCCCGCGCCGCCGGCGCAGAACGCCACGGACACGGTCATCAGCCCCGGAGAGATGCGCTTCGCGATCTGGCTCACCGTCGCGACGTCGAGGATCGCGGTGACGAACCCGGCCTCCTTGAGGAAGAACCCGAAGGCCAGCGACGCGAGGATGGCGGCGCCGAAGCCGCCGAGTTGCGTCCGGGCGCCGATCGCGAGCATCCGCCGGTCGTCCAGCACCATTCCGACGCTGGTGATCAGCGCCGACCCGACCTGCGGCGCGATCACCATCGCCCCGACGACGACCGCCGGCGAGTCGAGCAACAGGCCGGCCGCCGCCACGATCGCCGAGAAGAGCGTCAGCGAGTAGTACGTCAGCGCGTTGCGGTGCATGCCCAGCGCCTTCCCCCGGATCTCCTCGCGGGCGACGGAGTCGTCCTCCTCGACGCCGGCGACGAAGCGCTCTTCCAGTTCCTGGTAGTTTCGGGTCTTGGCGGTCTCGCCGCTGGTGATGACCGTGTACTCCTTGTCGTCGACCCCCGCCTCCCGGAGTTCGCCGAGCACGAACGCGACGGCCTGCGTCGGGAGGGGGAACTCCACGAGGAACGCGTCGCTCTCCTCGTTCGCGTCTTTCGTCACCACGAAGTCGATCCCCTCCTCGTCGAGGATGTCGAGGACCGCCCGCCGCTGGTCCTCGTGGACGAGGAGTTTGATGATTCGCATTACACGATGTGGCGATAGCCGGCCTATTATTTTTGCTGCCAGCGAATCGCCGTGGGTGGCGATGACAAGGGATTTTGCCGGGGGACGGTGAACCCGTCTCCATGACACGTTCGCTGCGGATCATCGGCGTCCCGATGGACCTCGGCGCCGACCGCCGAGGGGTCGACATGGGACCGTCCGCGATCCGGTACGCCGGGCTCTCGGAGAAACTGGCGGCGCTCGTCGAGGACTGCACCGACGTCGGCGACCTGCCGGTCGTCCACCCCGAGATCGGCAACCCCGGGAGCGCGGCACCCTCGACCGGGACCGCGAAGTACCTCGGCGAGGTCCGCGAACTCTGCGATCGGCTCGCCGACCAGGTCGCCGACGCGCTCGACGACGGGACGCTCCCGCTGGTGCTCGGCGGCGACCACTCCATCGCAATCGGGACCGTCGGAGGCGCGGCCCGCGACCCCGACGTCGACGTCGGCGTGGTCTGGTTCGACGCCCACGGCGACTTCAACACGCCCGCGACCAGCCCCTCGGGCAACGTCCACGGGATGCCGCTGGCGGCGATCCTCGGCGAGGGGGAATTCGGGGACTGCGACTGGGCGCCGGCCGGCGTCGCCCCCGAGAACGTCGCGCTCGTCGGCGTCCGGAGCCTCGACGACAACGAGCGCGAGGCCCTCCGGGAGAGCGCGGTGTCGGTCTACACGATGAGCGACGTCGACGCCCGCGGCCTGCCGGCGGTGGCCGAGGCGGCGTTAGACGTCGCCACCGCCGGAACCGACGGGATCCACGTCAGCCTCGACCTGGACTGGCTGGACCCCGACGAGGCGCCCGGCGTCGGGACGCCCGTCCGGGGCGGCGTCACCTACCGCGAGGCCCACGCCGCGATGGAACTGGTCGCCGAGCGGGAGGTCCGCTCGCTGGAGGCCGTCGAGGTCAACCCCATCCTCGACCGGCACAACCGGACGGCCGAACTCGCGGTCGAACTGCTCGCGAGCGCGCTCGGCGAGCGGATCCTCTAGAGTCGCGACCGGCCCGTGACCCGACCGACCGGTCCGCCAGCGCTCTCCGGCGCGCTCTTGGGCGCACCTCTACTCCGCCTCCTCGATGACGGCCACCGACACCCGCGGCGGGTCGTCAACCTCATCGGCGTCGACGACGGTGAGTTCGTACTCCTCCTCGCCGGCGGGCAGGTCGACCCGCTCCGAGACCTGCACGCCGGCTGACGCGCTCTCGAACAGTTCCGTCCCGCCGCGGGCGCTCTCGAGGGCCGCGTCGACCCGCGTTCCGTCCTGTGAAACCACCCGGAGGTCGGCCGTCCGCTCCGGGGCGGCCTCGAAGGTCCACTGCCGGCGGAAGGTCCCGTCGTCGCCCTCCTCGAGTCGGCCGGTGTCGTCGAGGCGCTTCGTCCCGACGTCGCCCTCGCCCGCGTCCCCGCTCTCTCCGTCGAGGCGTTCGGTCTCGTCTGTCACGCCCGGAACGTGTCCCGGACCGCGCTTGTAGCTACCCCGCGCACGCGAAAGCCGACTCCGGTGGGTTGATGGCCGCAGGCCCGCCAGTTCCGTCGATGACCGACTCCGACCGCCGGGAGGTCCGCACGACCTACGACCGGATCGCGGCGCACTTCTCGGCGACTCGCGAGCACGCCTGGCCGGAGGTCCGGGCGTTCGTCGAGGAGGCGCGCCCGGGCGAGGACGGCGACGGCGCGAAGCGGTCCGGCGCCGGCGCCAGCGGCGACCGGATCGAGACGGCGCTCGACCTCGGCTGTGGCAACGGACGCCACGCCGAACTGCTCGCCGGGCGGGCCGCCCGCGTCGTCGGCGCCGACCTCTCGGGGGAACTGCTCGCGGTCGCCCGCGAGCGGGCCGCCGAGCGCGGCTACGCCGACTCGCTCGCCCTCGTCCAGGCGGACGCCGGGACGCTTCCGCTGGCCGACGGCGCCGTCGACCTGGCGACGTACGTCGCGACGGTCCACCACCTGCCGACCCGTCAGGCGCGGGTCGACAGCCTCGACGAGCTCACGCGCGTGCTCGCGGCCGGCGGTCGCGCGCTGGTCAGCGCCTGGAGCGTCACCCACTCCAAGTTCGACGCGACCGAGGGGTTCGACACCACCGTCGACTGGACGCTGCCGGGCGGCGAGACGGTCGGCCGGTTCTACCACGTCTACGACCTCGCGGAGTTCGAACGCGACCTCCGGGCGAGCGCGCTGGCAGTCGACCGGGTCTACGAGCGGGAGGGCAACTGCTACGCGCGCGTCCGGAAGGGAAACGCACATACGTGACCGCGGGGTATCCGCGGACGCGAGCACCGGTAGTCTAGTGGCAGGACATGGGCCTTCCAAGCCCATAGCCCGGGTTCAAATCCCGGTCGGTGCATGCAGGCGATTTCGCGCCGTTCCCTCCCGTTTTCCCTCGTCCGTAATCATGGAAGCAAACTATGACGACTACATCGATACGACGATCCGTTTGCGGGCAGAGCCAACACGGAAAGAACGGGACTGAGAGACGAGCATGACGTTCGACGTGGAATCCCGAAAAGTCGACCTCCCATTCCCGCTCGTTGCCGAGGAGACGCTGGAGGCGCTACGGGACTGTCACGCTCGGGCCGGTGTGGACTACCGGGCGTGGAAACGGCAGTTCCTCCAGTGGCTCTACTACGAGGGGAAGGATCCCGAGCGACGACAGGGCTACTCGCCGTAGTGCGGGTGTCGTCCAGTCCGGAGAACCCTCGCTCGGACCCGCCGCGTGAGTTGCTGGGGACGCACGAGCGCCAGTACGTGCAGCTCTCGCCTGCCGGTACGCCAGAGCGACTGCCCGACTTCCCGGGGATCGACTTCTCGGGGGATTCCGGAGATCCGACCGCGACATGGGACTCCGAGGCCCCTCTTCCGGTTCGCCACTCGACTCGGCGCCGAGGACCGCGCCCCCGCGGGGTTCGTGCTCGTCGGACTGCCGACGATCCTCCTGTCGGCGGCGATCGGTCGAACGGCAGTCACACGACTGCCGCGGCGGCGTACGCGGCGCTGTTCGCCCTCAGCGTCGCGTCGAGGGAATCAGGAACTGGCGGCTGTTCGCTGGGTGGACGGGCTCGGGGGAGGCGGCGTCTAGGGACGAGAGTTGTACGGGAGCGTCGTCACGTGCGAGAGAACTAAAACGGTCGTAACGAGGGCTCCGTCCCCGGGGGCAGCTACCGGGGCGCAACAGCCGCGAGGGGGATCTACCGCCCGAAGGACGGCGGAGACCTCAGTCGTTCCAGAACGTTCCGGTGAACAGCACGAACACGGGGATAATCTCCAGTCGGCCGATCCACATCAGGAATATCATCAAGAGCTTGCTCGTCGCCGGGAATTCGAGGTAGCTCCCGAACGGTCCCAGGAATCCGAATCCGGGCCCGATGTTACCGATCGTCGCTAGGCTCGCACTGACTGCTTCCAGGAGTGTCATCGCGAGTCCCACCCGGCCCGCGTCGAGCAGGATGAGGACCGTCCCCACGCCGAACGTGAGCAGGTACAGCAGCGTGAACCCGTATATCGCTCTGATGGCCTCCTCGTCGATGACGTGGCCCCCGAGCCGGATGGGTCTGACCGCGTTCGGATGCGCCGTGGTGAACAGTTGCCGCCGGATGCCCTTGAGGACGACCAGCCACCGGACGACCTTCACGCCGCCGCCGGTCGATCCGGCCGATCCACCGACGAACATCGCGAACAGCAGCACCCCCTGCGCCGTCATCTCCCACTGGGCGAAATCGCTCGTCGCGTATCCCGTCGAGTTGAGCAGCGAGGCGATCTGGAACGAAGCCTGGCGGAGCGAGTTCTCCAGGGCGCCCTGGGTGGCGCCGCCGAGTTCCAGCGTCGGGGCCGACCCGGTGAAGAGAAGTCCCCACAGGACGAGGGCTATCCCGGCGTTCGCGCCGAGATAGGCCTGTAGCTCGCGGTCGCGGAGGAAGGCTCCGTACTTGTCCTGCAACAGGAGGTAAAACAGCGCGAAGTTCATCCCCGCGATGAGCATGAACGGGATGACTACCCACTGGACGGCGGGGGAGAACGCCGCGATACTGTCGGCCTCCGGGGAGAACCCGCCCGTCGGCAGCGTCGTGAAGCCGTGCGCGACAGCGTTGTAGGGGGTCATGTTCGGTGCCATCTCCCCGTAGTGGAGTCCGAGCAGAATGAGGACGTAGAGGACAGTGAACCCGAGGTAGAAGAGCCAGAGCAGGCGGGCGGTCTCGGCGATCTTCGGCGTCATCTTCTGGAGTTCCGGACCCGGGGCCTCCGACTCGATCAGCTGAGCGCCGTTGACTGCGGCCTCCGGGAGGATGGCGACCATCAGCACGATGATCCCCATCCCACCGAGCCACTGGGTGAGCTGTCGCCACATCAGCAGCGCGTGGGAGTGCCGTTCGAAGGATATCTCGCCCAGGACTGTCGCTCCGGTCGTCGTGAAGCCGGACATCGACTCGAACAGCGCGTTGACCGGATAGCGGAGCGTCGATTCGGTGCCGTACCCCGCGATGAGGTACGGGATCGCACCGATGAGCGCGACGGCGCCCCACGACAGCCCCACGAGGAGAAGCGCCTCCCGGGGACCGAGTTCGGGGTCGTCGTCGAGGCGCTCCAGCCCGATCCCGGTGACGGCCGTGATCCCGATCGACACGAGAAAGACGACAGTATCCTCGCCGTAGACCAGACTGATAGCCAGCGGAACGAGCATAGCGACGGCGAGATACTTGATCACAGTGCCGGTAAACGCGACGCTCTGTCGCCAGTTGATCCGAACTGACATCACCGATCACCAGACATTACTGTAGCCTCTCCCGGCGAGTGCGAAAAGTCTCCCCGTTCCGGTCGTGGCCGTCGCCGATGCGCCGGTCGGAACGCCCCGCTTCCCGTTCGCTCCGCGGAGGTTCGGCGACTCCGACGTGGACCGCGCTCGGCGACGGTGTCTCCGCGGGAGCCGTCGAGCGCCCGCTCGGAGCGCTCCAGACCGCCGCGCCGGCACCGGTCACCTCCCGGTCGCGCGTGGGCGTGAGCGTGGGGCGCTCGGACTGGCCGTTGCGTCACCCCGAACCGACCGGCGCGGTCGCCGGTCTCGCGGGCGCCGCTAGTCCGTCGGGTACGCCTGCTCGAAGGGCCGGGGCGGCAGTCGGAGGTCGTCCAGTTCGGGCAGGTGCTTGAGGTTGTAGACGACCTTCATCTCGTCGGTGATCGGGATGCCGTTGCAGGACAGCCGGATCCCCCGGTCGAGCATCTCCCGGGGGAGGATGTGGTCGACCGGCATCGACAGTTCCCCCTGGACGACGGCGACGGCGCAGTTCGCGCACGCCCCGCCGCGGCAGGCGTAGGGCCACGCGAACCCGCGGCGCTCGGCGGCCTCGAGTACCGACTCGTCGGGACCGACGTGGAACCGCCCGTGGTCGATCGGGTCCAGGTCAGCCGCGGCGGCCTTCTCGAAGAGGTCGGCGTCGTCCAGGGTCCATCCGTGGTCGTCGAGCACCTCGAAGTTGAGGTACTCGACGCGGGACTCGGCGGCCGGGTACTGCGTGTCCCCTCCCTCGTCGCCCTCGCCCTCCACGGCGTCGGCACCGGCCTCGCCGGAGACGATCGCCTCGTAGGCGGCCCTGACGGCCTTGAACTCGTCGGCGGAGCCGCCGTGGTCGGGGTGGGCCTCCTTCACTCGCCGCCGGTAGCCCCGAACGACCTCCGCCTCGTCCGCACCCGGATCGATCCCGAGAACGTCGAAGGGGGAGTCCACGCCCCTCGATACGGGAATCGAGCGGATAAATCCTCCTTTCGCGGCGCAGCCGGCCGGTCGCGTAGCCGGAGCGAGGCGGGGAACGGAGCGGTCGGTCCGCGCGACCGGCCCACCGCCCCACCCCCGAGCGCCCGGGCGGTCCCGCCCCATGGTTCGACGACCGTACCAGAACGCACTTTCAGAGCGCTCCCCTAGCGCGGCCGATGTCACCGCCACCGCGGACCGATCGGGGGCGCCGCGCTCGCCGCGTGTCTCGACCGCGAGTCCGCGCCGGACCTCCCGCAGGGCGTCGATGACCCCTCGGAACTGCCCGACCGGCTCCACGCGTGGGGAGACGCGCTCGCGACCGACGACCACGGCAACGACGTCGCCCCGCGCCACCAGGTGTTGCTGTACCTCGACCTGACGGACGACGGGCCGCCCGGCGACGACCGCCGCGAGCGGGTCGAACGGGGGCTCCGAACGCTCGAACGCGCGTACCCCCGCAGCAACGAGGGGCTGCTCCTGACAGTGGGCTACTCGCCGGCGTACTTCGAGCGGTTCGGGGCGGGCGGGCCCGAGGGGATCTCCCTCCCCGACCCGGAGCCGCTGGCGCCCTTCGAGGATCCCGACCCCGACCGCCTGGACGCGGTCTACACCTCGCGAGCGACTACGGGCAGGTCGTTCTCGCCGCCGAGGAGGCGCTGTTCGGCGAGGTCGATTCCCTCAACGGCGTCGGCGTGAACGCCACGGCGAGGGCCTCCCCGCCGACAACCAGGACGTCGAGGGGGTCCCGGACTCCAAGCCGGTGTCGGAGGAGGCGCCGCTGTTCATGGGGTTCAAGTCGGGGTTCCGGAAGAACCAGGCCAGCGAGGACCGCGTGACCATCTCCCGGGGCCCGTTCGCCGGCAGGACGACCCAGCACGTCTCCCGGATCCGGCTGAATCCCCAGCAGTGGTACGAGCAAGACACCCGCGAGCAGCGCGTCGCCAAGATGTTCTGCCCGGCGCACGCGAGCGAGGACCGGGTCGAGGGCGCCGGGGAGAACCTCGGCGACTCCAGTGGGCTGGAAGACTGCCCCGCCCACACCGAGGAGGACGCCCGGACGGAGGGGCTGGTCGGCCACTCCCAGAAGTCCGCCCGCGCCCGCGAGGACGACTCCCCGCTCATCCTCCGGCGGGACTTCAACTCGACCGACGACGACCGGGCCGGCCTGCACTTCGTCTCCCTCCAGCGGTCGATCGAGGACTTCGTGGCGACCAGAGAGGCGATGAACGGGGGGAGCGTGGCCGAGGAGTCCGCGGTCGGCCGGCAGACCAACAACGGCATCCTCCAGTACATGTCCGTCGAGCGCCGGGGCAACTACCTCGTCCCCCCGCGGTCGGCGCGGGCGCTCCCGACCCCCGACGGCGGGGCGTGAGCGGTTTCGGGGATCGTACCAGAACCGCTATCCCGCCGCCTCCGCGAGTTCGAGGTGATGCGACGACGCGCGTTTCTGGCCGGGGCGGGCGCGGTGACGGTCGGCGGACTCGCCGGCTGTCTCGACGCGCTCGAGTTCAGGCCGGCCGGGGGGGAGCCGCCGGTCGTGGAGGACCGCCCCGACGCGGTCTACTACCCGACACACGTCGAGGGCATGGAGCCGATCGGAACGGCCGCCGCGGGCGGGTACTCCGTGGGGCTGTTCTACTCGTTCCCCCACCGCTTCTGGACGGTGACGGGCCGGAACGCGGAGCGGGTCGAGGTCCGCGACGAGGACGACGTCCACCTGATGGCGACGCTGTGGGACGAGGAGAGCGGAACCGTGCTGCCGGTGGGCGCGGGGCTGTCGATGGCCGTCCTCCGGGACGGGGAGACGGTCGCCGACAAGCCCCCCTGACCAATGCTCTCCCAGAACATGGGATTTCACTACGGCGATAACTTCGCGCTGGAGGGCGACGGCACCTACGACGTCGAGGTGTCGGTCGGCGCGATGGACGCCCGCCGGTTCGGTCCGCTGGAGGGCCGGTTCGAGGAGGCCGCGAGCGCGACGATCGGCTTCGAGTTCAGCAGCAACGAGCGCGACGACATCGCGTTCCGGTGCCTCGGACGACCTGCCGGGGTCGGTCGTCGGTCGGGGGACCAGCGGCGACGCCGAGGTCGTCGCGACGGCCGTCGAGGACGACCGCTACGCGGGCGACGGCGTCTACCTCGCGGTGTCGCCCCGGACGCCGTACAACGCGGTTCCGCTGCCCATGATGTCGCTGTCGGGGGCGCTCCGCCGGGACGGCGAGGCGGTCTTCGAGGGCGACCTCCCCGCCGGGATCGGACCGGAACTGGGCTATCACTACGGGACCGTCGTCGGCGGGGTCCGGTCTGGAGACGCGTTGGCGGTGACTGTCGACGCGCCGCCGCAGGCGTCCCGCCACGAAGGATACGAGACCGCCTTCCTGGAGACGGACGCCGTGGAGTTCACCGTCCCGTAGGTCGACGAGGCGCCCGCTGGCCCCGCGCGGCCGGCCAGTGCCGCGCGGCCGCTTTTCCGTCCGGCGCTCGTGGGACTCGACATGAGGATCGTCCAGCGATTCATAGAGAGAGGAAAATACATTAACCCCGGTGCCGAATAACGCAACATTCACGGCTCGTTTCTCCTGATAAGTAGAGAAGCCTTTACGAACTTTCGTCCGACAGTATCGAGCACGCGCTGTTTCCCAGTACCGAGTCGGGGGTCGTCCTCCGGTGTACCGACTGCGGCGCCGCCTTCGATGAGCCACGCGACCGCTGTCCGGAGTGTGGCTCCCCCGAGATCGAGAAGGAGGAGGGCCTCGAGATGCCGGAGACCCAGCGGGAGAGCTGATCCCGTCCGCCGAGAGGCGGTGCCCCCGCGGGTCGCGGGCCGCGGGCCGTAGCCCTCACTCCGCCTCGATCGAGAAGGGGAAGCGCGCGAGGCTCTCGGCGTTGGTCTCCGGGAGGAAGTACTGCTGCCACTCGCGGCTCTCGGGGTCGCCGTAGGCGCCGACGTCCGGGTGGATCGGCACGTCGTCGTAGCCCCCCAGGCGCTCGCGGATCCGCTCGCGGGCCTCCGCGCCGCGCTCGGTGTCGGCGCCCAGCCCCTCGAACACCCAGCGGGGCTGGACGGTCACCTCCAGCCCGTGACGCGTGTAGCGGCTCCACCGGCGCTCGTAGATCGGCGCCCGCGCGACGAGGAAGAGCGGTTCGCCGGCGAAGGAGAACGCCCACTGGGGGTCCTCGGGATCGCTGGGTACTTCGTCGGGCCACGGCGCGGGATCCGACCGGTGGAGCGCCTCCAGCAGGTCCCAGAACTCCCGTTTGTACCACTCGGCCGAGCGCTCGCTCGCCGGGGGTTCGAAGAGGGCGACCAGCGACGTGACCGCGGCGATGTCGCGGGCGCCGTCGAGATACGCCGCCAGCGCGTCGCCGACGGCCTCGCTCGCCCCGCTCCCGGGCGCCTCGGGGAAGACGTATCTGAGATCGCCGTCCGCGTGGGCGTCGACCGCGAAGTAACAGGGGTAGGGCGGCGAGGAGCCGGTCATCGTTCGGTCGAACGTCTCGTAGCGCCGGCGCTTCCAGGGGGCGAGGGCGCCGTCCGCGATCCGCGCCTCGACTTCCTCGCGCGTCAGCGGGTCGGTCATACCGTGACAAGCGGCGGCGCCGGAATAAGCGCCGGCCCGGACAACGCAACCCGCCAGCCGACGGCGCCCGCGGTCGCTGCCCGCCGACCAGCGGTCACGGGTTCCCGTTCGCGTCTCCCCGTTCGTCGACGCCGACGCCGTCGTGGACCGAGGCGACCCGCACTGCCGTCCCGTCGGGCACTCGGAGGTCGATCGGCGTCAGCGTCGTCCCGCTGGCGACGCCCTTCGCCGAGCAGGCGCTGACGGCTACGACCGCGGGCTTCTCGGCGCGGAACCCGACCGCGTCGCCCGCCTCCGCCGGGCTCTCCCGGACGTCGAAGTACGTCTGGTCGGTCACCGTCGACTTCTGGAAGAGGTTCATCGTGTCCGGGACGGTCCGGTCGACGCCGACCGCCTCGAGCGCCGCAGCGAGGTTCTCGCGGCAGCCTCCCGGTTCGTCCTGACGGCCCTCGCCGGTCGGGCGGTCGGTCAGCATCCACCCGGTGCACGGTCCGAACATGATGTCGTGAACCCCGCAGTCGTCGCCGGTGATCGTCAGGAGGGGATCGCCGGCCGTGTCGTAGAGGTGATCCCCCGTCGAGACGCGGAGCTTCCCGTTGAGGTCGCGGGTGTACGACTGGGCGAACGCCCTCGAGGGGTCGCCGCGGACGAACGCGATGAGGTCCGCCACCTGCCGCGGTTCGGGGGTGACGACGGCGAACGTCGCCCCGGCGTCGACCGCGAAGGCGCCGGCGCTCTTCTTCGGGACGCGGCGAGTCGCCGTCACGGCGCTCCCGTCCTCCCGGCGCCGTCGGCGTTGTGGTCGCAGTCGTACCTGAAGCCGAACGAGGTCCGCATGGTCGGCGCTTCGGCGGCGTGGACAAGGGTGTTTCCCTCCGGTCTCCCAGTCCCGGCCGGGGGAGCGTCACCGTCTTGCCCGCGTCGCCCGAACGCCGTCCCGATGCGCGTACTCGTAGCGGGGTCCCGCGGGCAGGTCGGACAGCACGTCACCCAGCGACTCGCGGAGAGCGACCACGAGGTCCGGGGGATGGTCCGCGACGGGGCCCAGATCGAGGCCGTCGAGGCGCTGGGGGCCGAGGCGGTCCTCGCGGACCTGACCGAGGACGTCACTCAGGCACAGGGGGCCGAGCGGTTCGTCATGCCGAGCGCGATCAACGCCGACTCCCCGGAGGAGAGCCCCGAGGCCCTCCGGGAGTACCTGCGGGCGAAGGCCGAGGCCGACCAGTACCTCCGGGAGAGCGAGCTGACCTACACCGTCGTCCGCCCGGGGTCGCTGACGAACGAGGAGGGGACCGGCCGGATCAGGACCGGCGCCGACCTCGACCGCGAGAGCGGCGACGTCCCCCGGGCCGACGTCGCTCACACGCTGGTGGCCGCGCTCACGGCGGAGAGCACCCACGGCCTGACGTTCGAGGTACTGTCCGGCGACGAACCGGTCGAGGACGCGCTGCGCGATCCGCTGGGCGACGTCGGCGGGTGAGCGCGGGCGACGTGACCCGAAGACCGTAAGCGGCGCCCGACCGCGGGCGCGACGGCCCGGGCGGCGCTACCCTTATTCGTCCCGTCGCGGTACGTCCGTCCATGAGCGCGAGCACCGACTGGCCCCGCGAGGTCGGCGAGCACACCGTCAACGACCAGTGGGAGTGCGAGGACTGCGGCGCGAGCTTCGACTGCCTCTCGCAGTTCCGGAGTTCGGCGTGCGAGGCCTGACCGCCTCGCGGCCCCGGTTCCGACCGACCTCTGGAGTCCGAATCGCGAACGAATCCCGCTCGGAACGAGCAGGTTGCGGCGATGCCGTGGCAGGCTCTGGCGCTTCTCACTACGGCGAGGGTGTCATAGAATCAATCTCATACCGTGATGACCGTGCTTCCTGAATTGTCTCCGCGTTCGTAGTTGGTGATAGCAACGACGAGCTGCAGGCACAGGGGGCCGAGCGGTTCGTCATGCCGAGCGCGATCAACGCCGACTCCCCGGAGGAGAGCCCCGAGGCCCTCCGGGAGTACCTGCGGGCGAAGG
>PXRR01000071.1:17895-61719 GCA_003021975.1 Halobacteriales archaeon QS_5_70_17 | reverse complement strand
CATGACGGAGAACGACTCCATGACGGAGAACGACTCCATGACGGAGAACGACTCCGCGATGGACAACGAGTCCAGCGTCGGTAGCGAGAACGGTCTCTCCGACTACGGCGCAGTGCTGGTCGTCGGCCCGAACGGGACCATCGAGCGGTTCAGCTACGAGATGACGGCTGAGAACGAGAGCGGTACCCAGACGGTCGAGGAGACCTACGTCACCCGCGACGTCGGTGAGACGTCCGTCTCGGACCCCGGCTGGCTCGACATCGCTCGCGAGCGCGCCGGTGCCGGTACCGGCGCCGAGATGGGCAACGAGAGCGGCAACATGACTAACGAGAGCGGCGACCTGACCGGTAACGAGACCAACATGACCGCGAACGAGAGCGGTAACATGACCGGCAACGAGACCGGTAACGAGACCGGAGCGTAACGGAGCGACCGCGGACCCCGAACTACGCGTTCTTTCTTTGCGTCGTCACGACCCCGAGAAGCGACGGCACCGACGTGTCGACGCCGGTGCCTGGCTGCGAGAGCGCGGACGCTACCCGAGCGCGATCAGCGCGATGCCCGCGACCGCGAGGAGGCTGGCGGCCAGCCGACGGGAGAACGCCCGCTCGTCGAGCAGCAGGCCGCCGAGGACGACCGCCACGACCGCCTGGCCGTTGACGATGGGCGAGGCGACGCTGGCGGGGAGCCGCTGGAACGCCAGCGCGATGGTGTGGTCCCCGACCGCGAGGACGAGTCCGACTGCCACCAGCGCCGGGAGAAGCCGCACCGGGAGGTCACCGCGCCGCCGCCACCCCAGCGGCGCCGCAACGGCCGTGACGCCGACCAGCGACGTCCAGACGACGACCGGGAGCGGTAGCGCGAGGTCCTGCAGCAGGACGCGCTTCATGACGTCGACGACGGCGAACGCGCCGGCACCGAGGAGTGCCAGCTGCGCCGGCCGGTAGGCGAGCGCGCGAGCGAGCGGCGTCAGGACGCCGTCGGCCTCGTAGTTGGCGAGGTAGATCCCCGCCGTGGCGGTGACGACGCCCGCCACCTGGAGAGGCGTCAGCACGGCGCCGAGCAGGCCGAGTTCCAGCGGGAGGACGAACGCGGGGACGAGCTTGTTCAGCGGCGTCACGTAGGAGACGTCCCCGAGCTGGATCGCGCGGATCGAGACGGCGATGGCGACCCCGGTCAGCAGCGCGGTGGCGACGACCCCGGCCCAGTGGGCCGCGCCGAGGCGGGCCAGCGCCGCGCTGTCGACGCCGGCGACCACCGGGAGGTACCAGACGGCCGCGGCCCCCTCGGTGACAGTCAGGTACGCCATCGCGGGGAAACCGCTGAAGTACCGCTTGTAGCCGTAGAGGTACGCCCCGTAGAGCAGCGCCGCCGCGACGGCGAACGCGAGTCCGGCCGTCGATCCCGAGAGCGAGGCGGACACGAGCTGGGACACGGTTCCGAACGGCGCGCTCGGGACGGAAATGCGAGCCGGTTCCGGTCGAGGAGTCGCCCGGTCCCGTCCCCGGCTCCGACTCCAGGAGTCGATCCGGTGACGCTGCGGCCCGAGAGGGACGGCGGCCGCGCCGGCGGACGGCGGACCGAGGGGTTGAGAACGCTGGCGGACGTAGCCGGGCGCATGACCGACAGCGAGAGCGGGAGCGACAGTCGGAGGTCCCCGGGCGGCGACGACAGCGACGCCGACACCGGCGAGGGCGACGCGCCGGCGGCCGCTCCCGACGACTCGGGAGACGCGACCGCCGACGGACCGCGGCCGGACGGCGACGCCGAAGGCGGGCCCGGCAGCGCGGTGTTCACCGACCGGGCGAAACTCGGAATCGCCATCGCCGTCGCCGGGATCGTCACCGCTGGCCTGCTCGACAACTTCTTCACCCAGCAGGGCGCCCCCGCCGCGGGGGCGCTGGCGTGGGCGCTGGGCTTCGCGATGACCGTCATCGTATTGTGGTACGTGTTACTCAGGCCGATCGATATCGGCGCCGCCTAACGGAAGGTTGAAATTCCGACCGTTACGAGGGTAGGTAAGGATGTTCGCGCTCCCGCTGCAGGTCGTCGATACGTTCCTTCAGCAGTACCACCTGGGGCACGTGTTCCTGCTCCTGCTGGTCGTGGGAATCCTGGGGACCCTGCCGCTGAAGAGCAAGACCGCGACCGGGCTGCACGTAATCGCCATGGGGCTGCTGTTCATGCTCACGCCGCTGAGCCTGATGAACGGCGACTTCATCTTCCGGGCGGTCGGCATCGCGCTGGTCTTCGCCGGACCGATGATCATCATCGTCGGCGACTGATCGCCGCGGTGCGGGTATCGCGCGAGTACCGGGCTGCCGTCCGACGGTTCCCGGTCCGGTCTGCCGGCGGGAGCCCCCGACCTCCACTGTTTTCCGCGTCGCCGTTCCCAGTCGCCGTCCGGTCGCCGCGCGCCGTCAGTCGACGATGTCCTCGTAGCGGGCGCCGGTCTGTTTCAGCGTCCCCGTGGAGTAGAGCCCTTCGTGGGCGAACGGGAGGTGGTCGGCGGCGAGTTCGTCGATCTTCTCGTCGACGGCCGCCGGGTCGCGGCCGTGGATCATGGTGAAGAGGTTGTACCGCCAGCCCTGCTCGGGACGGCGGGGTCGGTGGTAACAGAGCGTGACGCAGGGGAGGTCGCCGACGGCCGTCCCGCGCTCGTCGAGGCGGTCGTCCGGGACGTCCCAGACGACCATGCAGTTGGCGTCGAAGCCGGTGACGACGTGGTTGACCACGCAGCCGACCCGCTTGACGCAGTTCTCGGCGAGCAGGCGCCGGACGCCGCCGGTCACGTCGGTCGTCGCCGCGCCGATCCGCTCGGCGACGTCGGCGTAGGGGGTGGCCGACAGCGGGAGGCCGTCCTGGATCGCGAGCAGCAGGCGCCGGTCGAAGTCGCTCAGGTCGGCCGTGGCCCGCTCGCTGATCCGCGTCGGATCGACCGACCCGGCCTCCCCGGGGGCGTCGGCCGGCGCGGAGGCGGCGTCGGCGTCCGCATCCGCCCCTGTCCCCCCGGACTCGCGGGCGAAGCGGTCGTCGTTGACCACCGGGAACTCGAGGTCGATGTAGTAGTCGGTGTGCATCGGCAGGTTCAGCACCTCGCAGCCGGTGCGCTCCTCGATCTCGTCGAGGATGCGGTCGCGGACGGCCAGCGATCCGGCGGTGACGACGAACCACATGTTCCAGGCGTGATCGCGCCGGTAGTTGTGGTTGACCTGCCGGTAGCCGTTGATGACGTCGGCGACGGCGTCGAAGCGCTCCTCGTCCTCCGGGGCTCGGACGGCCGCCAGCGTCGAACTGCCGATGACCGGGGGGTTCAACACGGCGCCGAACCGCCGGAACACGCCCCGGTCGCGGAGGCGCTCTACCCGGGAGAGCGCCTCCGCCTCGGAGACCTCGATCGCCGTTCCGACGGCCCGGAACGGCCGCTCCTCGATGGGGAAGCCGCTCTGGAAGCCGTCGATCAGTGCGGCGTCGGCGTCGTCGAGGTCTGCCCGCCAGTCGTCAGCCAGCGCGCTCATCACCGGCGCTACGGCCTCCTCCGACTACCCTCTATCGGTTCCGTTCGACGCCGGACGATCTCCCGACCCGCCTCCCGGCGCCCGACCGGTTCGACGGATCCGCCGGGGCGCCGGACGCGGCCGCCGCGCCCGGCAGCGCTCCGACCGGGAGAGACAGTACGAAGTCCCCGGGACGCCTACCCGGGGGCATGGCAGCCGTAGTCGGGGGCGCCCCGGACTGGGTCACGCTCACCGACGACGAGGAGATCGTCTGGACCGGCACGCCCAGCCTCCACCGGATCGTCCCCCAGATCGCCGCCGGCGGCTTCCTGATGCTGGCGGGGATGCTGTTGAACGCCTTCCTCCCCCAGGACCTGCCGTTCCGCGGGGCGGCGTACCTGCTGGTGCCGCTCGGCATGCTCGTCGTCGGGGTGGCGTACGTCCGCCATCAGAGCGTCCGGTACGTGATCACGACTAACGAGGTCTACAAGAAGACGGGGGTGGTCTCCCGGCGGGTGACAACGCTGCGCCTCGATCGGGTCCAGAACACCACCTTCAGGCAGTCGCTGACCGAGCGGTTCCTCTCCTACGGCGACCTCTACATCGAGACGGCCGGCACCGCCAGCACCGAGATGGTCTTCGAGGACGTCCCCGATCCCCAGGAGGTGAGCAGCATGCTCACCCAGCAGCTCGACCGGATCTAGAGCTCCCGACCGAGGACGGCCAGCGCCGGGGCGTCCGGTTCGGGGTCTTCGCCGGGCGGGAACGGCTCGTGGACCAGTTCCCAGCCCTTGCGGGCGTAGAACCGGCGGGCGGGAGCGTTCTCGACGCCCGTCGTGAGGACGCTCGTCTCGTAGTCGACGCCCGCGAACACCGCGTCGTGGAGCCGCGAGCCGACGCCCTCCCGGCGGGCGCGGGGTGCGACCCCGAGTTCGACGAACTCGAAGCAGTCGGCCAGCCAGCGCTCGGCGGCGTCCGCCTCGAGGGCCGCCCGCAGTCGGTCGTGGTAGTACTGGCCCGGCCGGGAGCCGTAGCCGTAGGCGTAGCCGACGGCCGAACCCCCTTCGACGGCGACCAGGCCCCGGTAGCCCGGGAAGTCGGCGTGGCGGGCGAAGGTCGCGGCGGCCGTCGCCCGGTCGGGGCGACCGCGGGACGAGTACGCGTAGATGTCCCAGTAGCAGTCGACGGCCCGCTCGAAGGCGTCGGTCCCGGGGACCAGCGGGACGAGGTACACGCCAGGAGGGACTCGCCGAGGCGATATGGCAGTTTCGCCCGCGCGCGGCGAGCGACGGCGCCGCCGGCAGCGGGATCCGCGCGCCCGGGCGTCGGAAGCGCAACCCCTTAGCCCGCCGCGGCCGGAGTGAGAGTATGGCACGAGCGAGCCCGGATCGCGAGTTCGGCGAGTGGCCGCTGAAGCGCCTGATGACGGAGGTAGTGGGGTCGGGACACAAGTCCGCCGACGACATGACCCCCGAGCAGGCCCGCGAGGCGTTCGCGCGCGTCCTGGCCGGGGAGCCCGACCCGACGACGCTGGGGGCGTTCTGGCTGGCCAACCGCTGGAAGCGCAACACACCCGAGGAACTGGGCGCGTTCGTCGACGTGATCGCCGAGGAGTCCGTCGAGACCGCCGCCCCCGACTGCGACCCCGTCGACTGCGGGGCCAACTACGACGGCAAGGGCCCACTCCGGCGACCGCGTCCCGACCCAGAAACAGGACGCCTACAAGCACGTGCTCGACGAACTCGGCGTCGAGACGGACCTCGCGCCCGCCGAGAGCGCGGCGATGGTCGACGACGTCGGCTTCGGCTTCTACTACCAGCCGAACTTCAACCCCGGGGTCGCCGACCTCTCGGACCGCCGCGACCGGATGGGCGTGCGCACGTTCGTCAACACCATCGAGACGCTGGCGAACCCCGCCGACGCCGACGTCCACCTCGGGAGCTTCTATCACCTGCCGTACGCGAAGCGGATCATCGACACCTTCGCGGCCAGCGAGCGCGCGACCGTCGACCGCGTGGTGATGTTCCAGGGGATGGAGGGGTACGACGACATCCGCCCCGGATCGACGACTGTCGCCGTCGGGGAGAGCGGCGAGATGGAGGACTTCACGATCGAGACGCCGGACTACGGGATGGACTTCGAGAGCGAGGACCTCGGGGTCGAGGACGTCGCCGCCGACTCCGCGCGGATCACCGAGGAGGTGCTCGCGGGCGACCGCGAGGGCGCCTTCGCCGACGCCGTAGCGCTCAACGCCGCGGTTCGTGTCTTCGCCCGCGGGGACGCCGAGGACGTCGCCGCCGGCCTCGAGCGGGCCCGGGACGCGCTGACCGGCGGCGACGCCGCCGACCGCCTGGCGGCGCTGCGGTCGTTCGAGCCCTAGTCGCGGAGGTCCGCGACGTTCGCCAGCGACTGGCCGGCGGTCACCGTCGCCTCGCGGGTGATCGAATAGAGGATCCCGTCGCGGTCGGCCGCCGCCGACTGGAGCGGTTCGTAGGTCGTCGGGTCGTACAGCGTCCCCAGCGAGTCGCCGGCCTGGACGCGGTCGCCGACCGCCACGCCCGGGGCCGGCCGGAACAGCCCCGAATCGGCCGCCGGGACCCGCCCGAGGTGGTTGCGAGCGAGCGTCCGCTCCCCCCGGGGGTCGGGGTCGCCCGGCAGCATCTCCAGTTCCCGGAGGACGTTCAGCAGGCCGTCGAGGCCGAGTTCGATCGCCGGTTCGACGAGCTGTTTGTTGTGGGCGAGTTCGGGCGTGATCGCGGGGACGCCCGCCTCGCCCGCGGCGACCCGGAACTTACCGTCGAAGCTCCGCTCGGCCCACTCCTCGGGGGCGTCCTCGCCGGCCGGTTCGCTCAGCAGGAGGTCGGTGCCGAACGCCTCCGCGAGCGCCCGCGAGCGGTCGTCGCCCTCCCGGAAGACGACGTGCGGGAGCATGTCGGGCGCGCCGGTGTGGAGGTCGACCGCGGCGTCGGCGTCGCCCGCGTACTCCCAGAGGCGGGCGGCCATGCGCTCGTGGAGCGACCCGTCGGCGTCGCCGGGCCAGACGCGGTTCATGTTCGAGCGGGCGGCGTCGAGTTGCTCCGGGGTGGTGTACGAGACGCGGTCGAAGGTCAGCGGGTCCGCGACCGGGACGGCGATCACCCGGCCCGCGAGCGACCCCGGATCGACGGCGTCGTGGAACCGCCGCAGCACCTCGGCCCCGTTGACCTCGCGGCCGTGCTGGGCGGCCTGGACGTACAGCGTCGGTCCCTCGCGGTCGCCGCGGTAGGTGTGGACGGTCGTCGCCACGGCGACTCCCGAGGGGAGCCGCGCGAGCGTCACGCGCTCTGCGGTGTGGCCGGCCATACCGAGGGGTAGGCGCTCGGCGCCTTGTAGCTGAGGGGAGCGATCGTCGGACGCCGTGCGACTGAACTGCGATCACGCCGGACGGCCCCCGGAACTGGCCCGGCGGACCGGTGCCGGCGATATCGTGTCCTCACAGCCCGGACGAATAGGTGAGGGAGCGATGTACCCCGAGTATGGCACCGATCGGATCGGTGATCGGGTTCGTGGTGAGCCTGCTGATCGGCGCGCTCGGCATCTACGTCGGCGCCAGCGTCATCACGGGCGTGAAAGACTACACCTACGCCATCGTGACGGCGCTGATCGCCTCGCTGGTGTAGTTCGTCGCCGCGGTACTGGTCGGCTGGATCCCCCTTCTGGGACCGCTACTGGCGCTCGTGGCGTACCTCTGGGTCATCAACCGGCGGTACCCCGGCGGGTGGCTGAGCGCGGCCGGCATCGCGCTGGTGGCGTGGCTCGCCACGTTCGTCGTGGTGTACCTGCTCGGCGTCCTCGGGCTGGCGAGCTTCGAAGCGCTCGGCGTCCCGGGCGCGTAGGCCGGCACCCTTTTCTCTCGGCTCGGCGTGGCACGGACGATGAGCGACAACCCCCACGTCGTGTTCCACACGAACCGCGGCGACATCGAGATCGAACTGTTCGCCGACCGCGCTTCCCGGACCGTCGAGAACTTCCTCGGGCTGGCTCGCCACGACCCCGCCGCCGACGCCGAGCCCTCCCCCGAAACCAACACCTGGGAGGACCCCGAGAGCGGCGAGATCCGGGGCGACTCGCTGTACGAGGGCACCGAGTTCCACCGCGTCATCGAGGACTTCATGATCCAGGGCGGGGACCCGACCGGCACCGGCCGGGGCGGTCCCGGCTACCAGTTCGACGACGAGTTCCACGACGACCTGACCCACGACGGGCCGGGCGTGCTGAGCATGGCCAACTCCGGCCCCGACACCAACGGCTCGCAGTTCTTCATCACGCTGGACGCCCAGCCCCACCTCGACGGCCGCCACGCCGTCTTCGGCGAGGTCGTCGACGGGATGGACGTCGTCCGCGAGATCGGGGACGCCGAGACCGACGCCAACGACCAGCCCCGCGAAAGCGGCGGGGCGCCCCGCCGCGACCACCGGGCGGTCACTCCGGGGCGGACTCCGGGCGGTACCGCCGGCTGACGGCCTTCCAGGTCCCCGACCGGAACCGGTAGTAGACGATCGCGGCGGGGACGAGCGTCTCGGCGACGATGGCGACGTACAGCGCCCGCACTCCGATCGGCGTCACGGCGCCGGCGTAGGCCAGGGGAACGGCGACGACGTACATGCCCGCGAGCTGCGAGTACAGCGGCCAGCGGGTGTCGCCGCTGGCGCGCAGCGCCCCGACCGCGCCGCCGTCGATCCCCCGGAAGACGACGCTCACGCAGGTGACGGCGATGAAGACCGTCACCAGGGGGACGATCGAGGAATCGTCGACGAACAGGCGGGCGACCCGCCCGGCGAACGCGAAGACGACCGCCGCCAGCAGGACGTACACCGCGACGGTGAACCGGAGCACGTCCCGCCCCCAGGTCTCGGCGGCGGGTTCGTCACCCCGTCCGAGCGCCTGGCCGACGAGGCTGCTCGACGCGAGGCTGAACCCCCAGTTGGGGGTGTCGAGCAGGTCGCGCACGCGGAGCGCGACGACGTACGCCGCGACGACGTCGGGACCGAACAGCCCCACGATCGCGAGTTTCGGGAAGTCCGCGCCCCGGCGCGCGAGGTTCCGGAGCACCAGCGGCGTCGCGATCCCGGAGAGCTGTTCGGCCAGGTCGCGGACCCAGACGGGTCCCGAGAGGGGGATCCGGACGGGGAAGGCTCCGAGCCCCGGGAGCCGGCCCCGGCTCAGGCCGGCCGCGAACGCCGCCGTCACGACGACGTTCCCGAGGACGGTTCCGACGGCGGCGCCGACGACCCCCCAGCCGGCGCCGAAGACGAGCGCGGCGTTGACCGCGACGTTTAGGACGGCGCCGCCGGCGCGAAGGACCATCGGCGTCCAGGCGTCGTCCGCGCCGACGAGGGTCCGGCTGGCGATCAGGTTCAGCGCCGCGAAGGGCATGCCGACGGCGACGACCCGGAGGTACGTGGCCCCGTAGTCGACGGCCGCGCCGGACCCGAGCAGCCCGACGAGCAGGTCCGGGACCGCCAGACAGGCCGCCGCCACCGGAAGTACCGCTCCGACGGCGACGAAGGCGCTGACCCGGACGGTCGCGGCGAGTTCACCGCGCTCGTCGGCGCCGAACCGCTGGGCGACCATGCTGATCGTGCCGCCGGCGACGCCGCCGCCCAGCGTGAACGCCAATCCCCAGTAGGGCGTAGCGAACCCGACGCCGGCGATGGCCGCCGGCCCGATCGCCAGTCCGACCATCGCCACGTCGGCGGCGGACTTCGACATCCGGGCGATCCCGGTGACGATCCGGGGCCACGAGAGGTCGGTGGTCCGCTCGACGCCGCGGCGGTCGACCAGGCCGACCCGCGCCAGCGCCACCCCGACCAGCAGGATCGCTTCGCGGAACGGATTGTACCGGGAGGACACTCGTGACGGCTTGTCCTCGTGTCGTGAAAACGGTTAAGATACCGCCGCGCGCCCCGGGGTGCCGCCGAGACCGCCGCCGACCGACAGGCCCAAGCGCGCCGGTGCCCACGTCCATACGATGAGCAGCGACGAGGACCGGTCGGTCGACCCGAGCGAGATCGGCGAGGCCGACGCGCCGCCGGTCGCGGAGAAGCCCTACAAGATCATCTTCGAGGCCAACAAGTGCATCGCGGCCGGGAAGTGCGCCGAGGTCTCCGAGAACTGGGAGATGGATCTGACGAGCGGCATCGCCAAGCCCCGGACCTACTTCTTCGACGAGGACGACCTCGACCACAACGTCCGCGCGGCGGAGGTCTGCCCGGCCAAGAAAGACCGCGGCGTGATCCACGTGGTCGACCGCCGGACCGACGAGGAGATCGCTCCCGACCCCCACGGCGACGGGACGCTCAGCGTCGACTGGTAGGCCGAGCTACGGTCGCGCCGCGAACCGCCGACCTATCGAGGAGATCCGCGCCTATAATAATTGTTCTGGTAGGTGAAGCGCCGATTGTGGTTAATAAATATATGCGTGTAGATCTGTCACGGTTGTATGCCACGCGATACCGATCCGACCGTTCGCGATCCGCGGCGACGACGAATCCTCCAGATCCTCGGCGGCGCCGGCGTGATGGGGCTGGCCGGGTGTGCCGGCGGCGACGGCGGCGACGGCGGTGACGGTAACGGTAGCGGCGACGGCGGGGGGACCAACGACACCGGCGGCAACGACAGCGGCGGCGACGGCGGCGACGAGCAGGCCCAGCAGGGCGGCACGCTCACGTTCGCCCAGGTGAAAAGCCCCATCGAGTTCGACCCGATCGTACTCAACGACGTTCCCTCCGCGGAGGTAGCCGCGACGGTGTTCGACTCGCTGTACACCTACGGCGAGGAGACCGACATCGTCCCGCAGATCGCGGCGGACATGCCGACCGTCGAGAAGGACGGCCAGCGGTACATCGTTCCGATCCGCGACGACGCCGTCTTCCAGAACGGCGACCCCGTCACGGCCGAGGACGTCGCCTACTCGTTCACGGCGCCCGTCGAGGAGGAGACCGAGAACGCCGGCGAGTTCAACATGATCGACACCGTCGAGGCGACCGACGACACGACGGTGCAGTTCGACCTGAAGTTCCCGTTCGGAGCGTTCACGAGCTATCTGCCGTGGTCGATCGTCCCCAAGTCCGTCCGCGAGGAGGACAAGGAGGCGTTCAACACTCAGCAGCCGGTCGGGGCCGGCCCGTTCACGTTCGAGGACTGGACGGAAGGCGACTTCGTGCAGGTCGCCCGCTGGGACGAGTACTGGGCGGCGGAGAACGGCGATCAGGAACTGCCGAACCTCGACGGCGTCGAGTTCGTCCCCGTCGAGGAGGGGACGACCCGCGTGACGACGCTCAACTCCGGCGAGAACCACGTCATCAAGGAGATCCCGCCGAAGTCCTGGCCGACCGTCGAGGACATGAGCGACGCCGCCATCGAGGCGGTCCCCGGGACGAACTACTTCTACCTGGCCTTCAACTGCAACGAGGGCCCGACGACCGACCCGAAGGTCCGCGAGGCCGTCGACTACACGTTCAGCATGGATCAGGCGGTGTCGAACTTCGTCGAACCGACGGGGCTGCGCCAGTACAGTCCACTGCCCAAGTCCCTCGCCGAGGGCTGGGAGATGCCCCTCGACGAGTGGCAGGGCATCCCCCACGACAAGGACATCGGGCAGGCCCAGTCGCTGTTCGAGGAGGCGGGGGTCTCCTCCGACTACTCCTGGCGGATCATCGTCCCGCCGGACGACAAGCGCGAGCAGATCGGCGTCACGGTCGCCAACGGGCTGAAAGAGGCCGGGTTCGACGCCAACGTCCAGCGCCTCGACTGGGGTGCGTTCCTCGACCAGTACGTCAGCGGCAGCGAGGACGACTACAATATGTACACCCTCGGGTGGGCCGGGTCCCCCGACCCCGACTCATTCATGTACTTCCTGTTCGCCCAAGAGATGTTCGAGACGACCAACGGGACGTTCTACGAGAACAGCGAGGTCGACCAGAAGATCATGACCGGCCGCGAGTCGACCGACAGAGAGGAACGCAGGCAGGCCTACCAGGAGGCCATCACGACCGTCCTGGAGGACCGCGCCCACCTGCCGGCCTACGGGCTGAAGAACTCCTACGGCGTCCGCTCCCGCGTGCGTGACTTCTCCGCCCACCCGGTGATGTATCACAGCATCTACAGCGACTGGAACAACGTCTCGCTGCAGTCAGAGTAACCGACTCCGCCCACCTTCCCGCTCTGGTTCCACTCCACCGATCGATATCCCTATCATGGAGGAACTTATCGCTGCAAGTATTGTGATGTGCGAAATCGGACCACGCCGGCGGGTACCGACCCGAACCCGGCGACGGAAGCGCGCGCGGGGGTGACCGACCGTGTCGATGCTGCGGTACACGATCCGACGGCTGCTCCAGGGGATCCCGGTACTGGTCGGTATCGTGACGATCACGTTCTTCCTGACCGACGCGATTCCGGGCGATCCGGTGAGCATCATGCTCGGCCCGTCTCCGAGCCAGGCGGAAGTGGAGGCGATCCGCACGAAGTACGGTCTCGACCAGCCGCTGTGGCTCCGGTACGTCAACTACCTGGGCGACGTCTCGCCGATCTGGCTGGCGACGACGGGATCGTTCCCGTTCGTCCGGCCGACCTTCGGGATCGACCTGGGCCGGAGCCTCTACTACGGGGTGCCCGTCACTCGGAAGATCGCCGAGCGCCTGCCGGTGACCCTGTACCTGCTGTTTTCGGCGTTCGCGTTCGCGCTCGCGACGGCCGTCCCGCTGGGCGTGATCTCGGCCAAACGGCGCAACAAGCCCACCGATCACGTCTCGCGGATCGTCTCGCTGATCGGCGTCTCGACCCCGTCGTTCTGGATCGGGCTGATGATGATCGTCGTCTTCGCGTTCCACCTGGGGTGGTTCCCGTCGACGAACCTGCCGCTCCCGTGGGCCGATCCGGCCTCGGTCGAGGGCGCCCGGACGCAGGTGGACGTGATCACCACGTCGCTGAAACACCTGCTGTTACCGATGGTGTCGCTGGGGACGCTCCAGATGGCGGCGTTCACGCGCATCGAGCGCTCCTCGATGCTGGAGGTCCTCTCCGAGGACTACGTGAAGCTCGCGCGCGCCTACGGCGTCTCCGAGGGGACCATCCTCCGGAAACACGCCTTCCGGAACGCGCAACTGCCGCTGATCACCATCGTCGGGCTGAACCTGACCGGCGCCATCGGCGGGGCCGTCCTCACGGAGACGGTGTTCAGCATCAACGGCATGGGTCGACTGATCATCACAGCCGTTTACAACCAGGACTACCAACTGATCATGGGAACGACGCTGGTGTTCGGATTCGTGTTCGTCGTCGGCGTCATCGTGACGGACATCTCCTACGCCTACGTCGACCCCCGGGTTTCCTACGGAGAGAGAGAGTAACATGGCAACGACGACCGAATCACGTTCCGAAGACGCGCTCTCGGAGACGTCGCCGGGCGACGGTCCCGAGAGCGACGACCCGGAGATAGAGGCCCGCGTCGGCATCAGCTACACGCTCCGGCAGATCCGTCGCGATCCGACGGCGCTGGCCGGCCTGTTCATCATCGGCTTCATGACGACCATCGCGGTCGTGGCCTACGTCGACGCGAAACTGCTCGACTACTGGCTGGCGAACACCTTCTGGGTCAACCCGGAGAACGATCCGCAGACCGTCAGCACCCTGCTGCCGCCGTTTTTCACCGACAACGCCTACGGAGGGGGGACGCTGAATCACGTGCTCGGTACCGATCACCGCGGCCGGGACATCCTCGTGCGGCTGTTCTACGGCTCGCGGATCGCCATCCAGGTGGGGTTCATCTCGACGATGATCGGGCTGGTCGGGGGCACGCTCGTCGGCGCCGTCGCCGGCTACTACGGGAAGTGGATCGACGACGCGCTGATGCGCGCCGTCGAGACGCTGTACGCGATCCCCTTCCTCGTGCTGGTGATCGCGTTCATGGCCGCGTTCGGTCGCAACCTCACGTTCGCGATGATCGGGGTCGGCATCGCCTCGATCCCAACGTTCGCGCGGCTGATCCGCTCGCGCGTGCTCAGCGTCCGCGAGGAGGACTACATCGAGGCCGCCCGGGCCGCCGGCGTCCGCGACCGGAACATCATCCTCCGGCACGTCATCCCCAACAGCTTCGCGCCGGTGCTCGTCCAGGGCACGCTCCAGGTCGGCTACAGCATCCTCATCGTCGCCGGCCTGTCGTTCCTGGGCTTCGGCGTACAGCCCCCAACGCCCTCGTGGGGACAGATGCTCTCACAGTCGCGCAACTACATGCTAGAGAACTGGTGGTTCAGCCTCTGGCCCGGCCTGGCGATCCTGATCACGGTCGTCGGGTTCAACCTGCTCGGCGACGGGCTCCGGGACGCGCTGGACCCGCGGATCAACAACTGACATGACGGAACCGATACTCGAAGTCGACGACCTGCAGACGTTCTTCTTCACGCAGGACGGGGTCGTCCGGGCGGTCGACGGGATCTCCTTCGACGTCTACGAGGGAGAGATCATGGGCCTGGTCGGCGAGTCCGGGGCCGGCAAGAGCGTCGCCACGGCGAGCCTGCTCCGGCTCGTCGAGACGCCCGGCGAGGTCGTCGCCGGCAGCATCCGCTTTCGGGCCCCGGAGACGGTCGAGACGCTGGCGGAGTCGTTCCCCGACGGCGTCGTCGACCTCTCGGAACTGCGGGCGAACCACGACCTCGCGGCGCTCGTCGAGCGCCTGCGCGACCAGGGAGTCTCGCTGCGGGAACTCCGCCGGGGCTACCACACCGAGCGCCGCGCGGCGGAGGCCGACCCGGACCCGGCCGACGACCGCGACCCCGAGGCGCTGATCGCCGAGGGCGCGATCACCTTCGAGGACCTGGTCACCGGCGGGCACCTCCAGCGGCTCGGACTGGCCGACGGCGAGGCGTTCGTCGTCCGGGAGGAGCCGGGGGGCTACGTCGAACTCACGCGGGCGCCGACGGAGGCGCTCCGGCGGGTGCGGGGCGCCGAGATCGCGATGATCTTCCAGGACCCGATGGAGTCGCTCAATCCGGTGTTCACCGTCGGCTCGCAGCTCCGGGAGTTCGTCGAACTCAACCGCGGCGTCTCCAAGCGGGCGGCCAAACGCATCGCCGTGGACATGCTCAGGGAGGTCGGCATCCCCGACCCCGAGTCCCGCTACGACGAGTACCCCCACCAGTTCTCCGGCGGGATGCGCCAGCGCGTGCTCATCGCGATGGCGCTGTCCTGCGAACCGGCGGTGATCCTCGCCGATGAACCGACGACCGCCCTTGACGTGACCGTCGAGGGACAGATCCTCGACCTCGTCGAAGACCTCCAGGACCGCTACGACACGAGCTTCGTCTGGGTGACCCACGACATGGGCGTGGTCGCGGAAGTCACCGACCGGGTGAACGTGATGTACCTCGGCGAGATCGTCGAGCAGGCGACCGTCGACGACCTGTTCTACGACACCAAACACCCCTACACGGAGGCGCTGTTGCAGTCGATCCCCCGGCCCGACGAGACCGTCGAGGAACTCAACCCGATCACGGGCGTGATGCCCGAGGCGATCAACCCGCCGTCGGGCTGTCGGTTCCACACCCGCTGTCCCGACGCCCGCGAGGTCTGCCGGCGGATCGAGCCGGCCTACCAGGACGTGAGCGAGCCGGGCGAGGCCGCTCACCACGTCGCCTGCGTGAAATACGAGGACGTGGGCTACGAGGACTCCGGGCCGCTGGACACGGAGGCGACCGACGCCTTCGGCGGCGGCCTCGTCGAGGCCCGCGGAGGCGAATCCGAGGGGGAGAGCGACGGTGCGAGCGGGAGTCGACTCGGGGGTGAGGCCGGTGAGTGAGAGCGAGGCCCTCGCCGGCGAGCGAAGCGCCGACGAGGTGGCCTTCGGCGAGCCGCTGGTGCGCGTCGAGGGGCTGACCAAGTACTTCACCCAGGAGAGCGGGTTCCTGGCGAGCCTCTTCGGGACCACTCAGGTGAAGGCCGTCGACGACGTCTCCTTCGAGATCGCCAAAGGCGAGACGCTGGGGCTGGTCGGCGAGTCAGGGTGCGGGAAGTCGACGCTCGCGCGGACCATCCTCCAGCTGGTCGAGCCGACCGACGGCCGGGTCTACTTCAAGGGCGAGGACCTCGCGGCCCTCTCGGGCGAGCGGCTCCGGCGGCAGCGCCAGGACATGCAGATGATCTTCCAGGACCCCCAGTCGAGTCTCGACCCCCGGGTGAAGGTCGGCCCCATCGTCGAGGAGCCGATGCGGGCCCACGGCCTCTACGAGGGGGAGCGCGAGCAGCGAACCCGCGAACTCCTGTCGAAGGTCGGACTGGACCCGCAGCACTACAACCGCTACCCCCACCAGTTCTCCGGCGGCCAGCGCCAGCGGATCAACCTCGCGCGGGCGCTGTCGGTCAATCCCGACTTCATCGTCTGCGACGAACCGGTGAGCGCGCTGGACGTCTCCATCCAGGCGCAGGTGCTGAACACGATGCGGGACCTCCAGGAGGAGTTCGGGCTGACCTACCTCTTCATCGCCCACGACCTCTCGGTCATCCGGCACATCTCCGACCGTGTCGCGGTGATGTACCTCGGTCAGCTCGTCGAACTCGCCGACAAGACCGAGCTGTTCGAGAACCCCCAGCACCCCTACACGCGGGCGCTGCTGGAGTCCATCCCCGTCCCGGACCCGCGGTCGGGCGGCCAGCGGGGCGTGCTCGAAGGCGACGTCCCCAGCCCCGTCGACCCGCCCTCCGGCTGTCGGTTCCGGACGCGCTGTCCGCGCCTGATCGCCCCGCGGGAGTACGACATGCGCGAGTCGGCCTGGGACAACGTCCGGGGATTCGTCCGCGCGGTCGACCGGCGGACGTTCGAGCCCACCGACGAGGCGAGCGTCCGCGAGCGCTTCTTCGGGGACGCGTTCCCCGCTGGCGAGGCCGGCGAGATCGTCCGTACGAGTATCGACGAGATCCTGGAGGGCGAGTGGGAGTCCGCCGACGAACGGCTCACCGCCGAGTTCGCCGAGAAGAGCATCTGCGCGCGGGAGCGGCCGGCCTACGAGGTCGACCGCGAGTACGACGACGGCCGGCACTTCTCCGCCTGCCACCTCCACCGGGAGGACGTCACCGGCGAGCGGGAGTAGTGCGGGAGCGCCGCGGGGACGCGATCCGCGGGTAGGGCCGCTCCCGGGAGGCCGCTCAGTCGGCCTCGATCCGGACGGTCGTCGCCGCACTCGGCCGGGGATCGTCGGTCGCCACGAAGGCGGTCAGTTCGTAGGTGCCCGGGGCGAGCGGGCGCCAGCGCGTCCGCTCGCCGACCCGCTTGCGGAGGCCGTTCCAGGTGTGCCGGAACACCTTCCGCTCGTTGGCGCGGAAGGGAAACGAGGACGGTTCGACGCCGCTGTACCGGGGTTCGTCGCTGGCCTCCAGGTCGCCGTCGAGAGTCCACCCCCAGAGCCGTCGGCGAGGGGTCGGGACGCTGACGGGCACCGGCAGCCGGTTGTGGAAGGTGACGGTGAACTCGATCGGGTCGCCGGGGGCGTATCGCTCGCGGTCCGTCTCGACGTCGACCCGGAGCGCCCGGCGGACGACCGACTCCGGAACGACTCGCCCGACGGCCGCCGAGAGGTAACTCCGGTTCGCGTCGAAGCCGTGTCGGTCGGGGCGTTCGTGGGCGTCGCGGTCGTTCATACCGGTTCACGTCCCGTAGCGGACCCGCGGGATTATACGTGACGGCGACCGGTCGGTCGTCCGGTGGGGTTTAGTCGCGCGGTCGCCTTGCCTCCCACGCGCGGGAGTGGCCGAGTCCGGCCAAAGGCGGCGGACTTAAGATCCGCTCACTCAGGTGTTCGTGGGTTCGAATCCTACCTCCCGCATGATCGGCGCTCACGTCGGTTCGCGTCGTACTGCCGATATTCGGATTCGAAACGGGGAGCGCGCACTCCGAGCGAAGCGAGGGCTGACCGCCTCGGCGTAGTTCGAATCCCGCCTCCCGCAATCCGGGCCGAGCGGACGCGAGCGCCCCGCCGGGGTCCCGAGGCGGTCCGTACGCCGTCACTCACGCGATGTGCTTTTCCGGGCTTTGCCCCTATCGGGGGACATGACCGACGAGGTTCGTGAGGCCCGGGAGGCCTTCGAGGACCACGACGCCTACCGCGCCGACGACGGCGAGTACGTACTGGAGACGACGGCCTTCGACGGGCGGGTGACCGCCGAGCGGGCCGACGCCGACTGGGCGAGCCGGTACGCGCTGGTCGTGCGGGCGCCCGCGCTGCAGTCGGCCGTCGAGGAGACGGTCGGCCCGAACCTCCGGGAGGGGTGGTTCGAGACCTACGAACTCCGCCTGGAGGACGCGCCGGGCGCGGTCCGAGACCGCGTCGACCTCGAGGAACTGGACGTGCGCGAGGAGGGGTGCGACGCGGTCGCGGAGTTCGTCTTCGAGTCCGGCAACGCCGACCGCGCGCCGGGGATAGCGAAGGCCATCGCGGAGTACGTCGAGGGGACCTACGTCGAGGGGGTCGTGCCGGGGTTCACCTACCGCGAGCCGGTCGCCGGGCTCCTGAGTAGGGCGAAGCAGTCCGGCGGCGACGAGGGGGCCGCAGACGGGAGCGGGCCGATGCCGCTCTAGGTCTCGAGTTCGCGTTCGAGCCGGCGGAGCCGCTCGACGCGCTTCTCGGTGCTGGGGTGAGTCGAGAACAGTCGCCCGACGAAGCCGCTCCTGATGGGGATGATGAAGAACGCGTTCATCTCGGCCTGGTCGCGGAGGTCCTCCTTCGGGACGCGGTCCATCGTGCCGTCGATGGTCATCAGGGCGCTGGCGAGCGCGCCGGGCTTGCCGGTGATGACCGCCCCGCCGCGGTCGGCGGCGAACTCCCGGTACCGGCTGAGCAGCCGGATCAGGAGGAACGAGAGGATCCAGACGACCAGCGAGACGGCGATGGCGACGAAGACGCCGCCGTTGTTGCGCCGGTCGCCGCCGAACCACCAGCCGAAGCGCACGACGAGGAAGGCCAGCGTCGAGAGGAAGGAGGCGATGGTCATCACCATCACGTCGCGGTTCTTGACGTGCGCGAGTTCGTGGGCGAGCACGCCCTCCAGTTCCTCCTGATCGAGGGCGCGCAGCAGCCCCGTCGTGACGCAGACCGCGGCGTTCTTCTGGGAGCGGCCGGTCGCGAAGGCGTTGGGCGTCCGCGAGTCGGCGACGGCGACTTTCGGCTTCGGGAGGTCGGCCTGCTGGCAGAGCCGCGAGACCATCGCGTGGAGTTCGGGGTACTCGTCCTCGCTGACCTCGCTCGCCCCCATCGAGTACAGCGCCAGCTTGTCGCTGAAGAAGAACTGGACGAACGAGAAGCCGCCCATGAACAGCACGGCGAGGGTCAGGCTCCCGGAGTAGCCGACGATGACGCCGAAGAAGACGACGTAGAGGACGAAGAGCAGGAACATGGTGAGCACCATCCGCCCACGCAGTCCCCAGTCCGGTTTCCACTGCATGCAGGGGACTACGCTATCGAGGAGTTAAAGCTCACCGTCCGCGCGCCGGCCGGCGGCGGTCGAGTGTACCACCCGTCGCCGGGCGTCGCCAGAGAACCGATCAGAACCCCTCGGCGTTGCCGTCCTTTCGGGGTTCGGTCGCCGCCGAGAGCACGCCGCCGTCGTTGCGCGCGATCTGCGCCCCGCCGAACATCGCCGGCGGGAGCACCGAGAGGTCGTGATCCCGCCGCGCGAGGCCGTTCTGGATCCGGTCTGGGACTCGCGTCTCGACGGCCAGTCGCCCCGACTGCCGGTAGCGCCACCGCGGCGCGTCCAGGGCCTCCTGGAGGGTCATCCCCTCGTCGACGAGGTTCGAGACGACCTGGAGGTGGCCCTGGGGCTGCATGTACCCGCCCATGACGCCGAAGGCCGCCCAGTCGTCGTCGTCGAACCGCAGCAGGCCCGGGATGAGCGTGTGAAAGGGGCGCTTGCGCGGTTCCAGTCGGTTCGGGTGGTCGTCGTCGAGCGAGAAGGAGGCCCCGCGGTTCTGGAGCGCGATGCCGGTGTCGCCGGCGACCAGACCGGACCCGAACCCCGCGAACCGGGAGTTGATGTACGAGACGACGTTGCCCGCGTCGTCAGCGACACACAGCAGGACGGTGTCGGCGTCCTCGGCGTGGGCGTCGGGAACGCCGAAGGAGTGGTCGCCGGCCTCCTCCCCGACCTCGCGGGCGCGCTTCCGGGCCCACTCCTCGGAGGCCAGCGGCGGCACGTCCTCGAAGTCGGGGTCGGTGACGTGGCGGTGGCCGTCGCGGAAGGCCAGTTGCATCGCCTCCGCGAAGCGGTGGATCCGCTCGACGCCCTCGTGATCGGCGGCGTCGAGTTCCCTCGCGACGTTGAGCGCCTCCAGCGCGATCAGCCCCTGATTGTTCGGCGGGAGTTCGAACACCTCCGCCCCGTTGTACGTCGTCGAGACGGGATCGACGAGTTCCGGTTCGAACGCCGCCATGTCCTCCATCGAGAGGAAGCCGCCGGCCGACCGGACCTCCTCGACGATGGCCTCGCCGATGTCGCCCTCGTAGACGACGTCTGCACCCTCCTCGGCGATCCGGCGCAGCGACTCCCCCAGGCGCTCCAGAGAGACGACCTCGCCCGGTCGCGGGGCGCGCTCGCCGTCGACGAGGTACGCAGCGCGGGCGTTCTCGGCGTCGAAGATGTCCTCGGCGCTCGTCCAGTGGCTGGCGATCACCTCGCTGACGGGGTAGCCGTCGGTGGCGTACTCGATCGCGGGGGCGAGCGCGGCCGCGAGCGACCGCTCGCCGAACCGCTCGACGGTCAGCTCCCAGCCCCGGGCAGTCCCGGGGACGGTGACGGTGTGGGGGCCGGTCGCGGGCATCTCGGCGTCGCCGTCGCCGGCGACAGCCTCCCGGACGCGCTCGCGGGTGGCCTCCGCGGGCGCGTAGCCACACGAGCGCATCCCCCCGACCTCGCCGTCGGCCGTCCGGTAGAGCGCGAAGACGTCCCCGCCCAGCCCCGTCGAGGTCGGTTCGACGACGTTGAGCGCGGCGGCGGTGGCGACCGCCGCGTCGAATGCGTTGCCCCCCTCCCGGAGGGCGCGGACCCCCGCCTGGGCGGCCAGCGGCTGGCTCGTCGCTACGACCCCCCTCGGCGCGTACACCGTCGAGCGGCGCGATCCGAAGCTGTCGATGTCCATGGCCGGTCCACGACACCGCGCCCCATAGTTCCGGGCGGTTTCACTTCCGCTCCCGTGTTAGCGAGTGAGCGCCGCCGACGTTTCGCCCGCTAGCGGCGACGACCAGGCGTAAGCCCGGCGGTCGTCGACAGCGGGCCCGCGCCCCGTCGTCCGGTCGAATCCCGCCGCACTCGGGCACTTTCGCGGATCGCGCCAGTTTCACCCCGCCCGTGAAATCGGTATAATATGCCGGCGCCGCTGACCTGCAACTATGCCACCGTCCACGCGATGCGCAGACGGAAGCGGCGCTGGTGACGCCCGCCGTCGCGTCGTCGTCGACCGATCGGACCCGCTCGCGCGCTGGCGGTTCGTCTGCCCGAACGGCCACACCGACTGGGACCCGACGAACAACCACCTCTGGTGTTCGACCTGCGCGGCGATGCACGGCGTCGACCCGGAGTACTGGGAACTGCTGGACAAGAAGACGGGGGAGCGGGTCCCCTGGTCGGCGGTCGACCTGCGGTGATCGGCCGTGAGCGACCGATCGACGCCCGAGCGGACTCGCGCCCGCGAGCGTGGCGAGCGACCGGGGCGCGACGCCCCCGACGGGAGCGGGGGAACCCCCCGCGAGCGGGCGCGCTACCTGCTGGGGGTGACCGCCGCGCGCCTCGCCCGGGTGGCCTCCGTGACCGCCGTGCCGCTGGCCACGCTGGCCCTGCTCGCGGCCGTCGAGGCGCTCGTGGCGCCGGCGGCGACTGTCGCCGTGGGATCGCTCCCGGCGACCCGCGCGCTCGCGGGCGTCGTCGCCCTCGAACTCCTCCGGCGGCTCTGCGCCCTCAACGCCGGGGGTGACGGCCGGTGACACGCGGAACTTAACAGCGCGAGGCGGCTATCCCCGACGATGAGTTCGTCTTCGTCCGGGGAGTTCTGTCCCCGCTGTGGCGACCCCGTCGAGCCGCGGGCCGAGCCGCTGCCCGGCGACCCGTCGGGCCGGCAGGCGACCCTCTGTGACGCCTGTTACTTCGCCGACTTCGACCTCGTGGACGCCCCCGAGACCCTCGACGTCCGGATCTGTCCCCGCTGTGGCGCCGTCCACCGCGGCGAGCGGTGGGTCGACGTCGGCGCCGAGGACTACACCGACGTCGCCGTCGAGGCGACCCGCGAGGCGCTGGGCGTCCACGTCGACGCCCGCGAGGTCTCCTGGCTGGTCGACCCGGAGCAGGTCGACGAGAACACGATCGCGATGCACTGTCACTTCACGGGAATCGTCCGGGAGACCGCCGTCGAGGCCGACCACGACGTCCGCGTGCGCTTCTCCCGGGAGACCTGCGGGCGCTGCTCGCGGATCGCCGGCGACTACTACGCCGCCGTCGTCCAGGTGCGCGGCGACGACCGCACGCCCACGGACGCGGAGGTGGCCGGCGCGGTCGGGATCGCCGAGTCGTACGTCGACGAGCGGGCCGACGCGGGCGACCGCGACGCCTTCGTCTCCGAGATCGACGAGCACGCCGACGGCGTCGACATCAAGCTCTCGGAGACGGGGCTGGGCCGGGCCGTCGCAGACCGGATCCGGCGGCGGTTCGGCGGGTCGGTCAGCGACTCCGAGACGCTCGTCACCGAAGACGAGGACGGCAACGAGGCCTACCGCGTCACCTACGCCGTCCGCCTGCCGCCGTACCCCGCCGGGACGGTCATCCAGCCCGCGGACGACGACCCCGTGCTGGTGCGCTCCGCGCGGGGCAACCTCAAGGGCCAGTACCTCACGACCGGCGAGCGCTACGAGGCCGACCGCGAGGACGGTCTCGCGCCCGAGGCCCGGCGGCTGGGACACGCCGACGACGCCGGCGAGGCGACCGTCGTGACCGTCGAAGACGAACACGCGGTCCAGGTGCTCGACCCCGAGACCTACGAGGCGACCACCGCCGCCCGCCCCTCCTACTTCGACCCCGAGGCCGACACCGTGCCCGTCCTGCGGAGCCGCGCCGGCCTGCACGTCCTCCCGGAGGACGTCGACGACCTCGGCGGCGCCTGACCGGTCCGGGATCCGCGCGCGGCCCGAAACCGTTTGGTCGCTCCGCCGAGAACGGTCGGGCATGGACAGACAACGCGTCCTCGCGCTGCTGCTGGCGTTCCTGATGATCTCCTCGGCGGTCGTCGGCTTCGTGGCGCTGCTCTAGCCCCAGACGTCGTCGAGGGGGTGGCTCCCGCTGGCGCTGCCGCCCGTATTCCCCCGCGAGCGCCGGGACCCCGAGCGGCGGCCGTCGGCCTCCGATCCGGAGTCGGGGCCGCCGATGGCCGCCGAGGGGTCGAACGCCGGCAGGTCCGGCCTCGACGTCCGGTCGACCTGCTCGGCGAACCACGGCGGCATGGCCCCGCGGGCGCGCTCGAAGAGGTCAAGCAGTGACGAGTCCGCGAGGTAGGTCGCGCCGCGGTCGTCGGGCGCGCGCACCACCCGCCCGCAGGCCTGGATCACCGTCCGAAGCGCCGTCCGGTAGTACCACCCCCACTGGTCGTCCTCGAGGCGGCGGGCGACTCGGGAGTCCCGCGTGTTCGGGTAGGGCGCCTTGCACAGCACCTGCCAGCGACAGAGGTCCCCCTCGAGGTCGAGCGCCTCCTCCATCTTCACGGAGACGAAGACGTCGTTCCCGTCGCTCCGTTTCCAGGAGTTCAGCGCCGCGTCCCGCGTCTCGCGGTCGTGACTCCGCACCCGCCCGCCGACGCCGAACTCCGCCAGGCGGTCGACCAGTCGCTCGGCGATGGCGTAGGAGTGGGCGTGGACCAGTCCCTTCTCGTTGGGGCGGCGCTGCATCAACCGGACGAGCAGGCGGGCGACCGCCGGGAGCGTCTCGTCGCGCTCCTCGTAGGTCATCTTCCCGCGGGTGACGTCGTACAGCGGCCGGTGCTCGACGGGGAACGTGTGGGGGACGTCGACGAGCGCGACCCGCTCGGGGTCCAGCCCCGTCCCCCGGCAGAACGCGTCCCTGTCGAGGATGGTCGCCGACAGCAGGGCGAACTTCGCCCCGCGGTCCCAGACGGTGTGGTTGAGATACCGGCCGGGGTCCATCGGCTTGACGACGACCCGCGACTGCTCGCGCTGGTCGACGACCCACGTGGTCGCGCTCTCGGGGTCGCGGGCGTCCGCGACGAACCACTCCAGTTCGCGGACGAGTTCCGCGAGGCGGTCGCGCTCGGCCGCCTCCTTGGGGGTGAGCTCGGCCGACCCGCGCAGTTCGGCCTGCCGGCGCTCGCAGCGGTCGACCAGCGCCTCGGCGTAGTCGGCGGCCGCCTCGACGCCCTCGACCTCGGGCGCGGGGTGGTCGTCCCACATCGGGACGGTGTCGGGACCCAGGTCGATGGTCGCGTACATCTCGGCCCACTCCGCGAGGCCGTGGGCCTCGTCGATCACGACGACGTTCCGGCGCCCGAAGACGTCCGAGCCGGCGGTCTGCATGAAGTACGCCAGCGTCATCGCCGCGATGGGCCGCTCGGCGGCGACGTCCCGGTCCGAGAAGTACGGACACCGGTGTTTCACGGGGCAGTCGAAGCCCCGCTCGCGGGCGCAGGGCGCGCGGTCGACCGGCGTGGTCGTCTCGCCGGGGAGGATACACGAGTAGTTGCCCTTCCCCCGGACGACCGAGAGGTCTTCCAGCAGCGGGTCGGCGGCCACGTCGTCGAGCTGGGAGACCTGCGGGGTAGTGTAGTAGGCGCCGATCGGTTCGTTGGCCTCCGCCTCGCCCGGCCGGCGGGCGCAGCCGGCGACCGCCCGGGCCAGCAGCGACTTCCCGCTGCCGGTGGGCGCGCGCACCAGCACGACGTCGTTGCCCGCCTCGAACGCCGCGCGGATCTCGCGCAGCGCCCGCCGCTGCGCGCCGCGGTACGACGGCGCGGGGAACTCCTCCTCGATGCGGGCGGGGTTCACGTTCGGTGGTGTGCGAGCGCGGTCCTAAAACTGCCGCCCTCGAGCGACGGGTCCGGTCCGCGGGCGGCGGCCGCGCCGGATCACTCTCCGTCCCCGCCTCCGTCATCCCCTCCGGGCTCGCGTTCGGCGGCCACCGCCGCCACGTCCTCGCGGGTCGGCTCGCGGTCCCCGGGGAGGCGCTCGACGCAGTCGAAACAGAGGAAGTGCTCGCTGTCGTCGACCAGTTCGAGCGTCATCCCGCCGGACGGGCCAGTCTCGAACGACCAGACGTTGGCGACGCCGCCGGCGATGCGAACCGATCGGCCGCAGGCGTCACAGGGTTCGGTCGCCATACGGATCCGAGGGCGCGGACGCGCCTCACTCTGGCGGGGCGCTCAAATCGGCGTTTGATCCTACGGCACGGCTTTACCAGCTCCGCCGGAAGGACCAAGTGCCGGCCGACCCGGACGCGACCGGTCCCCGGACCGGCCAACGGCCCTCCCCCGGTCCCCTTCCCCCCGCTCCCCAGTCGGGCCGTGCCGTCCCGGGAATTAAGCCGGCTCTGGACGACTACCCCGCATGCGCGTACTCGTCACCGGGGCGACCGGGTTCGTCGGCAGCCGACTGGTCCCCGGGCTCGCGGCGGCCGGCCACGACGTCGTCGCGCTCGTCCGCGGCGCCTCCCGGTACGATCCCCCGGAGGGAGTCGACGTCGCGGAGGGGGACCTGCTCGAACCGGGGAGCTTCGAGGCCGCCCTCGAGGGCGTCGAGGCCGCCTACTACCTCGTCCACTCGATGCAGTCGGGCCGCGAGTTCGCCGAGCGCGACCGCCGCGCGGCCCGCAACTTCGTCGAGGCCGCCGACGCCGCCGGCGTCGAGCGGGTGGTCTACCTGGGCGGTCTCGGCGAGGAGCGCGACCGCCTCTCGCCGCACCTCCGCTCGCGCCGCGAGGTCGAGTACATCCTCGGCGAGGGGGCGTTCGACCTGACGACCCTCCGGGCGGCGATCGTCGTCGGCGACGGCTCCGCGAGCTTCGAGATGATCCGCCAGCTCGCCCAGCGGCTCCCGGTGATGGTGACGCCCCGCTGGGTTCGGACCCGCTGTCAGCCCATGGCCGTCGGCGACGTCATCGCCTACCTCGTCGGCGTGCTCCGAGTGCCGGCGACGGCGGGCGAGACCTTCGAGATCGGCGGCCCGGAGGTCCTCACCTACCGGGAGATCCTCGAGCGGACCGCCCGGATCGCGACCGGACGGACGCCGCTGATCGTTCCGGTGCCCGTCCTCTCGCCGCGGCTCTCCTCGTACTGGGTCGGGCTGGTGACGGACGTACCGGCGGGGGTCGCACGCCCCCTGATCGGCGGCCTGCACAACCCCATGGTTGTCGAGGACGACCGCATCAGGGGACTGGTGCCGGTCGGACTGACCGACTTCGACACCGCCGTCAGGCGGGCGCTGGACGGCGAGTCGGTCCCCCTGTCCGACCCCGCCGACCGGGTCGCCGACGCGGGCCTGGAGGTCCCGGAGTGAGCGACGGCGAAGTGGAGTTCGGCGAGGCGTGGGTCTACGAGAGCATCGTCGCCGCGATCCCCGGGATCGACATCTCCCGGCCGCTGGCGGTCGCCATCCAGCTCGTCGCCTTCGAGGCGGGCGTGGTGATCGCGGCGTGGTACTACGACCTCTGGACGGCGGCGGCGGCGGGGACGGCCGCGGTGGTCGTCGCGGCGCTGGGGAGCGCCGCGATGCTGCGGATCTCGGCGCTGGTCCGGGCGGAACGCGTCCCCGCGGCCTACCGGCAGGTCCTGTTCGGGTCGAGCATCGAGGTGGTCCTGGCGGTGCTCGCGTACGTCGCCCTGATGACCGAGGTGTTCGTGTTCGCTCCCCAGCGCGGCGAGCCGTCGCTGATCCAGACGCTGCTGGGTCCCCGGCCCCCGGTGCCCGCGGTCGCGCTCACCCTGCTGATCCTCTGGGACGTCTGTTACCGGATCGGAACCGCCTGGTGGGCGTCGGTGGCGGCCCTGTGGCGCTCGGCGCGGTTCCGCTTCGACCCGGCGACGGCGCGGGCGCTCCGCCGGTCGGACCTCGAAGTAGTAGGCTTCGCCGCGGTCCAGTCGCTCCTCCTGCCGTTTGTCGTCGAGCAGTCGCTGATCGTCGCCGTGATCGTCGGGCACGTCGTCGCGGTCTGGACCGTCGCGGGGCTCTCGGCGGTGTTGTTGACGGTCCAGGCGAGAGGAGCGCGCGCTACTGGGACTTGATCTGCTTGAACTGGTCGAGCAGCGCCTCGGCGGAGTCGCCGGACTCGTACTCGACTTTCCCGCGGTACTCGGCCCGCTGGTCGTCGAAGTCCGTGTCTACGGCCGTGGCCTTCTCTTCGCGGCGTTCGTGTTCGTCTTCGTCATAGGCACCCATTGACATGGTATGTAGTAGCTTTCGTGTTCCCGATTATCAATGTAACGGTCGTTCGGGTTGTTCCCCGCGGGCGTCCAGTGAAGTGGGCCGCCCGTTCCGTAACCGGTAACCCGTGGCGTCCGTAGACACGGACGTGGCAGGCCCACTGCGCTTTCGTCGCTCGACCGAGTCGTGGTCCGAACAGCGGGTCCGCCAGCAGTTGCTCGCGCCCCTCGAGGAGCGGTTCGGCGCCTCGCTCGGCCGGGGGCAGTTCTCGCCGCCGGAGTCGTACGTCGGCCGCCGCTTCGACATGGGGAACGGGGACTTCGCGCTGTTCGCTTGGCGGTCGGCGAACCCCGAGGCGGCGGGGCCGGACGGGCCCGTCGCCTACTGGCTCGGCAACACCGAGACGCCGGAGGCGCTCTGGCGGACCGACAAGTTCGACTTCGACGAGGTGCCCTACGGGATCGCGCGGTGGGCGCAGCGCGAACTGCTCGCCGACCTCGAGGAGGAGGACCCGTGGCTGGCCGCCCACGAACACCTCTGCTGGTTCTTCCTGCCCGTGTTCCACTCGAAGGACGGCCGCGAGAGCACCCGCGCGTTCTTCCGGGACCACGACGCCGGCTTCCCCGACGCCGACCGCGACCGGGTGCTCGCGTTCTACGAGTCGTTCTTCCACACCGGCGTCCTCGACGCCTACCGGGACACGATGGCCGGGAAACTCGGCACCAGCCCGCAGGTCGACCTCGTCCGGATGGGCGCGTCGATGGCCGAGTTCCACGTCGCGAAACTCCTCGCCGAGTCCGGCCAGGAGTTCGTCCCCGAGGTCGAACTCGACAGCGGCCACGCGCTCGACTTCGTCGTCGGCGAGGGCGTCCGCGAGGCCCCCCGGTCGGCCCTGCCCCGGGCGGAGGACCGCCTCGTCAAGGTGACCCGCCCCGGCCCGCCGACCCGCCGAACGGTTGACACCCCGATCGCTGCCCTGCGGGCGACGGCCGACGCGAAGACCGACGACCAGTTGCGCGCCCACCCCGAGGCCGTCCTCTTCGTCGACTGTTCGTCGTTCCGCGACGACGAGTGGAACGCGGTGCGCGCCGAGCGACCGGCGGTCGCCCACGCCCCCGCCGTGGTCTACCGACTGCGACCCAACGGCTCCGCGGAGGCCTACCGCCACGGCGACGTCCCCTTCGACCTCGGCGACGCCGTCCGCTGGCTCTGACGGTCTCGACGTCGGCGCAATCGGATCAGCGGAGAGCGGACGTGGCCGGACTGCGGGTCGGGGTCGGGGCTCGCCCGCCACTCGCTGCGGCGGAGGCCGTCCCCGAAACTGGTCGCACGGAACCCCCGCTCGCTGTAACCGGTCCGAGAACACCGGCCCGCCGCGCTCGCGTGGGTCCGGCAGGCTTCGCCGGCGGATACCGCACACTGCGTCGCGCTGTCGGTGCGCGGCGCTGGACGGTCGCGGTTTCGAGAGCCGCTTTCGTGAACGAACCGAGATGACCGGTCGGCAGCGACGCCGGAACCGGACGCGCGTCCGACCGCGCTCAGAACGAGAGCTGGTCGGGACCGTCCTCGCCGATGGCCGTCGGGTCCCGGTCGGAGTAGTTCTTCCGGCCGATGGCCTTGCTGGAGACGGCGCTGTACAGCGCGAGGCGGGCGTCCTCGGCGTCCCGCAGGGTCTCGCTGCCCATGGAGTCGAGCGCCTCGCCGACCGTCTCCGACCCGTTCGGCAGGTCCATCTCGTGGTCGCCGTACTCCTCGACG
Organism: Halobacteriales archaeon QS_5_70_17; assembly: GCA_003021975.1. Taxonomy (GTDB): domain Archaea; phylum Halobacteriota; class Halobacteria; order Halobacteriales; family Haloarculaceae; genus Halomarina. Next base: position 33,032 of record PXRR01000071.1, on the reverse strand, counting down.
AGGTCCTCGACGGTCGCGGGGTAGGTGTGCGCGTCGAACTTCTCGGTCGCGTCGGTGAACAGGCGCATGGATCAACTGGGACAGGTATTCCTCATAAACTTTCACTATAAACTCCTTGGCCCGATATAAGGTAAGGGACGTTCATTAAGGACCCCGGCGATTCCCGCCGGGGTTACGGTCTTCCGGGGCCGAGAGGCCGTATGGTCGTTGCGGACCTGCACGTCCACACCGCCAACTCCGACGGGACGCTCGACCTCGACGCGCTGCCGTCGGCCGCCCGCGAGGCCGGCGTCCGCGTCGTCGCCGTCACCGACCACGACCGACTCCATCCGGCCCTCGACGCGCCCGTCGTCCACGCGGAGGGGGTCACGGTAGTCCACGGCATCGAGCTCCGGGTCGAGAGCGGGGCCGGCGAGGTCGACCTGCTGGGCTACGCCGCCCGTCCGTCCGACGCGCTCGCTGCGGAACTCGACCGGATCCAGTCGAACCGGATCGAGCGCGCCCGCGAGATGGTCGCCCGCATCGAGGCCCGCGAGGGGGTCGACCTCGACGTCGCCTTCGAACCCGGCGTCGGCCGCCCCCACGTCGCCCGGGCCGTCGAGCGCAGCGCGGCCCCCTACGACTACGACGGCGCTTTCGAGCACCTCATCGGCGGGGACTGCCCCTGCTACGTGCCCCGGGCGATCCCGTCGTTCGAACGCGGGGTCGACCTCCTCGGAGAGGCCTGCGGGCTGGTCTCGCTGGCCCACCCGCTCCGCTACGACGACCCCGAGGCGGCGCTGGCGCTCTGTGCCGACCTCGACGCCGTCGAGTACCACTACGACTACGGCCGCGAGGTCGACCGCCGGCCGGTCGAGCGGGCGATCGACCGCCACGGCCTCGCGATCACCGGCGGCAGCGACGCCCACGACGACCGCCTCGGCCGGGCCGGCCTCGACCGGCGGGAGTACCGGGCGTTCCGCGACCGGGTCAGGTTATAAACCCCGCGCTCCCGGCCACTGCGGTCGCGCCCGTAAACGTTCAGTAGCGCCGTCTCTCACGTGTGGGTATGCAGTGTCACTACTGCGACGACGAGGCGGACATCGCCGTCGAGCGCGGCGGCGTGAAGGTCGGGCTCTGCGGGACGCACTTCCGGGAATGCCTCACCGAACTCGAAGACGAGGGCTGGCTCGACGACCTCGAGGGCGAACTCGAGACCGACCGGTTCGACTGACCGTCCACCGATCTCTCGGGTCGCGCTCGCCGCTTCTCCCGGAGTGCTCCACCCTCGAGCGAGCGCTCTCTCACTCCCGGGTCGCGTCGACGTCGATGGCGTCGACCGGACAGACGTCGACACAGAGCATGCAGTCGATGCACTGCGCCTCGTCGACCGGCGCCGCCTTCCGCTCGCTCGTGGGGTGACCGGGCGTGTCCACCCACTCGAAGACGTCGACCGGGCAGTTCTCCAGGCACGGCCCGGAGCCGTCGCAGATGTCGAAGTCGACTGCCACGTGGGTCCCGTGGATCCCCAGGCGCTCCGGGTCGTCGACGTCACCCCAGACGTCGTAGTCGGCGTCGACGTCGATGTCGAGACAGTCGCGCACCGACTGTCGCTCGCGGGACTCCTCGAAGTCGGGGTCGATGGCCATGGGCGGCGTTGTCCGTTCGGTCACTTAAGCGCGCGCACTGGAACCGCGGGCGCGGGGCCGCCCCGTCTCGACGGCCCGCCGGGCGGTCGGACGCGGACCGCCGTCTCGGGGCTTTTTGGCCTGCGGTCCGTACTGCCGGCATGGTCGCCCGCCTGGTGTACGACGACGACTGCGGTTTCTGCACGTGGTGTGCCCGCGTGGCCGAGCGGTACGCGCCCGTCGAGGCCATCGGGTTCGCCGACCTCGCGGACGCCGACACCGACCGCGAGTCAGAGGACCTGCGCGCGCGCCTGCCCGAGAGCTACGAGAACTGCGCCCACCTCGTCGTCGGGCGCACGGTCTACTCCTGCGGCGAGGCCATCGAGCAGGCCCTCGCGCGCACTCACCCCGCGGTCGGCCTCCTGTTCGGCGCCCTCCGGTCGGTCCCGGGGTACCCCCGCCTGCGGGAGGACCTCTACCGCTGGGGAGCCGACCGCCGCGCGTGGTGGGGTCGGGTCGTCAGTTCGTCGGCGCTGGACTGACGCGCGACCGCCCGTCGCTCGACGCCGCACCGCGAGAGCGACGCGGCCGACCGCTCGGCGCCCCCCGGGGCGACCGCTCGGAGGCGGACCGCGCCCCCGGGGTACCGGGGGCGACTACTCGAACGCGGGGATCCCGGTCAGGTCGGCGCCGAGGATCAGCGTGTGGATGTCGTGGGTCCCCTCGTAGGTGTAGACGGTCTCCATGTTGGCCATATGACGCATCGGCGAGTAGTCGGCGGTGATGCCGTTGCCCCCGAGGATCTCCCGGGCGATCCGCGACTGGTCGCGGGCCATTCGAACGTTGTTGCGTTTGGCCATCGAGACGTGTTCCGGGCGCAGGTCTCCCCGCTCTTTGAGTTCCGCGAGGCGGTAGGCCAGCAGCTGACTGGTCGTGATCTCGGAGGCCATCTCGGCGAGCTTCCGCTGTTGCAGCTGGAACCGGGCGATGGGGCCCCCGAACTGCTCGCGGTCGGTCGCGTACTGGCGGGCGGTCTCGAAGCAGTCCCGGGCGGCGCCGACCGCGCCCCACGCGATGCCGTAGCGGGCCTGCGTGAGACACGACAGCGGGCCTTTCATCCCCTCGACCTCCAGGGCGTTGGCCTCGGGGACGTAAACGCCGTTCAGTCCGATCTCGCCGGTGATCGAGGCGCGAAGCGAGAGCTTCTCGTCGATCTTGTTGGTCGAGACGCCGTCGCGGTCGGTCTCGACGAGGAACCCCCGGACCGGATCGTCCTCGGCCGAGCGGTCGCGCGCCCAGACGACGGCCACGTCCGCGATCGGGGAGTTGGTGATCCAGGTCTTCGAACCGTCGAGGACGTAGCCGTCGTCCTCGCGCTCGGCGCTGGTCTCCATCCCCGTGGGGTTCGAGCCGTGCTCCGGTTCGGTCAGCCCGAAGCAGCCCACGGCCTCGCCGCGGCCGAGCTTCGGCAGCCACTCCTCCTTCTGGGCCTCGGTGCCGAAGGCGTGGATCGGGTACATCACGAGCGCCCCCTGGACGCTGGCCATCGAGCGCAGCCCCGAGTCGCAGGCCTCCAGTTCCTGCATCAGCAGGCCGTAGGCGGTCTCGGAGACGTTCGGGGAGCCGTATCCCTCGAGGTTCGGCGCGTAAAAGCCCAGTTCGCCCATCTCCTCGATGATCTCCGTCGGGAAGGTCCCCCCGATCCAGTGGTCGCCGACGTCGGGGCGGACGCGGTCCTCGACGAACTCCCGGGCGGTGTCCCGGATCATCTTCTCCTCGGCGTCGAGGTCCGCCTCGAGATCTACGTAATCGAGCATACGTTCCATGCGTGCCCAGGGGGGAAAAACACTGGCACGGCGGTAGCGGGCACCGGACCCACCCCGGCCAGTCGAACCTCCGGCCACGGAAGACCTCGCGGTCGGCCTCGCTTCGCCCCGTCGAGGTCGATACCGGAGCCGGGCGGTCCTCCGGCCCCGCTAGACGGGGGCGTGGTCCGCGTCGGCGTCCGCCTTCCCGTCGGACCGAGCGGCGCGGACGTAGTCGGTGAAGTTTTCGAACAGCCGCTTGGCCTCACAGGCCGCCCGGTAGTTCTCCTCTGTGATCCTTTCGAGGACGCCGTCGATCCGCTCCTCGCCGAGGAACTCCTTGCCCGCGGTCACCTCGCGGGCGGTCTCGCGGTCGTACTCGGGGTGGAACTGGACGCCGAAGGCGTCTCCGAGCCGGAAGCCGTGGACCCCGTACTCGTTCTCTGCGAAGACCGCCGCGCCGTCCGGGAGGACGGTCACGGCGTCGCCGTGGGTGGTGAAGACGGTGAAGTCGTCGTCGATCCCCTCCAAGAGGGGCGTCTTGGCGGTCCGACTGACCGACCGGTAGCCGATCTCGAAGCCGTCCATCGACTCGACGGTCCCGCCGAGCGCGTCCGCGAGCAGCTGGTGGCCGAAACAGACCCCCAGGATCGGCAGTCCGATGTCGTGGGCCGACCGCACCCACTGGCGGGCGCGGTCGATCCACCCCTCCTCCCAGTACGCGGAGGCCCGCGAGCCCGTGACGACGACGGCGTCGTACGGCGCCGACGCCGGCTCGGTCGCCTCCAGGGGCGGCGGGAACTCCCCGTCGGCGACGTGGAACTCCACGAGGTCGGCATCGAGTTCCCGTCGGAAGTTCCGGCGCGTGTTCCCCGGGTCGTGGGCGGCGTTGAGCAGTACGATTCGAAGTCGTTCCATCACGGCCGGCTAGCTCGGCGCCGCTGAAGTGCGTTGCGCTCGCCGGGACCGAGAGCGAGACCGCGACCGGCGACGGGGATCGCGGGAACTCGCCGCAGTAACCTATTTCCTCCTCCGACCGGCAGGGAGGGCCATGTCAGCGCCCGCGCGTACCCGCGACGACCTCCGGTCGTTCCTCGACTACCACCTCGACGTCGGCCTCCACCACGGCGCCCAGTTGGCGGTCTACCACGAGGGCGAGTGCGTCGTCGACTTCGCCGGGGGCGTCACCGGCCCCGACGGCGATCCGACCACGAGCGACCGCCGGCACGTCCTCTTCTCGTGTACGAAGCCGTTCGCGGGGGCCTGCCTCCACCGCCTAGTCGATCAGGGACGACTGAGCTACGACGACCGCGTGCGCGAGCACTGGCCGTCGTTCGCCGACCCCGACACCGCGAAGGCGGAGGTGACCGTCCGGCACGTCCTCAGCCACCAGGCCGGCCTCCCGGCGGCGGACGTCGACGAGCGTCCGGAGGACTGGCGGGACTGGGACGCGATCCGCGAGTCCGTCGAGGCCGCCGACCTCGCGTTCGAACCGGGGGAGACAGCGGCCTACCACGCGCTCACCTACGGCTGGATCGTCGGCGAACTCGTCCGGCAGGTCACGGGAACGCCGATCGACGAGTACGCCGCCGAGCACGTCTTCGACCCGCTGGGGATGGACGACACCGCGATCGGCAGCGCCGACGGCGACGTCGCCACGCTCGTCGGCTTCGAGCCGTTCGACCGGTGCCGGGAGCCGGGGGTCGGACTGGAGTCGATGACCAACGCCGAGGCCGCCGCGGCGTTCAACGACCCCGCGGTCCGGGGGGCGGTCGTCCCGGCCGCGACGGGGGTCGGCACCGCGCGGGACATGGCCCGCTTCTACGCCTGCTTCGCCGGGGGCGGCGAACTCGACGGCACCCGCCTGCTGAGCGAGGAGACCGTCGAGCGCGCGCTCGAACGGCAGGTCCGGGTCGGGCGCGACGGGACGCTCGGCGTCCCGCGGCGCTACGCGCTGGGCTTCGAGCGCGCCGGCGAGGTCCAAGACAAGTACGGGACGCTCGCCCCCGAGCGCGTCTTCGGCCACGGCGGCCTCGGCAGCATCGTCGGCTGGGGGGACCCCGAGGCCGACCTCGGGGTGGCCTACGTCACCAACGGCATCCGCGACGAGTACGAGCACGCGACCCGCGCCAGTACCGTCGCCGACGCCGTTCGCCGGGCGGTCCTCTGAGCGGAGGGGTCGAGATTCGAGGGTCGAGGGACCGCCGGGCCGGACGGTCGCTCGACGGAGGGTCCGGTTACGCCTCGCCGCGCCCGGCGTGCTCCTCGACGAACGCGGCGACGGCGTCGTTGGCCACCCGCGAGGACTCGACGAACGCGAGGTGCCGGCCGGGCAGCGACTCGAAGCGAGCGCCGGGCAGCGCAGTCGCCAGGTCCCGGCCGGCGTCGGGCCCCACGACCGGATCGTCGGTCCCGTGACAGACCAGCGCCGGGGGGTCGATCTCGTAGGGCGCCGGGCAGTCGTAACCGAGCATCGCGGCGGTCTGGGCCTCCCGGGCGGACTCGCCGGCGTCCTCCTCGTCGCGCCACTTCTCGATTCCGGCGATCACCTCCCGCTGGGAGCGGAAGAACTCCTCGCTGAAACACGGCGAGAGCGACTCGGGACCGCGGCCGCCCATCACGTCGAGCATCCCCCCGTCGACGGCGTCGCCGGAGAGCGCGCTCCCGAGGAGCGTGACGCTCCGGGCGCGGCCGTGCTCGCGGGCGTGCTCGAGCGCGACCATCCCCCCCAGACCGGCGCCGACGAGGTGGACGCGGCGGGCGCCGTGGTCGGCCAGCACCGCCTCGAGGTCGGCGACCAGCGTCGCCACGTCGTAGGGGCCGTCCGGAGCGTCCGACCGGCCGGTCCCGCGGAGGTCGGCGACCAGCGCCTCGTAGGGGCCCGCGAGCGCTCCGTGCTGCCACCCCCAGAGCCACGCGCCGTACCCGACCTCGTTGCAGAACGCAACCGTCGGGCCGTCGCCCCCCGTCTCGTAGCGGAGTTCGACCCCGTCGTTGATCGCCGTCGGCATGCGGCGACCTGCGGGAGCCGACGGTTTACCTCTTGTCGGTCACACCCGCTCGCGTTCCCCGGTGTCCCGGACGCTCCCGCGCTCGCGGGGGCCGGTCCGCCGGTCCCGTTCTTCCCCCCGGCGTCGCGGGCGCGAATCCGGATCCGCCCCCGGCCGGTGACGACGACCGTACAGCCGTCCGTGGCGAAGCTCACGCTGACGCGGGGCTGCGCTCCGTCCCGGGCGAGGAGCGCGTCGGGCGCGTCCGGGTCGACTGACTCGTGGAGCGGGTCGAGGTCGACCGGCGACACGCCGAGCGTCTCGGCGAGGCCGGACGCGATCGCCTCGGCGATGGTCCGGTCGCCGACCTCGTATCCGTCGGGGTCCGTCGCTGACTCGGCTCCGGATGGCGGATTCGATGCGTTCCCCGTCGTCGGTCAGGGCGAGGGAGGCCCGCCGGATGGGCCTGTGGCTCGGTACCGAAGGTCGCGGGCGGCGAGTCCCTCGCCGATCAGCGTCGCGAGACCGCCCCGGAGCCGCTTGGAAACGGCCCGCGCCGAGACGTCGAACTGCTCGCCGAGCGCCTCCAGCGAGGTCGCCCGGGGGTCCTCGAAGTACCCCTCGCGGGAGACCGCCAGCAGCCCCTCCAGTTGCGTCTCGGTCAGCCCGTAGGGGCGGTCGCCGCTCCGCTCCCGGGGGAGCGAGCGGAGCCAGTCGAGCGAGAGGTCGATCCCCGCGTCCGCACAGGCCTCGCGGAACGCCTCGACGGCCCCGCGGTCGCGGGCGCGCAGCCGTACGGTCCACCCCTCCGACGTCCCCGAGAACGCGATCAGTCGTACCGCTGCGGTCGCCGCCCGTTCGAGGAGCGCCGAGGCGGCCGCCGCCTAGTCGATCCAGACGAGCGCCCGTCGCCGGACCGATCGAGGACGGTCGCCTCCCCGGCCGACTCCATCGCTCCGGGCGACGACCGAAGAGCGTGCGGCGCGCGCGACGGACGAGCCCCCTGTAGAGATCGATCTGGTCCCCCAGACCGCGTCGAAGCGGGAGCCTCTCACGCTCGAGCCGTCAGTCGAGCGGTGAGGCGGGAGAGTTCACGCGTTGCGCTTCTGCTTGAGGATCTCGGGCGCGTCGGCCAGCGCGTCCTCGAGGGCGTCGACGTCGGGGCCGCCGCCCTGCGCGAAGTCCGGCGGACCGCCGCCGCCGCCGCCGACCCGACCGGCGAGTTCGCCGACCACCTCGCCGGCGTTGACCCCGGCGCCCTCCGGGACCGCGACGACGAACTGCGCGCTGTCGAGCCCGGAGCCCAGGACGGCGATCCTCTCCTCCTGGACGAGCGCGTTGGCGGTCGCGCGCAGTTCGTCCATGTCGGCGTCGACGCGCTGGACGACCGCCGTCGTCCCGCCGAGGTCGACCTCCTCCCCCTCGCCGGCCTCGGCGCGGGCCTCGGCGAGTTGCTCCTTCAGGTCCTCGATGCGCTTGCCCCGCTCCTTCCACTCCTCGAAGAACCGCTCGGCGGTGTCGGGGACCTCCGCCGGCGAGACGTCCAGCGCCTCGGCGGCGGCGTAGAGGGCGTCCTCGGTGCGCTGGGTAGCCTCGATGGCGGCCTCCCCGGCCGCGAACGTGATCCGCTCGACGCCGTCCTGGACCCGCTCGGTCGAGAGCACTTTGACCGCCCCGACGTCGCCCGTCCGCGCGACGTGGGTGCCCGCACACGCCTGGACGTCCTCGTCGACGTGGATCAGGCGGACGTTCGTTCCCGGCGGGATCCCCCCCTGGTAGAGGTCGAAGCCGTACTCCTCCTCGGCCTCGTGGCGGTCGGGCCACTCCTGGGTGACGGCCGTGTTGTCGGTGACGATGGAGTTGGCGACCCGCTCGATGGCCTTCACCTCCTCGCGGGAGATCCGCTCGTAGTGCTGGACGTCGAGCCGCGAGGAGTCGACGCCCTTCTGGGCGCCGGCCTGCCGGACGTGCTCGCCGAGCACCCGCCGGGCGGCGTGGCCGACGATGTGGGTCGCGGTGTGGTGGGCCATCAGCCGGCGCCGCCGGGCCGCGTCGATCTGCCCGCGGGCGAACTTCCCCTTCCCGACGGGACCGTCGGTCCGGTGGAGGACGACGCCATCCCGGACCTGGACGTCGGTCACCTCGACGGTCGCGTCCTCCGTCGAGAGCGTCCCGTGGTCGGCGGGCTGTCCGCCGCCCTCGGGGTAGAACATCGTCTGGTCGAGCACCACGTCGTACCCCTCGTCCCCGCGCTCGAGGACGTCGAGCACGACCGCCTCGAACTCCGTGCGGTCCTGATCGTCGTAGTAGAGCCGCTCGGTCTCTGGGAGGTCGGCGACCCGCTCGTCGCCGGACTCCCCCTCGGCCGAGAGGTCCTCGCCGCCGTGGCGGGCCGCGACCCGCGAGTAGAAGTCGTCCGGGATCGAGACGCTCGCGCCGCGCTCGGCGGCGATCTCCTCGACCATGTCCGGCTGGATGCCGTGAGAGTCGTAGAGTTCGACGACCTCCTCCAGCGGGATCGTCTCGCCGCGCTGGGCGTACTCGTCTGCGAGCTGGCGGACCCGCCGGCCGCCCCGGTCGAGGGTCTCGCGGTACTTCTCCATCTCCGTGCGCACCATGTCGCGGATCGTGTCGCGGTTCTCGTAGCCCAGCCGCTCGGCCTGCATGTCGACGAGTTCGTCCAGCGGGGCGTCGACGCCGACGTCGTCGACGAGGCGCTTCGTGCGGCGCAACACGAGCCGCGCGAGATACCCAGAGCCGGCGCTGGAGGGGACGATCCCGTCGCCGAGCATGTACGCCAGCGTCCGGCAGTGGTCGGCGATCGCGTAGATCGTCTCCAGGGGCGCCATCAGCTCCTCGAGGTAGGCCCGCTCGACGCCGAGTTCGGCCGCGATGTCCGCGCGGGCGGTCTCCATGTCCTCGGCCTCGTCGATGTCGAGGTTGCCCGCTAGCTTCGCCGCCCGGTGGACCAGCCGTTCGTCGTCCTCGTCGAGGTCGACCCCGGCGTTGTCCTTCAGGAACTCGATGGCGTCGGGGTAGACGGCCTCGTACACCGTCGGGGTCCCCTGGGAGACCCACGTCCAGCGCTCCAGCCCGTAGCCGGTGTCGACGATGTACGTGTCCATCTTCGAGTACCGGTTGCCGTCCTTCATGTGGTACTCGCCGTCCGGGTCCTGCTCCATCGACATGAACACGAGCGTGGCGAGTTCGGCGCCCCGGTAGATGACCTCGATGGCCGGGCCGGCGTTGCCCCCGCCCACCCACGGGTCCTCGATGTAGGTGATGTCCGAGAGGTCGGCGCCCATCGACTCGAAGAACTGATCGCAATACCGGACCGTCTGGTCCTTCCAGTAGACCTCGCCGTGGTAGGCGTACTCCCCTTCCTCGGCGTCCTCGCGGGTGTTGAACGCGTGGTGGGCCATCATCTCGAAGGCCATCGTGTGCCGGCCGGTCTTGCCCACGTTGTCGATGTCCTGCATCCGGATACACGGCTGGGAGATGCACAGCGGGTTGGCCGGCGGCGGCGTCTGGCCGCTCGTGACGAGCGGCTGGAAGTCGTAGATCGACGCCTGGGTCAGCAGGACGTCGTCGCGCCACCGGTCGGCGGCGACGGGGTACGGCTCGACGCGCTCGTGGCCGTGCTCCTCGAAAAACGAGAGGAACGCCTCGCGCATCTCCCCGAGCGCGTACTCCTCGTCGAAGCCCGGATCGTCGATGAAGTCGTACTGCTCGCAGGGAGGCTCCCCGCAGGTCTCCCGGTCGGGGAGGCGACTCCAGAAGTGGTCGCCACAGGAGACGCACTCGCGGCGGGTGAACCCCTCCTCGCGGAAGTACTCCAGCCGGTACTCCTCCTCGAGTTCACTCATTGTCCCTCTTTGGCCCATGATCGCCTAAAACCCTTCCGAACGTCCCGATCCGGGGAGAGCGGTCCGCACGCGCCGGTTCACGGGGAGCGGCGGCGTCCGGTCCTCCGAGACCCGTTGCGGTGCATACCGACACGTCGACCGGGCGCCTACCGGGTCCATGGCTCGGTCTCTGACGACCGCTGTCCGCGAGTGCCCAGTCGTGACAGCCCCGGGAGCGATCCTGGCGTGCGAACTCATTGGACTGACCGCCGCTGCGCTGACCGCGACCGGTGTCGAGACGTGGTACCCGGCGCTGACGCGACCGGCGCTGGCACCGCCCGACTGGGTGTTCGGACCCGTCTGGACGGCGCTGTACCCCCAGATGGGGATCGCCGCGTGGCTGGTCCGGTGGACGCCAGCGCCCGGAACGTCCCGCCGGCCGGCGCTCGGGTTATTCGTCGCCTAACTGGCCGCGAACTTCGCGTGGTCGCTGGTCTTCTTCGGCCTGCAGTCCGTCTTCGGGGCGCTGATCGTCGTCGTCGCCCTGCTCGCGCTCGTCGTCGCCACGACGGCTGCCTTCTGGCGGACCGACCGCCGCGTCGGGGTGCTGTTGCTCCCGTATCTCGCCTGGGTCGCCTTCGCGGCGTACCTCAGCTACGGGTTCCGGACGCTGAACTGACCGGACCGAGCGAAACCGGCCGGAGCGACTCCGGGCACCGCCGGACCGGAAGCGGACCCCGTCCCGCGGTCTGACGGCGGCTACGTCTCGCCTTCGAGTGCGAGCGACGCCAACAGCGCCTCGAGTTGCACCTGCTCGTTCGCGCCCGCGGTGATCCGGTAGTCGGCCTCGCCGACCCGGTCCATCACGCGGACGGCCTCCCGGTCGTCGAGCCCGAACTCCCAGACCGAGCGGTGTAGCTGGTCGATGATGTCTCCACCGGCGATCCCTTCCTCGACGAGCAGGACCTCGAGTTGCGAGCGCGCGGCGGTGAAGTCACCCTCGAGCGCCCGGTCGACCATCTCCTGGATGACCTCCGGGCGGGCGGTGGAGGTGATCGCGTACACGGCCTCCTCGTCGACGGGCCCGCCCATGACGCTCGCGGCCTGGAGCCCGTTGATGGCCTTGCGCATGTCGCCGCCGGCGGCGTAGACCAGCGCGTCCAGCCCGTCGTCGGTGAGTTCGATGTCCTCCTCGGCCGCGATAGCCCGGACCTGATCGGCGACCGCCTCGTCGTCGAGCGGCGAGAACCGGAAGACGGCGCACCGCGACTGGATGGGGTCGATGATCTGGCTGGAGTAGTTACACGAGAGGACGAAGCGGGTGTTGTTCGAGAACTGCTCCATGGTGCGCCGCAGCGCCGACTGCGCGTCGCTGGTGAGCGCGTCGGCCTCGTCGAGGAAGATGATCCGGTAGTTGTAGCCGCCGAACGACGACCGGGCGAAGTTCTTGATGCGGTCGCGGACGACGTCGATCCCGCGCTGGTCGCTGGCGTTGAGTTCCAGGAAGTTCTCCCGCCAGTCCTCGCCGTAGAGTTCCTTGGCGATGCAGGTCGCCGCGGTGGTCTTGCCGACGCCCGCGGGTCCGGAGAACAGGAGGTGTGGCAGGTCGTCTTTCGCGATGTAACTCTCGAGGCGGTCGACGATGGCCCCCTGGCCGAACATCTCCGCCAGCGACTGCGGTCGGTACTTCTCGATCCAGACCTCCCGACCGCGCTCGTCGGCCCCGGGGTCGGCTGCCTCGCTCATACGGGAGCCAGTCGGGCGGGTCACTTAACTACCGCGAGAGCGCCCGCCGGGACGACAGGCTGAAACCCGCCCTCTCCCTCCCTCCGGTATGCGCGTGACAGTCGAGGTCGTGGGCGAGGGCGCCCGCGAGGTCGAACTCCCCGAAGGCGGGGATCCGCCGACCTACGCCGACCTGCTCCGGGCGGTCGGCCTGAGCCACCACGAGGCGTCGGCGCTCGTCGACGGCCGCCCCGTGCCGGGCGACGCCGTCGTCGACGGAGACGTCGAGGCGGTGCGAGTGCTGCGGCTGGTCAAGGGCGGGTGACCGCCGGCGAGGATCCCACCGGACCCGAGCCCGGATCCGAGAGCGACGGGAGCGGTCGCGAAAGCGAGGCCGCGAACGAGGAGGGCACTGGTGACGGCGGTGGACCGACCGTCCGACCCGCCCGCGAGGGCGACCTCGCGGCAGTGATGAACGTCCTCGACGGCGCCATGCTCGCCGTCGAGGGCGAGACCGTCGCCGACCGGATCGCGGCCGGCGACGCCGTGCTGGTCGCCGAGGACGGCGGCCGGATCGTCGGCGCGCTCGTCCTCGACCGCCCCGAGCGCGGGGGACTCGCCCCCCGTCCCGAGGAGATCCGCCCCGAGACGCGCCACGTCGAGGCCGTCGCAGTGCGGCGGCGGCGGCGCGATCAGGGGATCGGCCGACGGCTGATCGAGGCCGCCGCCGAGCGGTGTGACTACCTCACCGCCGACTACCGCCCGGCAGTCCGGGAGTTCTACGAGGCCGCGGGATTCACCGTCACCGACGAGGACGACGACCGACTGGTGGGAATGCGATCCGCCCGCGGAGGGCGGTCCTGACGGTCGGCGGTCGGACGGCGCGAGCGCTGCCCGCCGTCGCCGGGCGGTCGTCCGACCGTCGCTCGAACACTCGCCGGACCGGCGGGCGACCGCTCGCTGCGGATCACTCGCCGACCGTCTCCGAGACCCAGCCGGTCGCCCCGCTGGGGAACGATTCCGACCGCTCCTGGGACTGGCGGGTCCCCTCGCCGTCGGTCGCTCGCACCACGACGTCGTGCACCCCGTCGGTTTCGAACTCGTGGCGCCACTGTCGCCACACGTCGTCCCCGGGGAGCGGGTCCGAGAGGTCCGCGTCCCGCCAGGACTCCCCGCCGTCGGTCGAGACCTCCACGCGCTCGATACCTCGCGTCCCGGCGTACGCGTGGCCGGCGACCTCGACGGCCCCGTCGTCGAGCCGGGACTCGCTCCAGAGTTTGGCGACGGTGTTCACCGGGCCGGTCCCGTGCCACCCGCGTTGCTCCCAGTAGCCGTCCATCTCCTCGCCGAGGAGTTCGATCTCGTCGAGCCACTTGACGTTCGTCTCGCCCCAGTGTCCGGGGACCAGAACGCGCACCGGGTGGCCGTGGGACCTGGGGAGCGACCGGCCGTTCATCCCCCAGGCGAGGAAGGCGTCCTCGAGAGCCTCGATCGGGAACTGGACGAAGTAGTCGTCCTCCGCGCGGAGCATCGCACAGCCGCACTCGCCCTCCGGGTCGACCTCCTCCAGGAGCGGCTTGATCGGCGTCCCGGTCCAGAGGGCGTTGTCGAGCTTCCGCCCGTTCAGGTCCTCGCCGACACACCGCAGCGTGACGAACCGCCGCTCGACGGGCCTGTCGGTCAGGTCGTCGAAGGAGACGGTCAGGTCCTCGTCGACCTCGCCGGTGATCGTCAGCGACCAGTCGCCGGGCGAGAGCTCCGGATCGAACTCCGCGATGTCGACGTTGTAGAACTCCTCGAACGTACTCACGAGCCCCGGGACGTCGCCGCTGATATCGAGGGATCTCGCGTCGGCCGCGTCCATGAGCGCCGCCACCTCGTCGTCCATCGCCTCGGCCTCGCCGCCGGTGGTGTCGGTGGGCGCCAGTCGGCCGAGCCCGAGCGACGCGCCGAGCACGGCGAGCGCGCTCGCGCTGGAGAGGAGCGCACGCCGCCGCGACGGATCGTGTTCGGGCGGCGCGAGCGGCGCGGCGCCGGCGGCAGTGAACACCGCTACCGGCCCGGCGGCACCGACAGCGAGCAGCGGCTCCGCCGTGATCAGAACAGTCAGCCCCCACGCGAGGACGCCGGCCAGACCGACGCCCATCGCGTCCCGGCCGAACCGCCGTCCGACGGAGAGCCCTACGATCGCAGCGCCCGCGAGCAGTCCGGTCGCGACGGCGAACGAGAGCGCGATATGCAGGAAGTGCCCCTCTTCGCCGACGTTCTGGATCACGAAGGCGACGATCGATCCCGGCGTCGCCCGCACCACCGCTGCGTCGATCGGCGCGACGACGAACCGCCTCGTGTAGCCCGCGACCGCGTACGATCCCGCCACGCCAGTGACCCCGGCGAGCGCCGCGAACAGGAGGTCGGAGGGCGTCACCGATGCGCTGTCTCGAAGGTGCTGTAACACGTGCATCGGTAACTACCGTGCTCGAACCGTATCAACCACAGTCTTCCCCGGTTCGGTGGCGACCTGGCGATCCCGGAGCCCTCGCCCGACCGGCACACTGCCCGACGCCCCGATCAACGCTCGGCGAGGTCTGCCGGGCAGTGTCGGTCGGGGTCGAGGTCGGGGGTGATCCACAGGGGGACCGAGCGTCACCCGTCATCGTCCGTCGACTCGTTTTCCATCGATTCGTTCTCCATCGACTCGTCCTCGGTGGACTCGTTTCCCATCGACTCGTCCTCCATCGCTCCGTCCCCCGTGGTCTCGTCATCTGAGGCTCCGTCCCCGTCTCCTCGGTGCTCGAACACCCGGTGAGTGCGACCATCGTCGTGGAGCCCGCGACCTTCAGGAGTCGGCGGCGTGTCGTTTCGGACATTGCGATCGATTCGACGGAGACGACCCGAAAAGGGATTTTTCAAGAACCGTACGGACTCTCTCCGGACTCGGTGCGAATTCGTTCTAGATTCTGTCCGAGTAGCGGACCCGCGAACCGCCGTTCCGGAACGAGCCGTTCTCCGGAGGGGTCGTCCGTCTCGCCCGTCCTCGTCTCTATCTCTACCCGGGCGCGTACCGGAACCTGCGAACCGTCCGCGCCGCGAGCGACCGCCCCGGTCCCCGGAGCGGATTCACACTCGCGGCTCGACGATCTCCCGCCGGAGCTCCAGGCGGATCTC
>PXRR01000071.1:1459-17851 GCA_003021975.1 Halobacteriales archaeon QS_5_70_17 | reverse complement strand
GCGAGGAAGATCTTGAACCCGTCTTTCGTCCCCACGTCCTCGACTGCGACGCCGGCGATCCGGTCGGGGAGGTCCCCGTCGAGGCTCTCGAGGACGGACGCCTTCCGGTCGTCGGGGCAGTCGACGCTGACGCGGTCCTGGTGGATCTCGCCGTAGGCGGCCGCGATGTCGTCGGCCCGCTCGTCGATCGGGCGCTCGGCGTGGGCGGCCGCGAGCACGAGCGCCAGCAACACGCCGTCCTTGTTCCGGAGGTGGTCGGCGATGCCGAACCCGCCCGACTCCTCGCCGCCGACCAGCGCGTCGTGCTCGCGCATGGCGTCGGCGACCCACTTGAACCCGACCGGCACTTCGACGGCCCGCTGGCCGTGGTCCTCCGCGATCCGGTCGATGAGGAACGTCGTCGAGACGGTCCGGACGGCCGGCCCGCTCCCGGTCTCGAGCAGGTAGTCGTACAGCACCGCGAACAGCACGTTCGGGTCGAGGTGACCCCGGTCGGGCGTGACTACCGCCAGCCGGTCGGCGTCGCCGTCGTTGGCGAACCCGAGGTCGGCGCCGCCGTCCGTGACCCGCTCGATCAGGTCGCGGAGTTTCTCGGCGCTGGGCTCCGGGGAGACGCCGCCGAACCCCTCGGCGGCCGCACAGCGCAACCGGTCGACGGTCGCGCCGGCCGCTCCCAGCAGGTCGTCGGTGACGCCCCGCCCGCTGCCGTGCATCGCGTCGTAGGCGACGGTCAGCCCCCCCAGGTCCGCGTCGGCGAACGCGAGCGCGTGCCGGCGGTACTCCTCGGTGAACGCCGTCGGGGTGATCTCGCCGCGGTCGTCGTCGGGCAGCTGCTCCGGGGGCGACAGCCGCGACTCGAGGTCGTCGGTCACGCCAGGCATCGCCGGCGCGCCGTCGGCAGGGAGGAACTTCACGCCGTTGTACTCCGGCGGGTTGTGGCTCGCAGTGAGCATCAGCCCGCCGGCGAGGTCGCGGTCGGTGATCGTCCAGGCGACGACCGGCGTCGGGCAGTCCGACTCGGAGAGCAGGACGTCGAAGCCGTTGCCGGCGAGGACGTCCGCGAGCGCGTCGGCGAACCCCGGGGAGTGATCGCGGGCGTCGTAGCCGACCGCGACGGTCTCGCCCGCGTCGGTGTCGGCGAGGTAGTCGGCGACGGCCTGGCCGACGATCCGGACCCGCTCCTCGGTGAACGTGTCCAGGGTGGCCCGCCAGCCGTCCGTCCCGAACGATATCTCGTCCATGCACGACGGATCCACCCGGGGCGAGAAAAAACCAGACCTTCGCGGGAACGCGTCGCTTTTCGCCCGTCGGGACCAACACCGACCGATGACGCGCGTCGTCGCAGTCTCCGGGAGCCGCCGATCGGGTAGCTACACGAAGCTCGCGCTCGAACACGCCCTCGACGCGGCCGCCGACGCGGGCGCGGAGACGGGGATGATCGACCTCGGGGCGGTCGACCTGCCGCTGTACCACCCCGACGTCGACGCCGACGAGCAGGGCGAGGCGACCGACCTGCTCCGGCGAGTCCGGGAGGCCGACGGCGTCCTGCTGGGGTCGCCGGTCTACCACGGCTCGTACTCCTCGACGTTCCGGAACTTCCACGACTACTGCGGCTTCGACGAGTACGAGGAGACGGTCGTCGGCCTGCTGGCGGTCGCCGGCGGCGGCTCCTACGGGTCGACGCTCGATCACATGCGGATCACCGTCCGGGGCGTCCACGGTCACGTCATCCCCCACCAGGTCGGGATCCGGCGGGGGTCCGAGCGGTTCGACGCCGACGGGGAGTTCGTCGATCCGGCCCTGGCGGACCGCGTCGAGAAACTCGGACGGGAGGTCGCCGCCCACGCGCGGGCGTGACCCGTGTTGCGGAAGTAGCGCGGGAGGAGTAGCGCCGGACGGAGAGGAGCGTCCGGGACCGCCGCGGCCTCCGGTCGACGACCGGACCCGTTCGGTCCCCGGTCGAGAGACGGACGCTCAGCCGCTGCCGCCGGCGTCGCCGTCCCCCTCGGTGTCCTCCGGGGACGCGCCCTCGGGCGCGGCGCTCCCGTCGATCAGCCGGTCTTTCTCCGCCCGTCGGAGGGACTTGATCTCGCGTTCGCGGGACATCGCGGCCGAGCGACTCGCGTACCGCTCGACGTGGACGAGGTCGAGCGGCCCCCGGCCGCGGGTGTACTTCGCTCCGCGGTCGTCGCGGTGTTCGGCGAGGCGGCGCTGGACGTCGGTCGTGTAGCCGGTGTAGAGCGTCCCGTCGCCGCACTGGAGGACGTAGACGAAGTGCGTCGCAGTCACGGGAAGGTGGGCTTCGCGTGGTGGTCGTTCACCACGGTTCGATGGCCCGTCGCCATCATTTATTGCGTGCGCGCTCCCTGGAGACTTCGGCGATTCCGGCGTTCGCCGAACAGCTCGGGCAGGCGTGGATCTCCCCGGTTTCGTCGGCGAACACCCGGGCGAAGCGCTCCGAGACGTGCGCGTTGCAGTGGTCGCACTTGGCCATTACTGCGCCGACGCAGGCGCGTCGGCAGTCGTGGTTACCTCTCGACGCGTAAATACCCCTCGTCAAATAGTGAGATGGCTGACAGGGCGGGCTACTCGCTGTCCGATCGGCCGGCCCACTCGGCGTCGAGCGCCCGGGCGATCAGGCCCGCGTGGACCGCGGCGGCGAAGCCGGCGTCGATGTTGACGACCGCCAGCGGCGCACACGACTGGAGCATGCCCGCCAGCGCCGCCTCCCCGCTGCCGCCGTAACCGTAGCCGGCGGCGACGGGGAGGCCGATCAGCGGCACGTCGACCAGACCCGCGAGGACCGTCGGAAGCGCCCCCTCTCGGCCGGCCGCGACCACGAGGACGTCCAGTTCCCGCAGTTCCGGCAGGCGGTCGAACAGGCGGTCGATCCCTGCCACGCCCACGTCCTCGACGCGGACGACCGACGCCCCGAGTTCCTGGAGAACGACGGCCGCCTCGCCGGCCGGCGCGGCGTCGGCCGTCCCGCCGGTGACGACGCCGACCCGGGCGGAGAGAGAGGGCGGGTCGTAGTCGGCGCCGTGGATGACGACCGTCCGCGCGCGGGCGTCGCGAGCGACGGACGCGCCGGGGAAGCGGTCGGCGATCCGCTCGCGGACCGCCCTCGCGGTCGCGTCGTCGGCGCGGGTGACCAGCGCCCGGTCGGTCGTCTCGACGGCCAGCGCAGCCATCTCGGCCGCCTCCTCGGGGGTCTTCCCCTCCGCGAGGACGGCCTCGGGGACGCCCGAGCGGTCGACCCGGGCGGCGTCGAACCGGCCCGCGTCTCCGGTGGCGTACCCCCGCAGTTCCGCCTCCGCCGCCGCCGGCGACAGGTTACCGGCCGCGACGGCTTCCAGGAGTTCGCGCATACGCGTCCTGACCGCTCCAGGGACACGTACCCGTCGAATCCGGACTCGCCGTCCCGGAACGATCCGAGACTTTCTCTCACGGAACTCCCGATCTGAAAAGCCCGCGAGCACCGGCGAGACGCCCGGTCTTTGGGAAAGTTTATAAAGGAAGTGTGAGAACGAGAGCGTGTATGGCAGACCTGATCGTCAAAGCGGCAGTCAAGGACTCGCTGGATGACATGAACGTGGCTTCCGACTTCTACGACGCGCTCGACGAGGAAGTGCGCGAACTCCTCGACGACGCAGCGCGGCGGGCCCAGGAGAACGACCGGAAGACGGTCCAGCCCCGCGACCTGTAGGGCGCTTCAGTTCTCGATTTTTATTCACTGCACGGCCAGAGCCGTCAGTACCGCTCGACGGACACGCCGTCGCCACCGACGTGAACCTCGTCGGCCATCCCCACGAACAGGCCGTGGGCCACGACGCCGGGGACGCCCGCGAGCGACGCTGCCAGACCGGCCGGGTCGTCGATCGCGCCGAACTCGCAGTCGAGCACGAGGTTACCGTTGTCGGTCACCACGGGGCCGTCCTTGCGCTCGGCCGACCGGAGCGCGGGGTCGCCGCCGGCGGCGGCGACTCGGTCCTCGACGACCGGGACGGCGTCGGGGAGCGCCTCGACCGCGACCGGCCGGTCGAGAGCGGCCGCCCGCTTGGTCTCGTCGGCGACGACGACGAACCGGTCGGCGCTGGCGTCGACGACCTTCTCCCGGGCGTGGGCCGCGCCGCCGCCCTTGATGAGGTCGCCGTCGGCCACCTGGTCGGCCCCGTCGATGGCGATGTCGGGCCGGGCCGCGTCGAGCGTCGTCAGCGGGATCCCGACCTCGCGGGCGAGCGCACGGGACTGGTAGGACGTCGGGATGCCGCTGACGTTGAGGCCGGCGTCGACGGCCCGCCCCAGCGCCCGGATCGCGTGGGCAGCGGTGCTGCCCGTCCCCAGTCCGACGATCATCCCGTCCTCGACGAGGTCGGCCGCCGACTCGCCGGCGCGGCGCTTGGCCGCCTCGCGTCCCCCGCTGGCTTTCATGCCCCCGGATTACCCCGCCGCCGTGAAAAGCTCCCCCGCTCCGGTTCGACGCCCGCGTTCCCGGCGACGCGTGTCGAGGCGTCGGGGCGCTGAGGCCCTTCTCCGGCTCCGAGACGCAGTAGCTATGTAGGGTCCTCGTGTGGTAGCCGGCATGTTCGGCACCAGCGGCATCCGCGGCCCCGTCGGCGACGTCGTGACCGGGGAACTCGCGCTCTCGGTGGGGCGGGCCGTCGGCGTGGACGCCGATCGAGTCGTGACGGGACGGGACCCCCGGGGCAGCGGGCGGACCCTGCTAGACGCGCTCACGGCGGGCCTGCGAGAGACGGGGACCGACGTCGTCGACCTCGGGGAGGCGGCGACGCCCACCGTCGCCCGCGCGGTCGGCTGGGAGGACGCCGACGCCGGCGTGATGGTCACCGCGAGCCACAACCCGCCCGAGGACAACGGGGTGAAGCTCTGGCAGCCCAGCGGGCAGGCCTACGACGCCGACCTGCGCGAGACCATCGAACGCCGCCTCCGGGAGGACGACTTCGCGTCGGCGCTCCGGGCGTGGGACCGACTGGGCGCCCGCACCGCCGGCACCGCCGACGGCCGCCACGTCGCCGCGCTGGTCGACGCGGTCGACGTCGCGGACCCGCCGTCGGTCGTCGTCGACGTGGGCAACGGCGCCGGCGGCGTCACGGTCGAGGCGCTCCAGCAACTGGGCTGTGACGTCGAGACGCTGAACGCACAGCCCGACGGCCGGTTCCCGGGGCGACCCAGCGAACCCGACGCCGAGAGCCTCTCGTCGCTGGCCGCGCTGGTCGGCGCGACCGACGCCGACCTCGGCGTCGCTCACGACGGCGACGCCGACCGCATGATGGCGGTCACCGGCGAGGGCGAGTTCGTCGCCGGCGACACCCTGCTGGCGCTGTTCGCGGCCGACGCCGCCGACCCCGGCCAGCGGGTCGCCTACCCCATCGACGTGAGCCTCGCCGTCGAGGACTACCTCGCCGAGCGCGACGTCGGCGTGGAGCGCACGCCCGTCGGCGACGTCCACGTCGCCGAGGCCGTCGGGGGGGAGGTGGTCTTCGGCGGGGAGCAGAGCGGCGCCTGGATCTGGCCCGAGCAGACGCTCTGTCCCGACGGCCCGCTGGCGGCCTGCCGGCTCGTCGAGATGGCCGCCGAGCGGCCGCTGGCCGACCGGGTCAGCGAGATCCCGAGCTACGAGATCCGCAAGGAGAACGTCGAGGTCGAGGAAAAGGAGAGCGTGATGGCGTCGGTCCGCGAGGACGCGCTCGCGGAGTACGACGACGCGACGACCGTCGACGGCGTCCGGGTCGACCTCGGGGACGCGTGGTTCCTCGTGCGCGCGAGCGGGACCCAGCCCCTGGTGCGCGTGTTCGCGGAGGCGCGCGATCCCGACCGGGCCGACGAGGCGCTGGGGAAAGCGAAGGGATACCTATAGCCGTCGCGTCGAGCGGGCCTCGCGGACGTCCGCCCCGTCCCTGATCTTGTCCTCGCAGTTGGGGCACACTCGGGGTTCCTCGACGCCGTCCGGTGTGAACACCCGCACGTACGCTGCCGTCACGAAAGAACTGCAGTTCTGGCACTCGGGCATGTACCGGACGTATGGACGCATCTGTTATAACGGTAGGTGTCATCGCACCGGAACGCGCGGGGTAGCGGCCGGCTGCCCGGCGAATACGTCGTTTTCGGACACAGTGCAGAGGGACAATATTTTTCGAGACTGTTCCGCGCGATGGCTACCCGACGATCGCCTCTCGACGGAAGACTGAGGTGTTCGACCCGGGTAACACGGATATGGAGGTGGTGATCTACGGGGCGGGAAGCCTGGGGAGCCTCGTCGGCGGCCTGCTGGCCCGGACCCACGACGTGACGCTCGTCGGCCGGGAGCCCCACGTCGGCCGCGTCCGGGCCGACGGTCTGCGGATCACCGGCGCCGTCGAAGCGACCGTCTCTCCGTCGGCAGCGACGAGGGCCCCCGACCGGGCCGACCTCGCGGTCGTGACAGTGAAGGCCTTCGACACCGCCGGGGCGGCCCGCGCGCTCGCGGATCGCCGGCCGGACTGCGTTCTCTCCCTGCAGAACGGCCTCGACAACGAGGCGGTCCTCGCCGGGTGCGTCGAGGCGCCGGTCCTCGCCGGGACCTGCACCTACGGCGCTCGCCTGGTGGACCCGGGCCGCGTCGAGTGTACCGGGGGCGGGGAGATCGCGCTCGGTCCCCGCGAGGGCGGGCGGTCGGCGGCCGCCGATCGAGTGGGGCAGGCCTTCGAGGCGGCCGGCCTCGCGACGACTGTCGCGGAAGACATGCCCCGCCGCCTCTGGGAGAAACTGGCCGTCAACGCCGGGATCAACGCGACGACGGCGCTGGCCGGCGTCGCGAACGGCGCGCTCCGCGAGGGGCCGGGCGCGTCGGTTGCGGCCGCCGCCGCCCGCGAGACCGCCCGCGCGGCCCGGGCCGACGGCGTCGATCTGCCGGGCGACCGGGCCGTTGCGGCCCTCCGGCGAGTCGCGAACGCGACGGCGCGCAACCGCTCGTCGATGTGTCAGGACCGCGAGGCCGGCCGCCGGACCGAGGTCGACAGCATCAACGGCGCGGTCGCCGGCCGGATCGACGCCCCCGTCAACGAGACGCTCGCGGGGCTGGTGCGGGCGTGGGAGCGCGACCGGGATCTCCGGTGAGAAGCCGCGTCGAGCGCGTTAGAAGGGCGCTTCGGGGCCTTCGTCGTCCTCGCCGCCGAGGTCGCCGCCCCGGCTCTCGCCGGGGAACGAGGGCGACATGCCGCCGCCGTGGCCGCCGTCGTCCATGCCGGTGTCGGCGTGGACCTGACTGATCTCGGGGATCTCCTTCGTCATCCGGCTCTTGATCGCCTGGATCGTCATCGGGGAGATGCCACACCCCGAGCAGGCGCCGCCGAGCTGGAGGGAGACCGACCCCTCTTCCGGGTCGAGGTTCGTGATGGAGGCGCTTCCCCCGTGCATCTGGATCTGCGGGAAGTTGCGACGCAGGAAGTTCGTCACCTCCTCGCGGAGGTCGTCCTCGGATTTCGTCTCTGTGCTCATATTTCCGGGTAGCGGACGAGCGGGTATAGGTGTTTGGTAGTCACGCCTCCTCGAAGGTCGCGGAGAGTTCCTCGCGGAGCGTCTCGACGTACTCCTCGAGGACCCTCTCGAACCGCTCGCGCTCGACGATGACCCCCGAGAGCCGGTCGTAGGGGTCATCGGGGAGTTCGATCCGGAACTCGCCGTCCTCGTAGACCGGTTCGCTCTCGTTGAGCACCTGCTGGTCGATGGCGTGGACCAGTTCGGAGTCGAACCGGTCGTTCATTCGGTCGAACGCCCGCTTGTACGACTCCTGCAGTTCGGTGAAGTGCTCCGTGTACTTCTCCTCCTCGAAGGTCTTGGGGTCGAACTCGGCCATGGGAGGGATTCCGCACAGGCGGTGAAAAAGCGGACGGTCGGGAGCCGTAAATCTCATGTCGCGATATCGAATTTGCCCTGCGGACCGATCGGTGCCGGTCACTCCGGCGGGGAGCGCGTCGGCCGTCACGCTATCCGTGTGCGCTTGCGACGGACACGTTCGACCGCCGGGGCGATGAGAGAACCGTCGACGTGCTCAGTACGTCCGGTAACTCGCGGACCCGACGTCGACGTGGACGAGCCTGTTCCCCGACCAGGCGTCTTCGCTGGCGCCGTACTTCCGGTTGATCCGGCGGGTCGCCGCCAGCGTCGCCTCCTCGTCGTCGACGACGGTGGCGGTGCCGCGCAGCGTCACCATCCACTCGGGGTCGCCCCCGCGGACTTTCTGAACGGACAGCGCGACCCGCGGGTTCTCCCGGATGTTGGCGAGTTTCCGCCCGGTGGTCAGCAGTTCGATTCGCCCCCCGCGGTAGTCGTACCAGACGGGTGCGACGTGCGGGCGATCGTCCGTACTCGTCGCGAGAAACGCCGTCAGGGGCTCGCTCGTTAGCAGCTCCTCCACCTCGGGCGGAACATCGGCCATGGGCGAGCAAGGAGCGCCGCCGACAAAAAGTCGCTCTCCGGGCGACCGGGAGGGGATTCGAAAACGGATCGGACGGCGTCGACGCTCGGAGCACGACCGACACGAAGGGTTCGCAGGGAGCTGAGCCAACGGCGCCAAAACGGCACCGGACTCTGGCGCCGTCACGATCTGACGGCGCTCGGATCCCGGCGGCGGTGAGATCTGGTGGATCGCTCCGGGCGATGTGTCCCTCCGATGGAGACGCGCCTACTCGGACTCCTCGGCCGCCCCGGTTCGAAACGCAGTGGCCGCCGATCTCGCCGACCCCGGGATCACCAGTCGAACTCGTCGTGGAGCCGGCGTCCTTCGTCGTTCAGTACGGGACCGACGACGTCACTGACGCCGTCGAGAATCTCCGCCGACCGGACCGACGGCTCGTTGCCGGTGAACTCCGCGATCTCGTCGCCGCCGACGCTGTAGACGATCCGGTCGAATCCAGCTTCGACCATCCCACCAGCACACATCGGGCACGGCTCCGTGCTCGTATACATGACCGTCCCGGCACGTTCGTCCGGAGCGAGTTCTCGACACGCACGGTACGCGAGGTGGAGTTCGGGATGGCGACGGATATCGTTCTCCGTAACTACACGGTTCGAGTCAGCCATGACGACCGTACCGTCGCGGACGAGCACCGTACCGAACGGTCGATCACCACGGTCAGCGGCCTCGCGAGCGAGTTCGAAGGCCCTCCGCATATGCTCACGGTCGGAGTCGTCGAAATCGGGATCCGTCACGTCCGTACGCTGCTCCGAGCAGTCAAATAAGTCGTTCGGGCAGTGACGGATATGCGTCCTCCGTTCGGCAGACGGCTTCTAACGCCCGGCGGATGGATCTTCGAGAGCGCGACGAGTACCGCCGAGGCGCCGTCGGAACCGATCCGCACCTCGGCTCGACGGGGTTTCGTATATCGTCATTCGGTGTATCGCGTGGCGCAGAGAGGGCTGTCGGCGACCGTCGAACTCGCGGAGGAGCGTACTCAGCCGAGCTGGTCGCCGACGATCCGGTCGGCGCAGTCGACGAACTCCCGCTCGCGGCCCGCGGGGATGGTCGCGCCGGCGGCGACGTCGTGGCCGCCGCCCTTGCCGCCGACGGCGCTTGCGGCCTCGCTCATCACCGCGGAGAGGTCCAGCCCGGACCGGACCAGCGAGGGCGTCCCGCGGCCGGAGACTTTCGTCTCCTCGTCGTTCTTCCGGGCGAATGCGACGATGGGCACCCCTCGGTCGATCCCGTCGCTCCCGACCGCCATCCCGGCGACGATGCCGACGATGGTCTCGCGGATCCGGTCGCCGGCGTCGAACCACTGGACGTGCTCCTCCCGGGTGACGCCCTCCTCTTTGACCCACTGGAGTCCTTCCGAGAGGTTGCGCCGGTGAGTCCGGAGCAGGTGCCGCGCCCGGTCGAGCGCGCCGTCGCGGTCGCCCAGACAGACCGCGAGGCCGACGTCGGCGCGCTCGTAGCGCGCCGTCGCGTTCAGCAGCGTCGAGAACTCGCTGGCGTCCCGCAGTTCGGTCCCCTCGGGTTCCCCGAGCAGGGTGTAGGTGGTGCCGATCAGCCCCTCGATCTTCGGGGCCGGCACGCCCCGCTGGATGGCGTGGCGGACGAGCGCGCTGGCGACGGTGCGGCGCTCGCCGGGCGCGAGGTCGACCCAGGTCCGCCACTCTCCCCCGCCCGGCGCTCGGAGGTCGACGTCGAGCCCCGAGAGGAACTCGACGCTGCCGGACTCGCTGTTGGAGATCCCCGGGATGAACACGTCGCTGGAGTACTCCAGTAGCTTCGGTAGCGGACGCGTCTGACGGCCGTACAGCGCGAGGTCGGTCGCCTCGCGGAGCACGCCCGCCTCGCAGCCCTCCTCGACGACGGCCGCGTTGGCCCCCCGAAGCTCCCCCCCACTGGCCTGCATGTCCCCGACGGCGCCGACGACTGCCAGCGCGGCGAGGTCCCGGTTGTCGCCCTCGTCGCCTTCGAGCGCCCGGGCGAGCACGTACGCCGCGCCCGCGCCGGAGAGTTCGGAGGCGCCGTTGATCCCCTCCAGGAGGGGGTTGAGGTGGTATCGCGTCTCGGCGTCCGCGGGCTGGTGGTGGTCGGCGACGACGGGCGTGAAGTCGCCCGCCCGCTCGTGGCGCGCGATGTCGTCTAGCTGCCCGCTGCCGAAGTCGGTGAACAGGACGGTCTCGTAGTCGGTCTCGGCGATCGTCGCGATCTCGTGGGCGTCGAGCTGGTTCTTGAAGACCGCCTCGAAGGGGATCTCCGCCCGCTCGAGGGCGGTACTCGCCACGGCGGCGCTCGTGAGGCCGTCGGCGTCGATGTGGGAGGCGAGCAACACCTCGTCGGCCTCGCGAAGCACGTCGGCGCAGGCGTCGGCCCGCTCCGCGAGGTCGGGTACGGGGGCGGAACTCATCCGGGGATCCGTAACTCCCTCTGGGATATAAGCGTCCGGACGCGCGGCTACCGGAGCGCGTCCGCGACCGCGTCGGCCAGCCCCTCGAACTCGGCGGTCGGGGGGACGACGTCGACGTCGACGCCGCGTTCCTCGGCGGTCTCGCGGGTCGGCGCGCCGATGGCACCCACGACGGCGCCGTCGAGTCCCGAGAGGGCCGCCTCGCGGACGTCGCGGTCGGCGGCCGCCTCGAGGAAGTGCTCGACGGTCAGCGAGGAGGTGAACAGCGCCGCGTCGAGGTCGCCGGCCGCCGCCAGGTCGACCGACTCGCCGGCGCCCTCCGGTCGGACCAGCCGGTAGAGCACCGTCTCGTGGACGTACCCGCCGGCGTCGGTTAGGCCGTCGGTCAGCACGGCCGACCCGTGATCCGAGCGGGCGACCTCCGCGCGCGCGCCGTCGACCCGGTCCGCGAGCGCCCCGACCAGCCCCGCCGAGGAGAACTCTTGGGGGACCACGTCCACCTCGTAGCCGCGCTCGCGGAGCGCGTCGGCGGTCGACTCCCCGATCGCACAGACGGTCGTCCCGTCGGCGTCCCACCCGCCCTCGGCGGCGAGTTCGACGCCCGTCTTGCTCGTCAGGACCGCGTAGTCGGCGTCCGGGCGGGGCGTCGCGCCGGTCGGCTCGACGGCCAGCATCGGATCGCCGACGGCCTCGGCGCCCAGCGACTCCAGGTACTCGACGGCCTCGGCCAGGCGCTCGTCGTCGGGGCGGAAGACGGCGACGGTCGGCTCGCGGCCGGCCATCTACCGCACACCCCCGGGCGGGCTGAGCGGTCCGGACCGGCGCAGGGGCCGCGTCACGGCTCCTCCGCCTCCGGGGCGCGCTCGTTGACGAGGAACTCCCGGACCCGCTCGCGTGTCGCGGCCACCTCGCCGATCACGGTGATCGCGGGCGGCTCGATCCCCGCCCGGTCGCGGACGCCGACGGCGTCGCCGAGCGTTCCGAGCGCGACCCGCTGGTCGGGCCAGGTGGCCCGCTCGACCAGCGCCAGCGGCGTCCCGGGGTCCATCCCCGCCTCGCGGAGCGCGCGGGCGTACTGGGGGAGTTTCCCGACGCCCATCAGCACGACCAGCGTCCCGCCGGTCGCCGCCAGCGCCCCCCAGTCGACCGCGGACTCGTCCTTGGTGGGGTCCTCGTGACCGGTGACGAACGTCACGCTGGAGGCGTGATCGCGGTGGGTGACGGGGATGCCCGCCACCGCCGGACCGGCGACCGCCGAGGTGATCCCGGGAACGACCTCGAAGTCGACCCCCTCGCCCGCGAGGTGCTCGGCCTCCTCGCCCCCCCGCCCGAAGACGAACGGGTCGCCGCCCTTCAGCCGGACGACCGACTTCCCCTCGCGGGCGAGTTCCACGAGGCGGTCGTTGGTGTAGGCCTGCTTCGTGCGGTCGCCGCCGGCGCGCTTGCCGACGTCCTCCCGGCGCTCCTCGTCGATCAGGCCGATGATCTCCGGTCCGGGGAGCTTGTCGTGGAGGACGACGTCGGCCTCCGCGAGCAGTCGGCGGGCCTTCACGGTCAGCAGGTCGGGGTCGCCGGGACCGCTGCCGACGAGGTAGACCGTCCCGGGCGCGGGGGCGGCGACGTCCGTTCCGAGGGCTGCGGCCCGACCGGCGTCACCGTCCCCCGAATCGGCGTCGGCGTTGCCGCCGCCGTCGGTCGCGGGCGGAGCGTCGTCGCTCATTCCTCGGCCCCCTCGCGTTTGGGCTCGCGGCGCTCGTCGTCGACCGGCGACGTGGGCGCCCTGCAGGCGGGCGTGGACGCCGATGGGCGCGACGCAGCCGCCCCCGAGTTCGCTCAGGACGGTCCGCTCGACGGTCGCGCACACCCGCGTCGGCGGGTGGTCGAGCCGGTCGCGCAGCAGGTCGGCGGTCTCGCCGTCCCGGGCGGTCACCGCCAGCGCGCCCTGGCCCGGCGCGGGGACGAACTGCTCCGGTGCGAGCCGCCGGTACTCGACGGCGTCGGCTAGCCCGGCGCGGTCGAGGCCCGCCTCCGCGAGGACGATCGCGTCGCACTCCGTCTCGACCTCGCGTTCGAGCGCGCGCCGGCGGAGTTCGTCGAGGTCGTCGAACCACTGCTCGGGGGTGCGCTCGAAGGACTCGCCGCCCTCCTTGCCCTCGTCGCTCTCGTCGCTCTCGGCGGCCTCCAGGCGCCGCTCGTGCTCGCGCTGGAGGCCGGGCGCGAGCAGCTTCTCCAGTCGGGTGTCGACGTTCCCCCGCAGCGGGTCGACGGTCAGGTCGGGGCGCTCGGCGCGCAGTTGCGCCCCGCGCCGGAGGCTGGAGGTGCCGACGACGGCGCCCTCCGGCAGGTCCGCCAGCGGGCGGCCGTCGGGCGTCACCAGCACGTCCCGGGCGCTGGCGCGCCGGGGCACCCCGGCGACCACCAGGTCCTCGGGGAACTCCGTGGGGACGTCTTTCATCGAGTGGACGGCGGCGTCGACGTCGCCCGCCAGCACCTGCTCGTCGAGCGCGCGGACGAACGCGCCGGTCTTCCCCAGCCGGTGGATGAGTTCGTCGCGCAGCTGGTCCCCCCGGGTCTCCACCTCGACGAGTTCGACCGTCCGCCGGCGCCCCTCGAGGGCCTCCCGGACGGTGGCGGCCTGGCGTAAGGCCAGCGCCGACCCCCGCGTTGCGAGGCGGAGCGTCGATGTGCTCATACCTCCGGGTCGGCCGCGCGAGGTGAAAAGGGGTTCTATAGGCGCGTCCAGCGGTCGGGGACGGCGGACAGCGGACGGCGCCGTCGCGGACCGCGTGCGTCAGGGCACGCCGACGTGCTCGTGGCGGCGGTAGAGGTAGTACAGCGCGACCGCGGGCTGGATCGGTAGCCCCTGTGCGAACAGACCGACGACTCCCGCGATGGCGTACAGGACGGAGTCGGGCTCCCAGCCCACGCCGGCGCGGCCGACAGCCTGGCTGTCGAGATAGAGGGCGACGGGCAACAGCAGGCTCACCAGCAGACCGACCAAGACCAGCGGGACGATCAGGACGGCCGCGAGGCCGAACGCACCCGGGAGGAAGGAGACCGGGCCGCCGTAGCCGCCGACGAACGCGCCGCCGAAGACGCCGATGACGGCGACCAGCGCGAAGAGCGCGCCGATGGCGTAAGCGACGGCCCAGAACGCCGCCGCGGCGGCGACGACCAGCCACCACCGGGAGTCGACGTCGGCGTCGACCCGGGTCCGACCGGGTCGCTCGGTGCGTCCGCTCCGCTCGTCCGGTCCGCGCCGCTCGCCTGGAGGGCTCGACATGGCCCTGGGTGGTCGTCGGCCGGAATAAGCTTTCTCACGGCGCGAGTGCCCGTCTCACGGGCGCTCTCGGAGGTCGACCGCGGACCCGGTCGATCGGGAGCCGGCGTCCCCCCGACTGCGTCGCGCCGCCGTCACTCGAAGAACGCTTTGTACGCCTCGAGGGTCTCCTCGACGTCCGCCTCGGTGTGGGCGTAGCTGACGAACTGGCTCTCGAACTGGTTGGCCGGCAGCAGGATCCCCTGCTCTTCCATGAACGGACGGAAGAGCCGCTCCCAGCGCTGGGTCTCGGCGTCGTCGACGTCGCCGCCGGTCTTCGGACACGCCGCGTAGCGCGCGCAGGAGGGGTCCTGCGTGCAGCCGCCGCTGCAGGGGTCGTCCTGGGTGGGCGCGTCGCTCCGCGAGAAGATCAGCTTGAACATCGAGTCGGTGCCGACGACGGTGTAGCCGGGTTCGCGGTCGGCGACGACCTCTGCGAGCCCCTCGCGGAGGCGCTCGCCGAGGTCGTTCACGTGGCCGTAGACGTCGTTCTCGGCGCAGTAGCGCAGCGTCGCCAGCCCGGCGGCCATCGTCACCGGGTGGCCGGAGAACGTCCCCGATTGGAAGACGTCGCCCGACGGGGAGAACTCCTCGACGACCTCCGCGCGCCCGCCGATGGCGCCGACGGGGAACCCGCCGCCGACGATCTTTCCGAAGGTCGTCAGGTCGGGCGTCACGCCGAGTTTCCCCTGGGCGCAGCCCGGCCCGCCGACCCGGAAGCCGGTGATCACCTCGTCGAGGACGTACAGCGCGCCGTGGTCGTCACAGAGTTCCCGGATCGTCTCGTGGTAGCCGGTCTCGGGCGCGACGATCCCCGTGTTCCCGAGGATTGGTTCGGTGAGCACGCAGGCGATGTCGTCGCCGTGGGCCTCGAAGACCTCCCGGAGCGCACGCTCGTCGTTGAACGGCACCGGCAGCGTCTCCCGGGCGAACGCCGGCGGGATCCCGCTGGTCGAGGGGCGGGGGTGGTCGGGGTCGCCCTCGACGAGCGTCGACTCCTGGGCGCCGTGGTACCCACCCTGCATGACGACGATCTTGTTCCGGCCGGTGTATCCGCGCGCGAGGCGGACCGCCGAGACCGTCGCCTCCGTTCCGCTGTTGACGAACCGCACCATCTCCACGCTGGGGACGTGCCGGACGACGAACTCCGCGAGGTCGACCTCGACCTCCGTGGGCGCGCCGTACATCGGTCCCTCGCTGGCGGCCCGCTGGACGGCGGCGCTGACTCGCTCGGGCATGTCGTGGCCCAGCAGGAGCGGGCCGTAGCCCATCACGTAGTCGAGATAGCGGTTGCCGTCGTGGTCGATCACGTGAGCGCCGTCGCCCTTCCGGACGAAGGTGGGGTAGGGTTGGGTCGCCCGCACCGAGGAGTTGACGCCGCCGGGCATCACCGACAGCGCCCGGTCGTAGAGGTCGCGGGAGCTCTCGCGGTTCCGAGCCATGCTGCCCCGTTCGCCCGGCGCCGGAAAGTAGGTTACTGAGTCGGCCACGCGGGCCACACCCCGGGACCATCGCGGGAACCGTCCGTGGTCCGCGGGGGCGAGGGGTGGGGAGAGACCGGAGGTCAGCGGGGACCGCCGGCGGACGAAGGAAACGCGAGCCGAGGGGTCAGACCGCCTCGGGGCCGGTCGCGCCGGTGCGGATCTGGAGCGCGTCCTCGACGGGCATCACGAACACCTTCCCGTCTCCGGGATCGCCCGTGCGGCCGGCCTCGGCGATGGCCTCCGCGACGTCGCCGGCGGGGACGTCGGCGACGACGCACTCGACTTTCACCTTCTGGTGGAGGTCGACGACGTACTCCTCGCCGCGCCACTGGCCGGTCTTCGAGGGCTGGGTCCCCCGACCGGAGACGTTGGTGACCGTGATGCTGGGCGCGCCGACCTCCGCCAGGGCGGCCTTTACGTCGCCCAACTGCTCCGGGCGGATGAAGGCGACGACCATCCTGATGCCGTCGCCGGCGGACGGGCGGCGATCGTGGATCTCGAATCCGGGGAGATCGAGGGCGTCCGGCAGGGCCCCGAGCCACGGTCGTTCGAAGGCGATCGGGGGAGGAATGCGGGCGAGAGCCCGACGAACGCGACCGAGAAGTGAGACAGCGGAGCGGGCGTGGCGTCGCCCGCTCGAACGGTGGCGCCGACCGCGACGGCGGACGGCAGCGCTCGAACGATGGATAGCCTTACGGCGGCCGCGGCCCAACGA
>PXRR01000071.1:0-1447 GCA_003021975.1 Halobacteriales archaeon QS_5_70_17 | reverse complement strand
CGGCTCTCCCTCGCGGCGTGACGGCGACCACGGTCGACGACCGCGGAGGCACGGGGCGATGAGCTACGACGACGCGACGAACGAGGAGCTCCTCGGCCAGCAGGCCGCCCGCGAGTCGAACGCGCGGACCTACCCCCGGAGCCTGCCGATGGCGATCCGCCGGGCGCGGGGGATCGAACTGGAGGACATGGACGGCAACACCTACTACGACTGCCTCGCGGGCGCGGGCACGCTCGCGCTCGGACACAACCACCCGGTCGTCGTCGAGGCGATCGAGCACACGATGGAGACCGGGGCGGCGATGCACACCCTCGACGTGACGACGCCGGTCAAGGAGGCGTTCGTCGACAGCTTGTACGACAGCCTCCCCGCGGAGTTCGCCGACACCGCCAAGATCCAGTTCTGCAGCCCCGCGGGCACGGACGCCGTCGAGGCCGCGCTCAAGCTCGCCAAGACCGCGACCGGCAACCGGAGCGTCCTCGCGTTCCGCGGGGGCTACCACGGGATGACAAACGGCGCGCTGAGCCTGATGGGCGACGTCGAAACCAAGGCTCCCATCCCGGGGTTGATGGCCGACGTCCACCACCTGCCCTACCCCTACGAGCACCGGTGTCCGTTCGGCGTCGGCGGCGAGAAGAGCCACCGGCTGGCGAGTCGCTACGTCGAGCGGCTGCTCGACGATCCCAAGAGCGGCATCGTCGATCCGGCGGCGATGATCCTCGAGACCGTCCAGGGTGAGGGCGGCAGCGTGCCCGCCCCGATCGAGTGGATCGAGGAGATGCGCCGTATCACCGCCGAGCGCGACGTCCCGCTGATCGTCGACGACATTCAGGCGGGGCTGGGCCGCACGGGCGAGCTGTATTCCTTCGAGCACGCCGACGTGACGCCGGACGTGCTCGTCCTCTCGAAGGCGATCGGCGGAGGGCTCCCGCTCGCGGTCGTCCTCTATCACGAGGCGCTGGACGTCTGGGAGCCGGGCGCACACGCCGGGACGTTCAGAGGGAACCAGCCGGCGATGGCGGCCGGCCGGGCGACGATCGAGTACGTGCTGGAAAACGACCTCGCGGAGCACGCCGCCGCGATGGGCGAACGCTTCGCGGAACGGCTCGGCGAAACCGGGGCCACCTTCGACGCGGTGGGGGACGTCCGCGGGCGCGGGCTCATGCTCGGCGTCGAGTTCGTCGACGCCGACGCCGAGTCCGACGAAGTCGGGAGCCATCCGGCCGACGGCGACCTCGCAGCCCGCGTCCAGTCGGCGTGTTTCGAGCGTGGGCTCGTCATCGAGCGAGGCGGCCCCGACAGCGCCACGGTTCGCTTCCTGCCGCCGCTGATCGTCGACCGGTCGGACGTCGACGGGATCTGTGAGGTCTTTCACGAGGCGGTGCACGCCGCCGTCGAAGCGCCCGTGCGGGCCTGAGACGGGGCGCGACGCGAGCAGCGGTGCCTC
>PXRR01000070.1 GCA_003021975.1 Halobacteriales archaeon QS_5_70_17 | reverse complement strand
AGTCGTTCTCCGTCATGGAGTCGTTCTCCGTCATGGAGTCGTTCTCCGTCATGGAGTCGTTCTCCGTCATGGAGTCGTTCTGCTCGTCGGTCCCCTCGCCTTCGATCACGCGGTAGTCGGCGGGACCACCCGACTCGTTCCAGTCGCGGACGTACGTCGTGCCGTCCGCAGTGTAGAAGACGGTGACGTTCTCCTCACCGTTCTGGGCCATTCTGGTCCGCCGGAAGGTCGTCTGGTTGTTCAGGTCCATCTGAACGACGTGGCGCTCCTCGACGGAGGGCCGCTCGGATTCGATGACGACCGTCGCGGAGCCGGCTTCCTGGAGGCTCTCGACGTGGTTGTTCCGCACCTCTTCGACGTCGAGGTCACCAGTGTCGGCGGTGACGGTCTCGTTGGTCTCGTTACCGAACCCGGACTCGTTGTCGGTCTCGTTGAGCCCGGTTTCGTTCTCGGTTTCGTTTAATCCGGTCTCGTTGTCCGTCTCGTTGTCGTCACCGACGCCGGTTCCGTTGTCCGTCTCGCTGTCGTTACCGACGCCGCTCTCGTTGTCCAACTCTTCGGTCGTCTCCTCGTCTACGCCCGTGTCGTTTTCGCCCCCGTCGCCGCCGTCGCCGGGACCACCGCACCCGGCGAGAACGACGAGGACGCAAACCAGTACCGTAGCCGGTCGAAGTAATGACATCCACGCAACGGTACTCCGGATTCTCTCATCACCCTGTGGGTTGCGTGTGAAAACATTCGATTTATTTCGTTCTCTCCGTCATCGGATGTGATAGGTACGCTGCGGCTGATTTCCGATATTGACTGTCAGTGTGGCCGCTCGGCGATCCGATCAGGCGTCGGCGCCCGAGGCGTTGCGCGCCTCGTCGAGCCAATCGGGCTCGGAGACGGACGTCTCGCCGATCGACTCGACGGTGACGCGGTTCTCGGCGGTAACGCGCTGGCCGCGGGCCTCCAGCGCGACGTCGTAGGTCAGCAGCCGGATCGTCCCGTCTGCGGTCACGAGCAGCGTCGCGTCGAACGCCGTCACGTTCGGCGCCTCGGCGCCGTTCCCGTTCTCGAGCGCGTCCGGATCGAAGTCCTCGCTCCCGTTGGCCGTGTAGCGGGTGACGGTCGTTCCGTCGTGGCGCTCGGTCCCTCTCTGGGTCCAGTTGGCGCCCCGGAGGACGCTCGCGTGCTCCTCGAGGCCGGCGAACCGGGCCGAGAGGTTCGCCGGCGACCGCTCGGCGTCGACCACCTGGTACTGCGTGCTCGACTCGTTGCCCTGCGTGGTGATCGTCCGGACGTAGATCGTCCCGTTGGACTGGTAGACCGTGGTGTTGCTCCCGGCTATCCGCTGGCTATCACCGGAGTCGACGGCCGTCTCGTAGTCCGCGTCCTGCCGGATCCGGTCGCTCTCCAGGTCGACGGCGGCGACGGTCCGACCCTCCGAGGAGGAGTTCCCGACCCCGCTCGAACTCTCGGCGACGACGGTGAACGAGCTGGCGTCCCGGACGTTCGAGCGGTGGTCGGCCTGCAGTTCGGTCACGTTCAGCGGCTCTCCGGCCGCTGTGTACGGTTCTCCGCCGTCACCGGCGCCCGTTCCCGGGAGCGCCGAACAGCCGGCCAGCACCAGGAGAGCGATACAACAGAGGGCCGTCACCGCGCGGGTGCGAGTCATCGGGGTCGACCGTAAGGTAGGCCCCCCGACGTATATCGGATACGGTATAGCCGGGTCGCGGAGGCGCTCCTCAGACCAATTTATATGCCGCTCGAAACCGATCGTGGAAGCGATGTACGGGGGAGAGGTACCGACCGTGGCAGCGTATCGCCGCCAGAGCAGCCGTCGGACGGCCGAAACGGATCGCGCCCGGGGATCCGCCCGCGCCCGACTTTTCGCCCGCGTCGGACGGTCGAGCGGGACCCCGTCGGGACGAGCGGACGACCGGGCGAGCCTTCGGGCGGCCCAGTGATCGACCTCTCCCACCCTATCGAGCCCGGAATGCCGACGTTCCCGGGCGATCCGATCGTCGAGACCTGGCCCCATGCGACCATCGACGCCACGGGGTTCAACCTCACGGCCATCGGCCTGAGTTCGCACACCGGGACCCACGTCGACGCACCCTCGCACGTCGAACCCGACGGGAAGTCCATCTCGGAGTTCCCCCTCGAGCGGTTCCGCTACGACGCCGTGGTCGTCGACTGCGACGCCGGCGGCGGCGACCCCATCGGCTCCGGCGCGGTCCCCAAGGCGCCCTCGGCGGACCTCCTGCTCTTTCAGACCGAGTGGGACCGCCACTGGGGCGACGAGCAGTACTGGACGTACCCCTACCTCAGCGTGGAGTGCGCCCGCGAGTGCGCCCGACGCGGGTTCGACGTCGGGATCGACGCCCCCAGCGTCGACCCCGAGGGCGCGGACCTACGCGCCCACCACGAACTGCTCCGGGCCGACCGGCTGATCATCGAGAACCTCACCGGTCTGGAGGCGCTGTCCGAGCGCCCGACGGTCCATGCCTTCCCGCTGCCGCTCGCATCGGTCGACGGCTCGCCGGTCCGCGTGGTCGGCGAGAACTGAGGCGACCTCCGACGGTTTTTACCGGAGGAGGAGCGACGCACCGGTAGTGGCGCCAGCTGACACCGACGACGCGGTCGGCGGGGACGGCGGCGACGCGGACCGCCAGCGGACGGTCCCGCGGTCGTCGATCGACGCCCCGTGGGCCGACCGCTTCCCCTTCGATCCCTACCCCCAGCAGGTCGACGGCGTCGAGCGCGCGCTGGAGGTCTTCGACGACGGCGGCTACCTCGCCCTCGAGGGGGCCTGCGGCACCGGCAAGACGCTCATCGCGCTGGTGGCGGGGCTGCAGGCCGTCGCCGAGGACCGCGCCGAGCGCGTGCTCGCTGTCACGCCTGTCAAACAGCAGCTCAAGCAGTTCGTCGCCGAGGTGCGCGCGCTCAACCGTACGGGCGCGGACGTCGCGGGCCTGGTACTGGTCGGGAAGCGCGACCTGCTGCCGTACGCCCGGACCGGGGCGCTCCCCGGTGAGGAGAGCGTCCACGAGGCCGCCGCCGACCTGCGCGAGACCGCCGCCCGGCTGGTCGCCCGGGGCTCCCGGCTGGAGCTCGACGTCGCGCCGGGCGATCTCGACGGCCGGATCTCGACGTGCGAGCACGCCGAGTGCGGGCGCAACGCCTACGACGACCGCCGCTGTCCCGACCACCGCGAGCGCGAGGACGGAGACGACCGGCCGTGGTACGACCCGGTCCGGGCGGCGGCGCTCTGTGCGCTGGTCGAGGAGATGGACGGCCCCCGCCTCAAGACCGCCGGCGCGACCGCTCCCTATCCCGTCGACCCGCCCCACACCCGCGACGTCCTCGATATCTACGACAGCGAGGAGCTCCCGGCCGGCGAGGCGGGGTACTTCGACCCCTTCTACGCCCGCTACCTCGCCGACGAGGAGTGGATCCCGTTCGACCCCTCGGCCGGCGAGGCGGGGGTGCTCGACCCCGAGGCGCTCGCGGGCGCGGCGGTCGCCCGCGGGACCTGCCCCCACGAGGCGCTGGCCGCGCTGATGGGGGAGGCGGACGTGCTGATCGGGAACTACAACCACGCTTTCGATCCGGCGACGAGGCGGCTCACCCGCGAAAAGGCGGGCGTGCTCGACGACGAGACGCTGCTCGTCGTCGACGAGGCCCACATGCTCGAAGAGCGCGTGCGGGACCTGCTGTCGGACTCCGTCTCGCTGCACGCGCTGCGGACCGCCCACCGCGATATCGCGCTGGCCCGCGAGTACCTCTCGGGGACCGGCGGGGAGCCCGACGCCGACCCCGCGGCCCACCGCCGGGACGCCGAGCGGGTCCTCGCGGAGTTCGGCGACGTCGACCGCCGGGACCTCCGGACCGCCGGGGAGTTCCTCGAGTGGGTCGCCGGACGGCTCGACGAGGAGGTGCGCGACTACCTCGAGGAGGAGTACGGCGACTGGGCGCGGCGGTTCGCGGAGGGGTCGCTCCCGGACGACGACCACGAGATCCCGCTTCGCGACCCCGAGACCGTCGAGGTCGACCGGCTGACGGCCGCCGCCGAGGCGGAGTTCGCCCCCGACGTCTGGTCGCGGGTGCGCGCGGCGGGTGCGGCCGCCGCCGCGATCCACGACGAGGACGGCCAGACCGACCGCACGCCGGTCTGCGGGGGCGTGGGTCGGCTGCTGGCCGACTGGGGGCGCGCCGACCGGGAGACCTACTTCCGGGAGATCGAACTGACCTACAGCGAGAAGTCCGTCGCCGACACGACTCTCCCGGAGTGGGCGGGGGCGTACAACGCCGCGCTGACGCTGTACAACTGCGTCCCGCGGGAGCCGCTGGCGCGGGTCCTCGACGACCTCGCGGGCGGCCTCCTCATGTCCGCGACGCTCGAACCGTTCGACGTCTTCCGGACGGTCGCCGGCCTCGACCGCCTGGCGGGAGCGGACGGACCGGAAGGCGGAGACGGACCCGACGCCCTGGGTGGCCGTTCGGACGGGGGAGACGACTCCCGGCCCGGGTCGGGCCCTCGCCGGGTCGAGACGGTGAGCTACGGGCTCTCCTTCCCCGAGGAGAACAGGGCGTCGTGGGCCGTCGACCTGCCGGCGTTCACCTACCGCAACCGGGGACCGCCGGCCGAGACGTACGCGGAGATGTCCCGCACGCGGCGGGCGTACGCGAGCGCGATGGCGACCGTCGCCCGCTCGCCGGGCAACGTCCTGCTCTGTCTCCCCTCCTACCGGGAGGCGGAGTGGGCCGTCGATTACCTCCGCGAACACGTCGACGCGCCGGTGCTCCGGGACCGCTCCTCGGGGGCCGGCGAGACCGACGCGCTGCTCGACCGGTTCTTCCAGAACGACGGGATCGGACGCGTGCTGGTCACGAGCGCCCGCGGGACGGTCACGGAGGGCGTCGACTACAAGGGCCACCGCCTGCACTGCGCGGCGGTCGTCGGCGTCCCCTACGCCAACACGGCGGCCCCGCGCACGCGGGCCGTGACGACCGCCTACGAGGGGGTCTTCGGCTCGGCGGGCTTCGAGGCGGCCGTGCAGGTCCCCGCCGTCCGGAAAGCCCGGCAGGCGTTCGGGCGTGTCCTCCGCGGCCACGACGAGGTCGGCGTCCGACTGCTGCTCGACGGGCGCTACCTGCCCGACGCCCCCCGATCCGTCGAGAACCTGCTCGGTGGGCGCGAGCGCCCGGAATTCTCCGCGGTGAGCCCCGACATGCTCGATCTCGCGCTTGACCGGTTCTGGGACGGCCGGGAGCCGCGCTGACCCGACGGGGCGGTGTCCTAGCACCGCTTTTTACCCGCTTCCGGCCCTCACCCTCGGTCATGACGTCCTCGCTCGCCATCCGCGCCGACGCCCTCTCGAAGCGGTACGGCGGGACGACGGCCGTCGACGGGCTGGACCTCGCGGTCCCCGCCGGCTCAGTCTACGGCTTCCTCGGTCCCAACGGCGCGGGCAAGACCACTACCGTCCGGATGCTCGCGACGCTGCTGCGCCCGACCTCGGGGACCGCGACCGTCGCGGGCGCCCCCATCGACGACCGCGACGCCGTCCGCGAGCGGATCGGGTACCTCCCCGAGACGCCCCCGCTGCACGAGGAACTCACCGCCCGCGAGCAGCTCGCGTACGCCGCTGGCCTCCGGGACCTCCCCGCGGACGACGCCGCCCGGCGGGCCGACGCCTTCCTCGACCGGTTCGACCTCGCCGACGCCGCCGACAGGCGGATCGGGACCTACTCCAAGGGGATGCGCCGGAAGGCGGGGATCGCACAGGCGCTGCTGCACGACCCGGCAGTCGCCTTGCTCGACGAGCCGACCGCCGGGCTGGACCCGCGGGCCGCCCGGACCGTCCGGGAGACGGTCGCCGGCCTCGCGGGGGAGACGACGGTCCTCCTCTCGACGCACGCCCTCCCGGTGGTCGACGAACTTGCCGACGCCGTCGGCGTCCTCTCCGACGGCCGGCTCGTCGCCGAGGGGTCGCCCGAGCGGCTGAAGCGCCGCGCGGCGGCCGGCGACGAGCCGACTCTGGAGGACGCGTTCCTCGAAGCGACGGGGGCGGAGCCTGATCCCGGCGCCGACTGAGATGAGCGCGGAGACGAGAGCGGGCGCGGCGACCGCCGTGGACGCTCGGCACGTCGCTCTGATCGTCCGCACGGAACTGGTCCGCCGGTGGCGGGCGATCGCCGGCGACCGGCGGCGGCTGGTCGCCGCGGCGGTCGGTGTCGCCTTCGGCGCGGTCCCGCTGGCGGGGGCGGTCCTCGCGGCGTACGTCGCCGGCCGGGCGCTCGCGGCCGGAACCGTCGCCGTCCCGCTCCCGACCGCGCGGGGGCTCGCGGCCGCGGTCGCCGCAGTCGCGGCTGGGGTCACCTGCCTGCGGGCCGTCCAGACGACTGCGACGCCGGCCCGCCCCGACGGGCTGTTGACGACCGTCCCCCACCGCGAGGCGGTCGCAGGACTGCTCGCCACGGAACTGACGCTCTCCGTCGGGATCGCGGCGCTCCCGGCGGCCGGAGTCGGAGCGGCGTTCGCAGTCGCCGCGCGCTCGCCGGCGAGCGCGCCGCTGGTCGCCCTCGCCGTCCTGGCGCTCGTCGCTCTCGGGGTCGTCTCCAGCTTCGCCGCCGGGTTAGCGGTCCGGGTCGCGCTCGCACGCTCGCCGACTCTGGCCCGCTACCGGACGGCGCTTGCGGTCGCGCTGTTCGCCGGCTACTTCCTCGCGCTCACCAGCCGTGCGGCGATGTCGGCGGTGGCACCGGTCGCTCGGGCCGCCGGGGCGACGCCCCCGGGATGGTTCGCGGACCTCGCTCTGCTCCCCGTCGCCCCGGCCGCCGACCCCGCGCGAGCGGGCGGCGCGCTCGCCGCGGGCGGGAAGAGCGCGACGGCGAGTTTCCCGCTCGCGCTCCCCCGGCCGGTCGCAGCTGTCGTCCGGACGGCGTGGCTGCGGGCCCGCCGCGGGCCGATCCGACTGCTGTACGTGACCTATCCGCTGGTCGTGCTCTATCCGTCGGTCGCCGAGGCCGCCGCGAGCGGGACGGTCCCGACGACGCTGCCCCCGCTGATCGCGCTCTACGGCGCGTGGACGACGGGAGCCGCCTTCTCGCTGAACCCGATCGGCGACGAGGGCCCCGTCCTCCCGGCGACGCTGACTGCGCCCGTCGGCGGGCGGGGGTTCGTCGGGGGGCGCTGTCTCGCCGGCGCGGCCCTCGGCGTCCCGGCGACTGCGCTCCTCGCGGTCGGCGCGGCCGTCGCGAGCGGCCTCGACCCGGTAGGGACGGCCGCGGTCGCCGCGGGCGCCGTCGCGCTCCCCGCGGCGGCCACTGGCGTCGCGGCGGGGGCGGGGACGCTGTTCCCCCGGATGGAACCCACCCGGATCACCCGCGGGCGGGAGGCCGTCGTCCCGAGTCTCTTCGCGTTCGCGCTCTACTCGCTGGTGCTCGCGGTGGCCGGCGCGCCGGCGACCGCGGTCGGCACGCCCGCGGTCCGGGAAGTGGTCGTCGCCGCCTTCGGCGTCGGTCCGGAGCGGGCCGTCGCCGCCGGCGTCGCGGCGACGACGCTGCTCGCCGGGACGGCGGGCGCCGCGGGGTTTCGCTACGCGGTCCGGTCGTTCGATCGGTACTACCTGTAGCGAGTCGCCGCCCCGGGCGTCGGATCGCCGCGGGGCCGGTGGGGACGACGCCTCGCGGGCCGGCGCTCAGAGCCGGCGGTCGTGGGCGGCGGCGACCGACTCGGCCAGCGGTCCGCGGGCCGGCGAGAAGACGAGGTGGCTCCCGCACTCGCAGTCCGAGGCGCCGAGTCCGGGGACGGCGTCGCCGTCGATCCGTCGGGCGACCGCGCACTCGACGTCGGCGCCGGGGGTACCGTGGGCGGCGGCGACGCGACTCGCCGGGTGGCCCAGCAGGTAGTCGACGTGCCAGTGACGGGCGTCGCGCTCGCCCGCGGCGAGTTCGCGGTGGCGGTCGACGCGCGCGAACCCCCCGGGACCGAAGGCGCTGCCGCTGTAGGCGTACCACCCCGCCTCGAGGGCGCGCTCGCCGGCCGCGCCGAAGGCGATCCGGTCGGGTTCAGTGAGTTCGATCACCAGCGTGTAAGTGCCCTTCACGGGGAGGCGTTTCCGCGGGCGACCAAGAGACCGGCGGTCGACCTGCGGACGGCCGTCCGGCGGCCGTTTCCGGGCGTTCTCCCGAAATATTTTCTACGAACGATCGGACTAACTCCGACCGAGGTGAGCCTCGATGCCCGTGCCCGTTATCCCCTCTGACGACCCCGATCCGGAGGACGACGGCGCACCGGACATCGACCGGCCGAACCTGCCGCTCCGCCTCCCGCCGGGCGGGACGCCGACGCCGAGGTGAGCGCGCCGACGCCGCTCACCCTCCGTGGCCGCCCAGCGGATCGCCGGGCGCGGCCGCGGCCCCGCCGAGTTCGCCAGCACAGCCGCTACAGAAGCGGTATCCCGGCTCGTTTTCGGTTCCGCAGTGCCGACAGCGGACGGCGTCCTCGTCGGCGCTGCGGCCGCTGCCGGGCCGGCCCTCGGGCGGGTCCGGGGACGGCGTCGAGGACGCCGTCTCGCCGCGCCCGTCGCTCCTGCCGGCGGCCGCGACCAGCGCCACGAGGTAGAGGAGTACGACGAGGGCGATGCCGGTCGCCATCGTCACCTCCGGTATCATGGCGCGTGGTGCTTGGTAGCGAACGGACTTAACCCGAACGCCCGTCGTCCTCGAACTCGAGGGCGACGGAGTTGATGCAGAAGCGCTTGCCGGTCGGGTCGGGCCCGTCCTCGAAGACGTGGCCGAGGTGGCCGCCGCAGCGCGCGCAGACGACCTCGGTGCGGACCATGCCGTGGCTCCGGTCCTCCCGGAGTTCGACGCTCCCCTCGGCCGCGTCGTAGAAGGAGGGCCAGCCCGACCCCTCCTCGTCGAACTTCGTTGCCGAGTCGAACAGTTCGGCGCCACAGCCCGCGCAGACGTAGCTCCCGTCGTCGTCCTTACCGATGAACTCGCCGGTGAACTTCGGCTCGGTGCCCTCCTCGCGGAGCACGCGGTACTCCTCCTCGGTGAGGACCTCGCGCCACTCCTCGTCGGTTTCGGGCAGGTCGTACGTCTCGGGGTCCGCGTCGCTGTCGCTCATACCCCGCACTAGGTCCCCCGGACGTATCAACGCTCGCCGGGCGGGTGGCGCCGGTGCCGGTGCCGGTACTGGTACCGGCATCGGGCGGTCACCGGTCGCTCCGAGCGCGCTACCCCTTGATGTTCGCCACGGGGCGCATGCGCGCGACCTTCGTCCCGATGCCGAGCGCGTCACTTACGCGGACAACCTCGTCGACGTCCTTGTAGGCGCCGGGGGCCTCCTCGGCCACGGTCTCGCCCGACCGCGCCTTGACGAAGACGCCCTCGCCGCGCAGTCCCTGCTGGAGGTCGCCGGCGTCGTAGTCCTTCTTGGCCTGGGTGCGGGATTTCAGTCGCCCGGCGCCGTGGGCCGTCGAGCCGAATGTCAGGTCCATCGACCGCTCCCCGCCCGCGAGTACGTACGAGTGGGTGCCCATGCTCCCGGGCAGGAGGACGGGCTGGCCGGCGTCGCGGTAGGCCGCCGGCACCTGCGGGTGGCCGGCGGGGAACGCCCGCGTGGCCCCCTTCCGGTGGACGAGCGTCTCGACGTCCTCGCCGTCGACCTCGTGGACCTCCTCCTTGGCGATGTTGTGACAGACGTCGTAGACCAGGTTCACCTCGTCAGTGCCGAAGAGGTCGGCGAACGCCTCGCGGACGGCCTGGGTCATCGCCTGCCGGTTGGCCCACGCGAAGTTAGCGGCGGCGTACATCGCCCGCCGGTAGTCGTCGGCGGTCTCGTCGCCGATGGGCGCGTAGACGAGCTGGCGGTCGGGCAGCGAGTCGACGAGGTCTGGGTACTCCCGCTCGAACCGCCGGATGTACTCCTGACAGACCTGGTGACCCAGCCCCCGCGACCCGGAGTGGATCATGACGACGACCTGGTCCTCGCGGAGACCGTAGGCCGCGGCGGTCGCGTCGTCGTAGACGTCGGTCACGCGCTGGACCTCGAGGAAGTGGTTGCCCGACCCCAGCGAGCCGACCTGATTCACGCCCCGCTTCTTGGCGTCTTCGGGAACGGCGTCGGCGTCGCCCGGCAGTCGGCCGTTCTCCTCGCAGTGGTCGAGGTCGG
Source organism: Halobacteriales archaeon QS_5_70_17 (assembly GCA_003021975.1). Lineage (GTDB taxonomy): Archaea > Halobacteriota > Halobacteria > Halobacteriales > Haloarculaceae > Halomarina. Next base: position 56,780 of record PXRR01000070.1, on the reverse strand, counting down.
CCTCGCGGGCGTGGCCGTGCTCGAGCATCCAGTCCACGCCGCGCTCGAGGATCCCGTCGACGTCAGCGCGGTCGGTCTCGACGTACGCCCCCTTGCCGAGGCCGGCGGGGACGAGGTCGTAGAGGCGGTCGACGAGTTCCTCCTCGCGGTCCCGGAGGTCGCCGTAGTCGAGGTCCGTCTCCAGCAACCGCACGCCGCAGTTGACGTCGAACCCGATCGCTCCGGGCGAGATGACCCCCTCGTCCATCGAGACGGCCGCGACGCCGCCGATGGGGAAGCCGTAGCCGAGGTGCCCGTCGGGCAGCACGAGCGAGTACTTCTGGATCCCCGGGAAGGTGGCGGCGTTGCGGATCTGCTGGAGGGTCTGGCCCTCCTCGATCATCTCCTCGAGCAGCGGCTCCGAGGCGAACACGCGCGCCGGGGCCCGCATCTCCCCCTCCCGGGGGATCTCGTAGACGTTCTCGTCGATCTGGGTGGGGTTCATGCGCGGGGGTAGGACGCCGAGGGTGAAAAACGGGCGGAGGTCGGCGGGCCCGCCTTCAGACGTCCAGCGTCGCCTCGAGCGTCCACCCGTCGTCGGTCTCCTCGACGCGCATCCCGTTGTACGTCGGGCTCTTGATGTCGAACAGCGGCGACTCGGGGTCGATCGGCGCGCCGACGACCGTCGCTTCGAGGCCGTACCCGCCGTCCGCGCGCTCGACGCTCGCGGCCTCGGCGCCGACGACCGCCACGCCCTCGACCTCCTGGAGGAGGATCAGGTCGCCGAGGAAATCGAAGAGGAGCGCCTCGCGGTCCTCGCTCTCGACGCGGACGGAGCGGCGCTCGTTTCCCTCGGCCGGCCCCCCGACGAGGTCGGCGAACGCGTCGACCGCCGAGACGAACGCCTCGGCCAGGGTCGGTCCGGTCGCGCGAAAGCGGACGTCGGCCGGGTGCGAGAGGAGTTCGTACCCCATCGCTCGTCGCTGGGAGCGCGGAGGCTAAGGCGCTTGCCATCGGTTCTCCGCCACCCGTCGTCCGTCGCCCGTCGCCTGTCGGACCGCGGTACCGCGCTCGCGGTCAGTCCTCCTCGTAGACCCGGACCTCCCCGCCCCGGTGGACGACGACCGCGAGTCCCCGGTAGGTGAACCCGACCTGCTCGATGGGCGCGGACACGTCCTCGGCCATGAGACGCTCCAGCGAGTCCCAGGCGGCGACCGTCGCCAGCGGCGGCGAGAGTTCCGTCGGGTGTTCACCGAGAGCGGCCCCGATAGCCTCGGTGACCGCGGTCAGAAGCGAATCGGCCTCGCCGGGGTCGTACACCGACTCGTGGAGCAGTTCTCGGTCGACCCCGTCGGTCGCCGTCGTCCCCGGATCGGTCGCCATGTGGGCTAGCCACGAACAGCGGTATTGTAAATGTTGGCCGGCGATCGGCGCCATCAGTCCGCGGTCGCGGTTCCCCGATTCCCGTCGTCGACGGCACTCCGGACCCGGACGAAGTCCGCCGTGACCTCGATCTCGTAGCCGTAGTACTCGACGATGACGCGGGTGCCGTCGTGGGCGTTCCGGAACATCTCGTCGAGGGCGTCGGGATCGACGACTTCGTAGAGCGGCGGTTGGAGCGACGCCGGGGAGATCCCCTCGCGGCGCGCGACTGCCTCGATGACGCGAGTGGAAGCCCGCCTCCCCTCGCGCTGCCCGTGACTTTCCATACCGGTGCAGAGTATTTCTGGCAAAAAAGACTATCGTCTAACAGTATAGTTCAGATAGCGAATAACAATACGGTGGGACGGAACGCGGTTCGTGTGGTTCACCCGCTCGTACCGGCGTGCGGCAACCGCAGCACGTCCGAAGGAGTCGGAGTAGCGTTCTCGTTCCCGCTCTTCTGGCCTCTGGAACCGGTTACTGCGGAACAGAGAGGACGTCCCGACTCTCCCGACAGGATACCGCAACTGAAGAAAATATCTCTTATCGAGAACTTTAATCCGTTCGTACCGGTTCGCAGTCGTGTAGGGCCCGATTCTATAGAGAGACTATACAGATACGGAGATTTACATGTCTGTAAGAAGGGTATTACAGCTATACAGCGGTCTATATCTTTACCGGTGATAGGCGATGGTTCCACCATGGTCGTTAACCGCGCCCTCGATCACTACCGCCGCGGCGGAATGGGTCGACTGGTTGATATGACGAAGCGGCAGTTAGACTACAGCTACCGGTACGGGATGTTCGGCGTCGAGCGAGCGCTGTCGACCGACCGGGAGTGGTACGAGTACACGGTGCGCCGGAACCAGCGGGGCCTCGACTCGGAGGCGGCGGCGGATCCCCGGGAGTTGCGGTACGTGGACCCCCAGGCGATCCAGCGCGTGAGTCCGTTCAACCCCCGGTTTTGCTGGCGGAAACTGGGTGCCGTGAAGGACGGTCGGTGGGACCTGAACTGTCAGCGACTCGAGGACCGCTTCGACGACATCTGGGCGACCCTGGAGGCCCGCTACGAGGACGGCGAGGAGTGGGAGGACCTGGCCCTGCCCAACGAGGTGGCCCGCGGCGAGCGCCGCTGGCACTTCTCGATGGGCCCGGAGGTCTGGCAGTGGACCGAACAGCTCGACCAGCTCTACGAGAGCATCCGCACGAAGGGGTTCCTGCCGGTCCGGGAAATCCTCGGCGTGAGCTTCGAGGAGGCCGCCGAGACCGACTACGAGTCCGTCCGGGATCGGTTCCGGCCGGTCGCCAACGGGTCGCTGTTCTTCGGCGAGCGCGACGAGGTGTCGATCTTCGACTGGATAGACGACATCCGGGTGGACATCGGCCGCGACGGCGAGATCCTGCGCCACAACGGTCGCCACCGGCTCTGGTTCGCCAAGCACCTCGGCATCGAGGAGATCCCGGTCTGCGTGATCGTCCGCCACGAGCAGTGGCAGGCGGTCCGCCGGGAGATCGCTCACGCCGACAGCGTCGAAGAACTGAGCGACCGGGGCCGCCGGCACCTCTTCCACCCCGACACCGTCGACGTCCGCGACCACCTCGACCTCCCCGAGACCGACGAGGCGGTCGAGCGCGACACCCCCGTCGCGCCCCTGTGAGATCCGCGGGCGAGCGGACCTGCCTTTCGACCCGAGCTACCCCGGAACTCCGATCGCGGGGCTAGCGGACATCGGCCGCGAGCGGTCGGCACGAGTTCCGACTGTCGCTCACCCGTCGTCACCGCCTGCCTCGTCGATGGGCTGAGTCGCTACGTTCCCAGTTCTCGGGGGTCCGCGACTCGTCGTCATCGCGGCGGCGAAGCGACCTTCCGTTCCGCTCCCCGTGACTTCCGGATGAGTTCTCTCAGAGTGCTTCTCTCGACCGCGGGTTATGGCCTGCGACCCGTCGGGGCTGTTCTCGGAGCAAACGCCATCAGGCTGGGTGTTCTCGGCGTCACGGGAACGGTCGTCCCGCGACCACTTCTCGTCGCGAGCGCCGGTGGTGCAGTTCTCGCCCTCTCCGCCGACCGGATGATACTCAATAGGAACCCCGGATATGGGACGAGCCGGGTCGTCCGCGACAGGTGGCGGTGGTAGATCCGCCGACGTCGACGGCCGGCCGGGGCCCGACCGCGGAACTGCCATCTCACCACTCGAGAACGAACCCCCCAGAACGCACGGATGGGGCCTCCAGGTCGACGGTCCCGCTCGCCGCGACCACCTGCCAGAGCCGTCGATTTCCGAGGGGATCACGGCCAGCGCTATCCTCGTAACGTCCGTATAAGAGGATATGGGTCGGCACGGATTTGAACCGCGGACCTCCCGGTTATCAGCCGAGCGCTCAACCTAACTGAGCTACCGACCCGACTCGGCAACGAACCGTACCCAGGTGATACAATTAAGCGTGTCGTTTCTCCGCCCTCGTCGTCAGTTCTCGCTGCCCGATCCGCGGTCGACGTTGTACTCGTCGTCGTCCATGTCGTAGGTCCTCCGCTCGTCGTCGGGGAACCCCCCGGAGTAGACCGACCCGGTTGCGAACCCGCCGGTCTTGGCGTCGACGTAGGGGGTGACCACGAACTTCTTGACCGCCACCCGGATCGGGTACCGCGTCGGGGGGACCACGAGCAGGAACCCCAGGGCGTCGGTCACCAGCCCCGGCGTCAGCAGGAACGCGCCGGCGGCGACCAGCAGGGCACCGTCGATGAGTTCGTCCTCCGGGATCGCTCCGCGGGAGAGCTTCTGCTGGATCCGGTTGAGCGTGTGCCGCCCCTCGGCGCGGACGAGCAACATGCCGATCAGGGCCGTCAGCACGACGAGTGCTACGGTCGGTACGAGCCCCAGGTAGCCGGCGACGACCACGAGCAAGAGCGCGTCCAGCAGCGGGACGAGCAGCAACACTCCGATGACCCGTAGCAGGCTCATGGGTTCCGTACTCGGCGGAAACGCAAACGTGTTCCGGCCGAGGCGTAAGGGGCTAACCGCTCTCCCCCGAAGGGCCGGCATGGACGATTCGACGCTGGTCGAGTGGGCCGACTGGGGACCCGACGCCTTCGAGCGCGCGCGGTCCGAGGAGCGGCCGGTGGTGCTGTTCCAGACCGCCCCCTGGTGTGTCTGGTGTGCGCGCATGGAGGAGGAGGCCTTCGCGAACCCGAGCGTGGCCGCCAATCTCAACGACGACTTCGTGGCCATCCGGGTCGACGCCGACCGACACCCCCGGGTCCGCGAGCGCTACCAGATGGGCGGGTTCCCCTCGACGGTCTTTCTCACCCCCGCGGGGGAGGTGCTCTCGGGAACCGCCTACCTCTCGACGGAGGCGCTGCGGTCGGTCCTCGAGCGGGTCCGGGAGACCTGGGAGGAGCGCGGCGCCGACGCCGGGCGGATTCCCCGCGCGCTGCAGGACCCCGATCCCCCCCGGGGCGACCTCGACGGCGTCGAGGCCCACATGGCCGGCCAGATCGAGGCCGCCTTCGACGAGGAGTACGGCGGCTGGGGGACCGACGCGAAGTTCCCCCTGCCCCGCACCGTCGAGTTCGCGCTCAAGCGCGACCGCGACCGCGCGCTGCGCACCCTCGAGGCGGTCCGGACGCACCTGCTGGACACCTACGACGGCGGCTTCTACCGGTACACGACCACCCGCGACTGGGGGGAACCCCACCGCGAGAAACTCCTCGACGAGAACGCCGCGCTGGTGCGCGCGTTCGCCGACGCCTACCTCTACACCGGCGAGGCGGCCTACCGCGACCCCGCCGCCGACACCGTCGACTACCTGACGACGACGCTGTGGACCGACAGCGATGAGGGGTCCGGCGCGTTCGCCGGGAGTCAGGCCGGCGGCGACTACTACACGCTCGAACCGACCGAACGCGAGGCCGCCGACCCGCCCCACGTCGACGAGACGGTCTTCGCGGACCGCAACGGCCTCGCGATCGACGCCCTGCTTCGCTACCACGCCTACACCGGCGACGAGCGCGCCCGCCGGTACGCCGAGCGCGCGCTCGAGACCGTCCGGACGGCGCTCGTCGAGGACGGCGCCGTCGCCCACTTCGACGGTCCGGGGGCCGAGACGGGAGTCCTCGCCGACCAGGCGCGGACCCTCGGGGCGCTGACGGCCGCCGGGCAGGTGCTCGGCGGTCGGGAGCGAGTCGACGCCGCACGCGCCGTCGCCGACTGGACGATCGATCGGTGCCGGACCGACGACGGAACCTTCCTCGACGGGGTCGGGGGCGACCTCGCGCTGCTCGACCGGCCGCTGCGACCGCTCGACGCGACGGTTGAACTCGCCGACGCGCTGGTCGACCTGACCGCGCTGACCGGCGAAGGCGACTACCGCGCGGTCGCCCGGGAGGCACTGTCGGCGTTCGCCGGCGCGCGCGACCGCATGGGCGTCGAGGTCGCGGGCTACGCGGCGGCGGCCGCGCGGGTCGTCGACGCGCCGCTGGTCGTCGAGGTGGGGACCGCCCCCGGCAGCGACCTCCACCGGGCGGCGCTGCGCGTCGCCGACCACGAGAAGGTCGTCGTCCCGGACGCCGACGGCCTCGACGGGGCCGCCCGCATTCGAATCGGCGACCGGGTTTCCGACCCCGCCGACGGGCCGGCGGCCCTCCAGCGCCGCGTCGAGGAGTTCACGTAACCGCGTAAACTCCCGGTGCGTTTTTATCGCGGGCGGCTAACTGCCGGACGATGGCAAGCCTCCGCGACCTCGGCCTGTCCGAGTACGAGGCGCGCGCCTACCGCGCACTCCTCTCGACGGGACCGACAACCGCAAAGGAGTTGTCGCAGGTGAGCGACGTCCCCATGGGGCGGATCTACGACGTCCTCAACAGCATCGAGCAGTACAACCTGGTCCGGTCCCAGAGCGCCTCGCGGCCCAAGAAATACGTCGCGGTGGAGCCCGAGACGGCCCTGAGCAGACTGCTCGAGGACAAGCGCCGGGAACTCGCCGAGAAGGAGGCCCAGTACGAGAGCATCGTCGACGACCTCGTCGGGACCCTTGAGACCACCGAGCGCGTCGACCAGCGGTTCTGGACGGCCGCCGTCGGTCCCGACGAGACCGCCGACCTGCTCGTCGAACGGCTGGCGGCCGCCGACGAGCGGGTCCTGATGGTCGCCTCGACCTTCTCCCGGCAGTTCGACGTCGACGAACTCGGCGAGCGCATCGCCGCCGAACTCGAACGGGCCCTCGGTCGAGGCGTGACAGTGTCGCTGCTGATGCGCCCCGCGCTGGTCGACGAACTCCCCGCGTCGGTCGGCAAGCGCTACCGGGAGAGCCTCGCGCCCCACGGCAGTTTCGACTGCCGGACCAGCGAGGACGTCACCGGGAGCTTCACCATCATCGACGACGCCGAGGTCTGTATCGAGGTCGACCACCCTCTGCGGGCGGCCGATACGCTGGCGCTGATCGACCTCAAGGACCGCGAGTTCGCCGCCGACGTCGAGGCGGAGTTCCAGCCCCGCTGGGCGGCCGCCGATCCGCTGTCGTTTTGAACGGTCGACCGTCACTCCGTCGTGGGCCACCTCGGCCGTCTCCCCTCGCTATACCAGGTCCGCGTAGACCCGCGCGACGGCCGCAGCGACCGTCTCCCAGTCGTCGGCCCGGGCGTCAGGACTGCTCGATCTGGACGCCGTCGCCGTCGCTCGCGAGCCAGTTGACGAAGTTCTCCGGGGAGTTCCCCGCGTACGCCCCGCCGGGGTCGGCCAGGGGGACGTCGTACCGCCCGTCGGTCGCGGCGTCGATCTCGTCGCGGACCGCGGCCCTGAGCGATCGCGGCGCGCCGCCGCCGCCGGCGATCCCGTCCTCGGAGAAGCCGTGGAAGCTGACCGCGTGGTCGAACCCCCGGTCGTCGATGCGGTCAAGTTTCGGGAACGACCGCCGGTCGACGGCCGTCGAGGTGACGTGCCACCGGTCGAAGGCGCCGCCGCCGCTGTTGTAGCCCGCACACGACCACTCCGCCGCGCCGAGCGCGTCGGCGACGTGTGCCGACTGCCGGTCGGTCGGGTACTCGATCCAGCCGCCGTGTGGCGCACACGCCACGAGCGCCGACTGCTCCCCGTCGTCGCGGAGGACCTCGGCGAACTCGTCGTTCTCGGCCGCCGCGGGCCGCGTCTCGTAGTCGGGGTGGGGCGCGTACCCCCGCGCGGTCCCGGCGGCCTTGTTCTTCGCTCCGAGGCGGTCGAGGCCGCCGTTGCCCATCTCGACGACGTCCCGCGGGGCGCCGTCGTCGACGACGGTGTACAGGGCGGAGTCGTGGTCGGCGCGGTCGGCGCCGACGCGGATCTGCTCGCTAACGACCGCGTCGAGGTCACCGAGCAGGCCCGCAGCGACCGCGCAGCGCTCCGCGTCGGTCCGGAGCGTCCGGTCGCCGTTGTCGCGTTCGATTGTCGCTTCCGTCGTCGCCCGGGCCGGTCGGGTCGCGAGCCACCCGCCACCGGCACCGATCCCGATCGCCGTGCCGAGGGCCTTCAGCGTCCCCCGCCGTGAGATCGGATTTCTCATCCGTTACGAGAGTAACGAGATAAGTACGTTACGAGTAGACTACCGCTATACACAGTCCCGTCGGGGGGACGGCGATCGACACACGTAGCCAGCGGGACCGGGCGAGAGGATCAGGCGTCGCTCCCGCCCCCTACTCCCCCGGCGAGAACCCGGGGCCGGGGGAGCACGACGGCGGGGATCACCCGAGTAACCGACTCCGAGCGCCGGTGCCAGTTCGGGCCGGCAGCGTCGGTCTGCCGTCCCGAGAACGACAGCGAGGCCGGCGGCGCTCGTCGGGGTCGGTTCGAGCGCCGCTCGGGCGCCGTTCGCTCGTCTCGGCGGCCCGGCGAGAATACCTCCGCGGGACCGAGTGCGGGAGACGCGGCTCTCGGACTCGGTTCAAAACCGGCGTCGTACGGCCGGAACCGGACGTTCGACACTCGGCCGATCAAACGCCTGGGGAGCGAGGCCGACCGGCGCCCGGGGAGGAGCCGCGCCGCAGGTCCCCGGGGGTAGCGTTTCCGGTCCAGTGCCGGTCGACCGTTCGGCCGACTGACACTCGGTCGATACAACCCTCCGTACGGCGGCGTCCCGACCCATACAGCCCGAGAGAGCGGCGCGGCGCGTCGCTACTCGTCGGATCCACGAAATCGGCGACAGGCGAGCTGTGCTACTCGTCGTCGGCGAGTTCCGCGCGGAGCGTCCCCACTTCGGCGACGCGCTCGGCGTGGGCGTTGTGCTGGTGGATCGACTCGTCGTTGGACTGCTTCATCGTCACGACCGCGTCGTCCGGGAGGTGGTCGAACCGGTCGAGGACGCCCTCGGCCATCGAGCGCACGCAGTCCTCGACGAACTTGGCGTCGGCGTGGCTCCGGTAGGTCATGTGGTCCTCGTCGGGACGCTTCGCGAGGTTGTAGATGCGCGCGCTCATCGAATTGCGGGCGACGTCGATCAGTCCGTTGAGGTCGACGTCGGGCGATCCCTCGCTCTTGACGGTGAGCGTGGCGTGTCCGCGCTGGGAGTGACCGGGCTGGGGAACCTGTTCCAGGAACTGGTCGATGACCTCCCGCTCGACGCCGAGGTCCTCGAGTGTCTCGCGGGCGCGCGCCGCGGACATCCCCTGCGAGCAGGGGCAGACGGTCATCCCGACGACCCGGGCGCCGATCTCCTCGCGGGTGCCCGCCTCGGAGGCGGTGGCGCTGGCGATGATGTCCGCCGTCGACTGGGTCGGGCGGTCGGTCTCGGGGGTGCGGTCGTGCGTGACGTAGGTGGCCTCCATGCGCACCTCCGCCTCGGTGGTGTAGTCGTGTTTCTCCAGGAGCCGCTCGGCGGCGTCGCCACAGACGTCCTCGACCCGGTATGCGGTCTGGCTGACGGCCTCCTCGAGGACCTCGTCGACGACCTCCATGTTCCGGCTCATGTCGGCGCCCTTGCGCCAGGAGGGGAGGTCGACGAACACCTCGAATTCCGCCATCAGCACGATGGGACGCTGGTCCTCGCGGTCGACCTTGACCAGCTTTTCGACGCCGGTGACGCCGACGCGGTTGAGCCCGACGGTCACGTCGGGGCTCGACGCCTGGACGTCCGGCAGCTGCTTGCTCATCAGTTCCACGGTAGGTCGCCAGCGGGTTATGCGTTCCGAGTCGGCCCCTCTCGACGCCGGTCGCTGGTGACGCGCGCCGTCACTCCAGCTTTCCGAGGGCAGCGAAGAAATCCAGCTCCGGTCCCGCGATCCGGACGGGCGTCTCCGCCCGCCGGACCCGGACGTCCGTCGGGGGGTCGATCTCCCGGGAGATCCGCCCGTCGGCGACGACGACCGGCGACTCGGTGGAGCGTCGCGACTCCGGAACGTCGACCCGGACCGTCACCTCGCTGTCGGGCGTGACCACCAGCGGCGGCATCCCGCCGCGCGCGCACATCTCGGTGATCACCTGCCCGTCGACGCCGGGGTGGACCAGCGGCCCGTCCTCGCTGAGGTTGTACGCCGTCGACCCGGCCGGCGTGGCGACGAGGACGCCGTCGGTCCGGCCGCCGGTGTACAGCGCGCCGTCGACGCGAACCTCGGCCTCGATGCCGTTGCCGTGGCCCCGCTGGGCCCCCATCACGACGACCTCGTTGAGCGCGGCGGGGAGTTCCCAGTCGTCGCCCGCCGCCCGGACCCGGGGCATCTCGGCGACCGCCGCGTCCCCCTCGGCGTGGCGCTCGACGACGCGGCGGACGACCTCCACGGCGTCCTCCGGTGCGGTCGCGTTCAGGAAGCCCACCTCCCCGAGGTTGACGCCCATGATCGGCGTCCCGCCGGCCCCGCGGGCCGCGAAGAGGAAGGTCCCGTCGCCCCCGACGCTCACCACCAGGTCGCAGGCGTCCATCTCCTCGACGGGGGTTCCCTGGAGGTCGATCGCGTCGGCCGTGCTCTCGTCGGGGACGACCGTCGCGTCCACTGCTCGGCCGATCTCGGCGGCGAGCGCTCCGGCGCGGGGGTTGCCCCGCTGTGCGACGATACCGACCCTCATCGTCCGGTTCTCGCCCCGCCGGGACAAAAACCGTCCGCACTTCGTCGACGGGTAAGCGTAATACGTCTCCATTCCGAGAACGATGTATGACCGGATCCGCGAGGAGATCACTGTGAGCGGGGAGGATCCGGAGGACTCCGGCGAGGCGTTCGGCGACGACGACCCCTTCGAGGACGACTTCGCGTCGGCGTTCGAGGGGGGCGGCCTCTCGGGAGGCGACTTCCAGGAGGCGTTCGACTCGGAACTCCCCCGGATCGACGTGGGCGTCGACGGTCTCGACGAGATGATCCAGGGGGGCGTCCCGGAACGGTCGATGATCGTCGTGCTCGGCAGCGCCGGAACGGGAAAGACCACCCTCGGCCTCCAGTTTCTCAACCGCGCGCTGGAGAACGGCGAGACCGCGGTGTTCATCACTCTCGAGGAGACCCGCGAGGCCGTCGTCGCGGCCGCCGAAGAGAAGGACTGGCCCTTCGAGGAGTACGTCGCCGAGAACCGCCTGGCGGTCGTCGACCTCGACCCCGTCGAGATGGCCAACAGCCTCGCGTCCATCCGCACGGAACTCCCGCGACTCGTCGAGGAGTTCGACGCCTCCCGGCTCGTGCTCGACTCGGTGTCGCTGCTGGAGATGATGTACGACGACCAGGCCGAGCGGCGCACCGAGATCTACGACTTCACCCGCTCGCTGAAGACCGCCGGCGTCACGACGATGCTCACCAGCGAGGCCAGCCAGGGCAACGCCTACGCCTCCCGTCACGGCATCATCGAGTACCTCACGGACGCCGTGTTCGTCCTCCAGTACGTCCGCTCGGAGTTCCGGGAGACGCGGCTGGCCGTCGAGATCCAGAAGATCCGCAACGCGAACCACTCCCGGGAGACGAAACCCTACGAGATCACCGGCGACGGCATCTCGGTCTACCGACAGGCCAACATCTTCTGAGCGGGGCGGCGGTCGGCGTCGCACGCGGCGTCCGCCACCGCGGATCGCTCCTCGCGGGGGTCGGTCGCCGGCGACGGAGTCACCGAAAGGGATCGTAGCCGGGGCCCACGCAGATCCGAAGCGTGAGGTGCCGGACGTGCAGGGGTAGTCGGTCGTGCATTCTCGGCTCGCCGTCGAGGCTGAAGTCGATTGAACCGCCGTCCCGTCTCTCGATCGTCAGGTCGCTCGCCCGGAAGTGGTGGACGTGTTCGGTGGACTGTCCCAGGATCCGCTGGATCAGCGCCTCCGCCACCACGTCCCCGGTCGGCATCTCCTCGATGATCACCACGTCGAAGAGGCCGTCCTCGACGTCGGCCTGCCCGCCTTCCTTGACGAACCGGCGTGCGTTCCCGACGAGCACGCAGAGGGCGTCGCCGGACCACCGGACCTCCTCGCCGTCCGCGACGGCCGCGAGGTCGATGTGGAGACCGTCGAACCGCGTCACCTCCTGTAGCCCGCCGACGACGAACGCCAGCGAGCCGAACCGCTCCTTCAGTTCGTCGGTCGTCGCCACGCTCGCGTCGGCCGGCAGCCCCGCGATGCACGACAGCGCGAACGGTTCGCCGCCGGCGACGCCGAGGTCGATGCGCCGGCGAGCCCCCGTCTCGACGACGTCGAAGCCGTGCTCGATCCCCCGGATCCCGATGTTCGTCGCGAAGATGTTTTTCGTCCCGACGGGCACGACGGCCACCGTCGTCCGGTCGAGCGCGTCCGCCTCCCACAGTCCGTGAACGACCTCGTGGAGCGTCCCGTCGCCCCCCGCGACCGCGAGGAGACACACGTCGTCTGCCGCGGCCGCCTTCGCGAGTTCGGTCGCGTGGCCCGGTCGCTCGGTCTCCTCGATCCGGTAGCCCCGCTCGGCGGCGATCTCTCGCACGCGTTCAGTGTGGTTTGCGGTTCCGCTCGTCGGATTGACGACTACCCGGCGCTCCCCATCGGTCTGGGGCATCGCCCCCGCGACGGGTTCGTCGAGGACCGACTCGATCGCGTTCCCCATAACCCGATGGCCGTGGTCACTCCCCAAGAAGGTGACCACCAGATCGGTGCCCACGGCCGCCCACCGCACCGGCGTCTCGGAAGGGACGAGCGGGACGCCGCGGTACCCGACCCGGCGAGGGGCAGAACTCGTCGTCGGTCGCGCGGACGGACCGCCGGGCGGGACAGGGGCTTCGAGACCCCTGTCCGCCGGACGGCGACACCGCGTCGGGGGTCCGTCGGCGCTGTACGCCGCGGACTCACTCGCGGCGGCGGGCGTGACCGTGGCCGCCGATCAGCGCGGCGGCGTTGACAGCGAGCAGCGGGGCGAGGGTTCCGGTGTCGGCGATCGGCTCGACCCCGGCTGCCAGTAGGGGAACGTAGACCAGCGGGAGGGCCACGGCGAGCCAGAAGCAGACGGCTGCGAGCGCGCGGGCGACGGTCGTGCGGGCCTGTGCGAGGACGGAGGGGAGCCTCGCTCGCTCGCCGGTCGAACGATCGGGGCGGAGGGCTTCAGTCGACATCAGTCTGTGACGAGCGATAGGAGGGGCCTACCGGACTTATACCCATCAGAATCTTTATTTCTCTTATCTGGATCAGTCAGGAGTTAAGAGTATTGCTGGATCGTTTCACGAAGGCACGAGACCGGACGAGACTCTTTATCGAGCCGTCTGACGTTGTATTGGGTTCAGTCGCTCTCGCTCCGACGGAACTCACTCGCCGTCGGCGGTCGCCTCGTTGAGCCGGCGGCGCGTCGGTTCGTCGAGGTCGCCCGCGAACTCCTCGGTGAAGGGACTCGCCGCGAGCGTCGCGAAGGCGCGCTCGGTCTTCTCCCGGATCCGGTCGACGTGGCGTTCGACGGTCTCGACAGAGTCGTCGCGGGCCTCGGCGATCTCCGCGAGCGAGTCGCCGTCGGTCAGGCGCCGGGCGACCTCCCGCTCGCCGGTGCTCAGGATAGAGCGCATACCTGCGGAAGCAGCCGGGAGGCCTTGAGGCTAACTCTCCAGGGGCTTGATCGCGACGGCGTGAGGGCCGTCGGGGGTCGACAGCGTCACCCCGTCGACGACGTGCTCGCGCGCCGCCGCCCGCCACTCCGCGACCGCCTCCCGGTGGAACTCGCGGTGGGCCTCCCGGGTGTACTCTCGGTCGCTGGCGCGCAACCGGTCTTCGGTCTCGGCGGGGGTCGGGAACGGCGGCGTCCCCTCGTCTAAGAGGTCCCGCGGGTCGAGGTGGATCGCATCCGCGTCCGCGTCGTCCCGGTCGACGTGGAGGCGGGCCCGCATCCGGGCGTGGAACGGCGGCGTCGCGCGCAACACCGCCGTCCGACCCTCCTCGCGGGCCTGGACTGCCGTCACGACGTCGTCGACGGTGACGGCAAGGGACCGGACGTTCGTTGGATCGGCCACGGTAGACGGGGGGTCGGCGGCGACTTAACCCCCGCGGCGAGCGATACGCGGCCCGCCCGGCGGGCCGACCGTACACCGCTCTACACCTCTGATTAACCACTGACCAGGTCAGAACCGGAGGGCTGCGGACCTATTTAAGATCGGACTACCGACTTCAGGACTTTCATTTTTCGACGTTACTTCACGAGTAACGAAACCGCTCCGGAGCGGCGTAGTTCGTGTATGTCACCGCTCGCTCGCCGTCGAACCGCCGCGCTGATCGCGGCGGCCCTGGCGGCCTCGCTCGCGGTCGCAGGGGCGACCGCGACCGCGCAGTCCTCCGCGACCGAGATCTCCTCGTGCACCGCGATCGATAGCTCCGGGGACTACGTCCTCGCGAACGACGTCGGCGAGAACGCCTCCGGTGGCGCCTGTCTCGTCGTCCGCGCGGACGACGTGACCCTCGACGGCGACGGCCACTCCGTCGACGGCGACGGGAGCGCCACCGGGATCGCCGTCCGCTCCGGGAGCAACGCGGCCGTCACCGACATCCGGGTCTCCGGGTGGGAGACGGGCGTCGAGTTCACCGGCGCCCGGGACGCGACCCTCCGGTCCGCGACGGTGACCGGCAACGCCGGCGACGGGATCGCCGTCGCGGACGCCGAGGGGACGACCGTCGCCGACACGATCGTAGCGAACAACGGCGACGGCATCGTCCTCGAACGAACCGCCTCGGCGACCGTCTCCGACGGGGCGGTGCGGAACAACGACGGGGTCGGGATCGCCGTCTCCGACGGCGGCGTCGCCGTCGACGGGACCACCGTCGCCGGCAACGGGAACGGCGGCGTCGAGGGGCTGTACGCGAACCTCGAGGTCGCCGGTGCGACCGTCACTGACAACGGCGGTCCCGGCGTCGCGGTCAGTTCGGGGAGCGCCGAGGTCCGCGACAGCGCGGTCGGGGGCAACGGCGGCCCCGGCGTCGAGAGCAGTTCCAGCGACACGACGGTCCGGGAGAGCGCCCTCTCTGGCAACGGCGGTCCCGGCGTCGCCGCGCAGGGCCAGGTCGTCGACGCTCGGCGCAACTACTGGGGCGCGAGCGACGGACCCGCGAGCGCCGGCGATCCGGACGCCCCCTTCGAGGACCCCGAAACCGGCGCGTCCGCCGACGGAAGCGGCGACGCCGTAACCGAAGGATCGACCGACGGCGTCGCGAACGTCCGGTTCGATCCGTACTACACGAGCGATCCGCGGGGCGGGGAGGCCGACCTCGCGAGCGGCACCGAGACGGAGACGCAGACATCTACACAGACCGAGACATCCACGCAGACCGAGACGTCCACGCAGACCGAGACATCTACGCAGACCGAGCAGGAGACGGAGACGCGGACGACAACGGCGGAAACGTCGACCGGGACGGAGAGGGAGAGCGAGACGGAGAGGGAGACCGACGCCGAGAGCGACGACGCGGCGGCGGGTCCGTCGGCGCCGACGAACGACTCCGCGACCGCGACAGCCACCGACGACCCGACTGCGGAGGAGCAGACTGACTCCGCCACGACCGCCGAGGAGAACAGCTCCACCCGCGAGATCGGCGGCGTCGACGAGACGACCGACGCCGACGGGCCGGGGTTCGGACCGCTGGCGGCCCTGCTCGCGCTGGTGAGCGCGGTCGCGGCCCTCCGCCGTAGCTAAGGGGCTTGCCCCGGTGACGGCCGTATGGAGTCGATCGGAACGGGGCTCGCCGCACTCGAGTACGACGGTCGACGGGCCGACGTCTACCTCGACCGGCCGGAGAAGCGCAACGCGATGAACCGCGCGCTGATCGCCGACCTCACGCAGGCGGTCGAGCGGGTCGACGCTGACGACGACGTGCGGGCCGTGACGATTCTCGGCCGCGGGGAAGTGTTCTCGGCGGGGATGGACCTGGGGATGATGCGCGCGAGCGACCGGGCGATTCACGGCAACATCCACGCGGAACTCCGCGGACTGCTCGACGCCATCGACGACCTCTCGAAGCCCTCGGTCGTCGGGATCAAGCGCGCGGCGCCGGCCGGCGCCTTCGAGTTGACGCTGCCGGCCGACTTCCGAATTCTGGGCGAGAACGCGACGTACGGCGTCATCGAGGTCGAACTCGGCATCTTCCCCCACGGCGGGACGACCCAGCGGCTCCCCCGGCTCGTCGGGCTCGGGAAAGCGAAGGAGATGGTGCTCACGGCCGAGTACATCGACCCCGATGAGGCCGACCGGATCGACCTCGTCACCGAGGTATGTCCCGACGGGGCCGTCGACGACCGTGCCCGAGAGTTCGCCGACGACCTCTGCGAGAAGGCGCCCCTCGGGGTCGAACGCGCGCTCGAAGCTCTGGACAAGGCCTTCGACGTCCCCCTGGAGGCGGGACTGGACGCCGAGGGGTACCTCGTCGAGGACCTCTACGCGACCCGCGACCGCGAGGAGGGGTTCGCCGCGCGCATGGAGGGGCGAGAACCGGAGTTCGAAGGCCGGTAGACCGCCGGTCAGTCGTCGGCGGTCGTCGGATCACGGGTGGCGAGTTCGCCGTCGAGGTCGACCGCGAGGTCGCCGACCAGTTCCCGGTAGGGGTAGGGCATGTCGATCGCCTCGGCGTCACACCGCTCCTTGACGGACTGGACGAGGTTCGAGCGCACCGCCACGAAGTCCGCCCGGGAGGGGTTCTCGATCCAGAAGCGGGTCTGCAGGCCGACCGCGGAGTCTCCCAGTTCCGTCACGCGGACGTCCGGGGCGGGGTCGTCCATGATCCCTGGGGTGCGCCCGGCCTCCTCGAGGATCACCGCCTTGGCGCGGTCGATGTCGTCGTCGTACCCGATGCCGAAGACGAACTTCTGACGGAGTTTGTCGTAGGCGACGGGGTTCGTGACGGCGTTGTTCGCCAGTTCGCCGTTGGGGACCGTGATGCGCTCGTTGTCGAAGGTGCGAACCCGGGTCACTCGGAGGTCGATGTCCTCAACCCGGCCGGAGCCGTTCTCCCACTCGATCCAGTCGCCGATCTCGAAGGGCCGGTCCTTCAGGATGAAGATCCCGGCAACGAAGTTGCCCAGCAGGTCCTGGGCGGCGAAGCCCAGCGCGAGCGCGAGCGCGCCGCCCAGCGTGGCGAACGCCGCCAGGAAGTTCCCGAACCCGACGAGCGCGAACGCGACGGCGAGCGCGAAGAAGAACACGAGCGCGCCGACGACGCTCTCGGCGAGGCACCGGATGCTCTCGTTGAAGTCCCTGGCCACCATCGCTCGCCGCGTCAAGGGCACGAGGACGAGGCGTCCGAGGAGGTAGACCACGAGAAACGCGGCGAGGAAGGTGAGCGCGGCCCCGATGACCCCCTCGTACATAGCGACGGCCTCCCCGAGGCTGTCCGGGACGACGTCGCCCAGCTGGAGCGTCCCGCTCATTTCGACTTCCTCGAGTTCCTCGTCTGAGGCATCACGATCGTACCTGTCAGTGCGCTCGTCACCGGTCGCCCGGTCGCGCAACGGGTTTCTCGACGCGGCGGTTTCCACCTCGTGGTAGCCATTACGTCGGTCGTCTCTGTCTGAAAGAGCATAACAACCTCGTCCGAGGAACGGACGATTCCGCTCGCGGGCGATCCCCGAACGGTACGGGCGCAGAGAAGGCACGGGTTCGGCTCGCTCGATCTGATCGCGCTGCCGCCGACCGTCGCGCCGCGCCGACGCGCGTCGGTCCGTCCGTCAGACCTGCTGTGCCGTAATTTCGGTGAACGATTCCGATCCACACGAGCACGTGTTGCCCGGGGTGGGGAGGATGAGTCCTCCGTCGTCCCGGACCCGCGCCGTGTAGACGTGTTCGCAGTCTCGACAGGAGACGATGGTCCGGTCTGTCATGGGAGTGAATCGCTTTCGCGGCTCGTCGGCGCAGCACCGCCGCGCCGCACGAGTACAGCGTAACGCGCACGCGCCTGTTCAATCAGGGTGCGGCCTGCTTCCGCAAGCAGCGGTTGTGGCCTCTCCTTTGGTCGCCAAGCCACAGACTTTCCGGGGTGGATCGTGTCGCCCCCGGTGGGCCGGCGCTGGTCTCCGGGCCGGGTCATGGGAGCGGCCCGGCGACCTCCCCGGTGGCCCACTCCCCGCTCCGTCCGGCGTCGTCCGGTTTCTCGCCTCCGGGACCGCGAGCGCGCGGTACGGGCGACGCTCTCTCGACCGCCGCCACCCCAACAGCGTTACGGTGTCCCCCGCTCGAACTGGAGCGCATGGAGTCGACCGAGACGCCCGTTCGGTTCCGTCACGAACGGATCGACGACCGCCCGCCGGCCGGACAGCTCAGTACGTGTACGCTCGCGGATCTGACCGGCAACGGGCGCCCCGACGTCATCGTGAGCGCCCTCGGCGCGTACCCGGAGGTCACCGTCGGCGGGACGACGATCAAGGTCCGACAGCTCCCCGGTGCCGACGCCGTCCTCTCCCGCCTGGAGACGAACGTCTTCTGGTACGAGAACCCCGGCTGGGAGCGCCACGCCCTCTCGACGGAGCCCGGCCTCCACCTCGACGTCGGCGCGACGGTCCACGACGTCGACGGCGACGGCCGGATCGACTACGTCGCCGGCCAGGGGTTCGACCGCAGCGACGTCTACTGGTTCCGCCAGCCCGAGGATCCCCGCGAGCCCTGGGATCGGTTCCTCGTCACCGACCGCTTCCAGAAGTACCACGACCTGCTGGTCGGCGACGTCGACAACGACGGGGAGCCGGAACTGCTCGGTCTCTCCCAGGAGGCGGAGGCGATCTTCTACTACGACATCCCCGAGGACCCCACCGTCGAGCCCTGGCCGGAGGCGAACTGCCACGTGATCGACGAGGGGGTGGTCGTCGAGGGGGCCTGGATCGGCGACCTCGACGGCGACGGCGAGAACGAACTGATCGCCGGCCCGAACGTCTACCGGCGGGAGGACGGCGAGTGGACCCCCGAGGAGTTCGCGCCGGGGTGGCACAAGACCCGCGTGGCCGTCGCCGATCTGGACGGCGACGGGGACCTGGAGGTCCTGCTCAGCGAGGGCGACTCGCCGCTGTACGGCGACGCGCCCGGCCGTGTGGGCTGGTTCGACCCCCCGGACTGGGAGCCCCAACTGCTGCACGACGGCATGTTCTGTCCCCACAGCCTTCAGGTGGGGGACGTCACCGGCGACGGTCGCCCCGACGTCTACGCCGCGGAGATGGGCCACCGCGAGAACGACGACCCCCAGCACTTCCTGTTCGTCAACGAGGGCGACGGGCGGTTCGAGCGCTACCGGATCGACACCGACGTCCCGGTCCACGAGGCGAAACTCGCGGACGTGGACGGCGACGGCGACCTCGACATCGTCGGGAAGCCGTACGCGCCCCACCGCCGCGTCGACGTCTGGTACGGCGAGCCGAACTGACTGGACGGCGCGCTCGACCGGCGCGGTCCAGTCGCTCACCGACGAACGCTCGAAGGACCGAGTGCCCGTTACGAGCGCCAGCTCTCGGCCGAGGCGGCGAAATTCTTCGATTCAACCCGTCGCTTCGTCGCAGAGTCCGGTCACCGAGAACTCACTCTCGACACGTGACACGAATTCCAGCGAAGCTCACCTATCCAGCGTCTCGCCGAACCGTCGATCGGGAAGTACCGACCACGCGTCTCGCAGCGGCCCGAGACGCCGAGATCGGCTCGGTGACGACAGCCCGAGCTCGAGAAAGGACGGCCTGTATCGTTCCGGCTACGGTAGTGAGGGTTCGGCTTCCGGAGGGCGCCGCCGCGTTCGGTCCGGTTGCGAACGTCGGAACCGCAGTCGACGCGTGCTCGGCCGTCGACCGTTTGAACCCGGCGCGGTTGCTACCCACCCGCCGAATGTCGATGGCCTCGCCAGCAACGATTCCACTTCAGGTGTCGTCAGGTCCGTGATCCCGGTCCAGTCGCTCACGGCCGCCCGGACGAGGGCTGTGTCGCCGTCGGCCTGTGCGATGTGATTGCGTAGCGTCTCGTGGCTCGCAGTGAGATTGTTCGCGACGCGGAAGTTCGGTGAACTCGCGAAGGGGAGTCCGCCGGTCTCGTGATCGCCTGACGGCACAGGGACCCCCGATCGCACTCTACTGAGTATTAAAAACCGCCGAAGGGCGTTGGACCCTTTTTGAGTATGCCCGGGGTGGGCTCCGAACCCACGATCTCCGCATGTCCCAGGTCCGGGGCGGCGGGCCCCGGGGGGTGCGGTCGATGCCGCGAGGTGGTACCCTATGAGTGCGGCGCTATGTCCAGCTAAGCCACCCGGGCGCGTTCCGGGATTCCGCCGTCCTGCACTTGACTCTTCCCATATCGCCCGGGGATTTATGCCGGGGAGGTCCCACCCCCGCCCATGGAACCGCCGGATCCGATCGCCGCTCGTCTGGACGACGAGCCGGTCGAGGCAGTAGTTTCGCTGGGCGGCGACGACGCCGTCGCGGTGACGCCGACTCGAACGCTCGTCTACCGGGCCGAGGGACTCCTCCGCGACGAGTCCATCGCCGAGTACCCCCACGACGTCGACCGCGTCACCTGCTCGGTGGGCCGCCGGAAGGCGACCGTCGGGATGGTCTACGTCGACGAGACCCGCGAGTTCACGGTCCCGAAAGACGCTGTCGACGACGTCCTCGCGCCCGTGGTCGGCGGCGTCCTCGGCGCCGCGGGCGCCATCGACGCCGACGCCGGGGAGGCGGTCGCGGACGTCCTCCGGTTCAGCGAACTCACGCTCGTCGTCACCGACCGCCGGGTGATCAAACACGTCGGCGCCGCCCTCTGGGACGAGGAGTACGAGAGCTACGACTACGCGGACGTGACCGACCTCGCCGTCGAGGAGGGAACCGTCGCCACCCAACTGGTCTTGGAGGTCGACGGCCGCCCCCGGCGGATCAAGACGCCCAGCGACCGCGCCCGCCAGGTCCGGCGCGCCATCGAGGACGAACTGCTGGCCTACCACGGCGTCGAGAGCGTCGAGGACCTCCCCGAATCCGACGCCGAGAGCGACGGGCCGGCCGACGAGGGGAACGAGAGTGAGAGCGAGAGCGAGAGCGCGGGCGGGGAGGCGGACGACGGTCAGACTCCCGAGGCCCCGACCGCGCCCGATGACGGCGGTCCCGACGCGAGCGCCGCCGTCGAACCGCTGCTGGACGCGCCCGAGGAGTCGGACGACAGCGATGCCGACACTCCCGCCTCCGCCGAGGCTACGGGGAGTGCCGGCGACGCCGGACCTGCGGAGAGCGGCGCCGGGGCCGGCGGCGATGGGGACGTCGACGGTGTCACCGCTGCGGACGACGCGGACGAGGCCTCCGACGAGGCCGGCGGGTTCCGGTTCGGCAAGTCGCCCGACGACGACGAGGTGGCCGCCCGGCTGACGGAGCTGACCGCCGCCGTCGAGCGACAGAACGAACTGCTCGAGCGCCAGCAGGAGACGATTCAACGGCTCGTCGAGGAACTCCGCCGGGGGCGGTAGTCTCACTCCTCGCGGCCGGTCACCTTCCGGATGCACGAGGAGCCGAACGGGCCGTGGTCGCCGGCCTCGAGTCGCATGAAGTAGCCCGTCGACAGCGAGGCGCCACAGCGCCGGCAGGTGAACTCGCCCTCCTTGGTGACGATCTCGCTCTCGAAGCTGAGAAACCGCCCGCTCTTCGGACGGATGATGCCGTCCTCGCGCTCGATGATCCCCCGCTTCTCCGCTTCGTCGAGGATCGCCCGGGTAGTCGCCGGGTGAGTGGTGATCGTCTCGAGGCGGTCGACGGCCTCGGCTAGCGTGAGTTCGCCGTGCTCGAGGCGCTCGAGCAACTGCACGCCGAGTTCGACCGTCTCGTCGGACACGGACGGCGGTACCGGCGCCGCGGCGATAAATCCTCTCGCTCGGACCACCAGAAAACGTTTATCGGAACGGACGTATCGCCCGCCATGGACGACGCGACGTACAGACAGCTCGCCGGCGCCGCCGTCTTCGGCGCTGTCGTGCTCGTCGCGTCGCTCGCGCTCTCCCCGTCCCGGCTGTTCGACGCCGCCCTCGCGACGGCGGACCGTCCGGCGGCGTTCGCCGCCGTCGTGCTCGCGGTCGCGCTCTGTCGCCCGCTGGTCGCCTGGCCGGTCGGGGTGCTCGCCGGCCTGGTCGGGTACGTCCTCGGGGCGGGGCCGGCCGGCCTGGCGCTGGCGCTGGCGGCCGCCGTCGTGACGACCCTCCCCCCGTATCTGCTCGCCCGCACCGTCGAGCCGACCGGGGGACTGCTGGGCTGGGCCGGCGACGCCGGCGCGGACCTGTTCGCGACGACCGGTGACGCCCGCGGCGTACTGGCCGCCCGCCTCGCGCCGCTGCCGACCGACGTCGTCTCCTACGGCGCCGGGCTGGCGGCCGTCCCCCTGCGACCGTTCCTCCTCGGGACCGCCGTCGGGGAGCTCCCCTGGGTCCTCGCCGGCGTCCTCGCGGGCAGTTCGATGGAGGCACTCACGACCGAGGGGCTCTCCGCGGGCCTCCCGGTCGTCGTCGGCGCGGCGGCGGTCGCCGCCCTCCTGCTGGCGGCGCCGCTGTACCGGCAGTTCGGCGGTCGGGTCGCGGTCGACTAGACGAACGGGTCGCTGCAGTCGACGATCACGCCGTGGTTCGGACAGACGTACTTGCAGTGGCGCTCGAACAGCGCCGCTCCGCAGTGGGGACAGGTGCGCCCCGGCGTGCCCTCCCCGTTCCGGCGGTCTGAGTCGCGGTCGCCATCGGCCATGCGCTCGCTCGGCGCGCCGCACCCTTCACCGTACCGGCGCGATCCGAGAGAGATTCTAGAGAGAGTTCGGCCAACGGATATACGTCGGCTCGTCGAGTGACCGACATGGATCTGACTGACGCCTCGCGTGCCTACCGGGCGGCGGTGGCGGTCGCCGCCGGCGGCGCCGCCGTCGCAGGGTCGTACGCGGTCGCCGGATTCGCCCCGGCCTTCCTCGTCGCTCCGGTCGAGGGAGCGCTCGCCCGGCGGATGCCGGCGGCCCTCGTCCGGTACGCGATCGTCCTGCTCGGAGACCTCGGGCAGCAACTCAACCTGCTGGCGGCCGCGGCGCTCGTCGTTCTCGCCGTCGCCGGTCTGACGCTCGCCGGTCACGCCCTCGCGCGACGCGCCGATCGGCCGGCGCTCGGACCGGTCGCGGCGGGCGCAGCGACCTTCCTGGCGGCGCTGGCGGCGACCGGCGCCCCCGCCTCGGCGCTCGGCGCGGCGCTGCCCGCCGCCGCCGTGCTCGCCGCTGCGACGCTCCGTCCCGGTCGCGGGCCGGCGGTCGATCCGGGACGGCGATCGGCGCTCGGTGCGCTCGCCGGAACGGCCGGCTTCGGGGCGGTCGCGTATCTGCTCGGCCGGTCGTCCACCTCCTCGTCGGCCTCGAGTCCGGACCTGCCTTCGTCCTCGCCCGACGGCGGGGAGAACGGGGCCGCCGGGGGCGACGCCAGCGCCGACAGCGGAGACGACGGGCCCTCGGGCAACGAGTCGGACCGGGAGGCCTCGGCGGCCGATCGGCTCCTCGGAGCGGCCGCCGAGGCCTCGCTCGACGTCGAGGGGCTCGAACCGCTGGTCAGCGAGTCGTTCTACACGGTCGACATCAACGCCGTCGACCCGGAGGTCGCCGCCGCCGACTGGGACCTCCGGGTGACGGGCGCTGTCGACGAGGACGTGACGCTCACCTACGACGACCTGCGCGGGTTCGACACCCGCCAGCAGTTCAACACGCTACGCTGCGTCGGCGAGTCGCTCAACGGGAAGAAGATGGACACCGCCCTCTGGGAGGTCGTCCCCGTGGCGGACGTGCTCGCCGAGGCCGGCGTCGAACTCTCGGAGTGCTGCGTCGTGTTACGGGCGGCCGACGACTACTTCGAGGAGTTCCCCGCGGAGGCGCTGCGCGAGGCCGTCCTCGCCGTCGGGATGAACGGCGGTCCCCTGCCGCGGGCCCACGGCCACCCCGTCCGGGCGCTGGTGCCGGGCCACTGGGGCGAGATCAACGTCAAGTGGCTCACCGAAATCGAGGTGCTGGCCGAACCGGTTGACGGCTACTGGGAACAGCGGGGCTGGCACGGTACCGGCCCGGTGAAGACGGTCGCGAAACTCCACGCGGTCGACCGCGCCGACGGCCGGATCACGGTGGGCGGGCACGCCTACGCCGGAACTCGCGGGATCGACCGCGTCGAGGTGTCGACCGACGGCGGCGACACCTGGACCGACGCCCGCCTGTCGGACCCGCTGCCCGACGGGGACACCTGGCGGCAGTGGGCCCACGAGTACGGCGCCCCCGGCGAGACCCACGAGGTCGTCGTGCGGGCCTACGAGGACGACGGCACCCGACAGCCCCGCGAGGAGACCGACCCGTTCCCCGACGGTCCCTCGGGGTGGGTCTCGCGGACGATCGAGCCATGACGCGAGCCTCGATGGCGCTCCCGGGAGGGGGACCGGAACCGCACTCGGAGGCGGTTCGAGCACCGACCGCGCCCGGCGCGGTCGAAGCGACTAACAGGCGACTCCCGAAGGTACCCTACGGATGGAGAAGGCACTCTGGTATCTCTTCGTCGGCACGCGCGGCGGCCCCAACCGGGTGCGGATCGTCCGGGCCCTCTCCGAGCGCCCGCGCAACGCCAACCAGCTATCGGAGTGTCTCGACGTCGACTACAACACCGTGAGATACCACCTCGACATGCTGCTGGACCACGACATCGTCGAACGCGGCGACGCAGACTACGGGACGCTGTACTTCCTGACCGACCAGTTCGAACACTACCGCGAGACCTTCGAGGAGATAGCGGCGGCGACAAAGGAGGACGCGTGATGGCGGTGATGGCCCCCTGGATCGCCGTCGCCGCGGGACTCGCAGCGGTCAACGCCGCGCTGCTCGCGGTCCTCACGGCGGTCTGGCTGCGCAACTACCGGGCGTTCGGGAGCGGCCTCGTCGCCGGCCTGGTCGCTTTCGGCGCGGTCATGCTCGCCGAGAACGCCGTCGCGATCTACTACTTCTTCGGCATGCAGATGCTCTACTCCGGCGACCCGGGGGTCCAGCGGGCCGTCGCCGTCCTCCGGGGCTTGCAGGCGATCGCGCTCGCGTTCCTGACGTACGTGACGGTGAAGTGAGCGCGCCGGACGTCGGGCGCGTGTCAGTCCGCTCTCAGCACTCCGACCAGCCGCAGGACTCGCAGGTCTTGCACCCCTCGCTGTAGTACAGCGTCATCGCCCCGCAGTCCGGACACTCGGGGGACTCGCCGGCGGAGATGAGTTCCTCGGTGGCGTCGCGGGCGGTCGCGCCGCCGTCAGTCTCCCGCTCGGGCGCCGGCGCCGAAGCGTCCGACCGGCGCTCGCTGGTCTCGGCGTCGACCGTCTCGCTTCCGCCGTCCTCCCCGTCGGTGAGTTCGGTGAGGTTCTGCTGTTTGGGGTAGGGCTTGTCGATCTCGTCGTCGAGGTACCGCCGCATGGCGGTGCCGATGGCGTCGGGGATCGACTGGATCTGTTCGCCCTTGTCCCAGGCCACCTTCGGCGACCGGGTCCCCTGGAGTTCGTCGACGATCTCCTCGGGATCGACGCCGCTGCGCAGCGCCGTCGAGATGACCTTCGCCAGCGCCTCGGTGAAGGAGTTGGTGAACCCGCCGGAGTGGCCGATGTTGGCGAACAGCTCGAACGGTCGGCCGTTCTCGTCCTCGTTGATGTTCACGTACACCTTCCCGTAGCCGGTGTCGATGCGCTGGGTGACGCCGCTGAGGACGTCCGGCCGGGACTGCTTCTCGGCGTACTCGGCGGGTTGCTCCCCCGCGAGTAGCCCTTCGACGTCCAGCGACGCGCGGACTTCCTCGCGGTCGAGGAACGCCCCGAAGCCGCCGAAGACCTCCCGGATCTGCTCGGCGAGCACCGCGGCGGCCTCCTCCTCGTCCATGTCGGAGAACTCGGCGTTGTCCGCTCGGGTGGTGAGGACCTGCTTCGAGCGGGTTCCGTCCCGGTAGACGGTGACGCCCTTCCCGCCGTGCTCGTAGATGTAGCGGTAGACCTCGTCCATGTCGGCCTTCGTGGCGTCGTTGGGGAAGTTACAGGTCTTCGAGATGGCGCTGTCGACACCCTCCTGGCAGGCACACTGGACGGCGGCGTGGTCCTTCCCCGAGAGGTCGCTCGTGACGACGAACAGCTCGCCGATGGGGTCGGGCACCGTCGACAGCCCCTCGACGCCGTCGAAACGGTTCTCGGCCATCTGCTCTTGGGCCTCGCGCTTGACCGCGTCGACGTCGACGTCGTTGTCCTCGAGCACCCGCAGGAAGTAGTCGTCGAACTCGACGAGCATCTCCTCGCCCTGGACGTCGTCGGAGACGTTCTTGTAGTAGGCGACGTTGTAGATGGGTTCGCAGCCACCCGTCGTGTTGCCGACCATGCTGGTCGTGCCCGTGGGCGCGATGGTGGTCGTGTTGTGGTTGCGGATCGGGAAGCCCTCCGCCCACTCGTCGGCGTCGAGGCCCGTCTGGTGTTCGAACCACTCGCGGTACTCCGTGGGATCGGCGTACTTCGAGTTGTCCCACTCCACGAAGCTGCCCCGCTCGGCGGCGAGTTCGTGGGAGGTCCACTTCGAGCCGTGGTTGATGTGGCGCATCAGCTGGCGGGCGACCTCGTTGCCCTCCTCGCTGCCGTAGCGGATGCCCAGCTGGATGTACAGTTGCGCCAGCCCCATGATCCCGAGCCCGATTTTCCGCATCTCCCGGACCTTCTCCTCGATCTCCGGCACCGGGAAGTCCGACATCGTGACGACGTTCTCGAGGAACCGCGTCCCCGCCTCGATGCGGTGGTCGAACTCCTCGAAGTCGATGGCCTCCTCGAGGAACGCCGCGACGGCCGCCTCCCGGGAGTCGTAGGCGTCGCCGTGCTCGTCGGCCCAGACGCGCCAGTCGGGGGCGTCCTCGGCGGCCAGCGTGCTCAGATTGATGTGGCCGAGGTTACACGCCTCGTACTCTTCGAGCGGCTGTTCGCCACAGGGGTTCGTCGCCAGGATGCGGTGGTCCGGGTGTTCCTCCACGTCGAAGGAGTGCTGCTTGTTCACCCGTTCGAGGTAGATGACGCCGGGCTCGCCGTTCTCGTGGGCGCCGGCGACGATCCGGTCCCAGACCAGTTCGGGGTCGATGGAGAACTCCTCGCCGACCTCGACGTGTTCGCCGAGGCCGTACCGGGAGTACATCTCCTTCGTCTCCTCGGTGGCGACGTGGGGCTCGCCCGTGCGGGGGTTGGTGAAGGTGAACTCCTCGCCGCTCTCCAGGGCCTCCATGAAGTCGTCGGTGACGCCGACCGAGATGTTGAAGTTCGAGAGGTGCCCCTCGACCGCGTTCCGGAGGTGCTTGGGGACCTTGCCGTCCTCGTCGATGAGCCCGCGAGCCTCCTCGAGGGCCTCCGAGAACGACGTGTAGGTGTAGTCGTCGGGGTCGTTGAGCCGCAGGGAGTGCGCCAGCGAGACGTCCTTGTTCTTCGCGTGGATGAACTCGATGACGTCCGGGTGCGAGACCCGCATGACGCCCATCTGGGCGCCCCGCCGGGTGCCGCCCTGAGCGATGGTCTCGCACATCTGGTCGAACGTCTCCATGAACGTGATCGGGCCGCTGGCGATGCCGCCGGTCGATCCGACGGCGTCGCCGTAGGGCCGGAGCCGCCAGAAAGCGTACCCCATCCCGCCGCCGGACTGGAAGACTTCGGCGGCCTCCTTGGCGGTCTGGTGGATGTCCGTGAGGTCGTCCTCGGGCGAGTCGACGAAACACGCCGAGAGCTGCTGGAGTTCGTCGCCGGCGTTCATCAGCGTCGGCGAGTTGGGGATGAAGGAGAGCTGCTCCATCAGCTCCTGGAACTCCGACTGCACGTCCTCGACGTGCTCGCGCAGTTCCGCGGGGAGTTCGGGGACGACCGTCTCGTAGGCGAACTTGTTGACGTTGTAGACCGTGAGAGTCGTCTCCGCCTCGTCGTCGGCGGTCGTACCGGCCCCGAACACCTCGGCGGCGAGTTCGTTCCGCCGGGGGTGGTCGGGTTTCAGCTGCGAGGGCGAGACTGTCACCTCGCGGTCGCGCTTCTCGGCCTCGAAGACGGCCTCCGCGAACGCGATGTTCTTCGCGACCCGCTGGAAGAGCTCCTCCTGGTCCTCGATCAGTTCGCCGTCGGCGTTCTTCCGGAGGTAGCGCGCCGGGAGGATGTTCCGGTAGGCGTTGTCGGTCAGGCGGTCGCGCAGCGTCTCCCCCCCGGTGCGCTTCACCGGCAGGGTCAGCTCGTCCGCGGAGAGGTCCGCGTCGCTCATAGCTCCCTCCGCGGGGTCGATGCGGGCGTCGAGATGAAATCGTGGTGGTGGCGTTCGGTCATTTGGTAGCGACGAATGGGTGGGTGGTGGTACTCTTCAAGCTTTGTGGTTCTCGGACGAGCACGGCGCGTCCAGACGCGCTGTCCGGATCGATTCACGTGTTTCAGTCCGTCTCGCTCCCGATTTCGCTCTGCTAGTCGAGCGCCGTCCCTGGGCGCTCTGTCACGTCGTCTGTACAGGGACGACCGGGGTATAATCGTAATTAGACCGCGGTGAAAGTGACACTTTCGGACGAGAACCGGCCGAGGGAGATGCGATTCGAGTCGAAGCCGGAGGGGGTTCTCGCCCCGGCGACCCGCGGCGACTACGGGGACCCCCATCGGCGCCCGCCGTCGCGGCGACCCCGCGGGGGCGGGCGTCGCGACCCCGCAGGCGGTCGGAATCGTTCCGCGACGGTCGCTCCCCCGACGAGTTTATGTCCGCTGCCGAGAAGTATCGGGTATGATACCTCTCCTGCAGGCGCCCCCGGTGCCCGACCTCCTCGTGGCGCTGATCGTCCTCGCGGTCGGGGTGTTGCTCGCGCGGATCGTCCTCCGGGTCGCCTGGAAACTGCTCGTGCTCGCGGCGCTGGTCGTCTTCGCGGTGTGGGCGACGACCGCCCTGCTGGGGCCGTCGCCGCTATAGCGTCGCCAGGAAGTTCTCGACGACGTCGTGGCCCGAGGCGGTGAGCACGCTCTCGGGGTGGAACTGGACGCACTCGATGGGGTGCTCGCGGTGGCGCACGCCCATCACGATGCGCTCCTCGCCGGCGTCGGTCGTCGCCGTCACCTCGAAGCAGTCCGGCACCTCCGTCGCGACCAGCGAGTGGTACCGCCCCCCCTGCAGCGGGGAGGGGAGGTCGGCGAACACGCCCGCGCCGTCGTGCTCGACGGAGAAGGCCTTCCCGTGGATCGGTTCGGGCGCTCGGCCGACGCTGCCGCCGTAGGCGTACACCGCGGCCTCCAGTCCTAGGCAGACCCCGAAGGTCGGTACCTCGGGGCTCACCTCCCGGAGGACGTCGGTCGTGACGCCGACGTCGCGGTCGTTGGCCGGGTGGCCCGGCCCCGGCGAGAGGACGACCGCGTCGGGGTCGGCCGCGCGGACGTCCGCGAGCGACGCCGTGTTCTTCACTACTTCCGTGGCGGCGTGCTGGCTGACGTACTCCACGAGGTTGTAGGTGAACGAGTCGAAGTTGTCGACGAACAGCACCCGGGGGCGGTCTGGTCCGGTCGCGTCCGCACCCGCCGGTCGGCGGTCGTCCTCGACGTCGGCGGCCGGACTCACCGGGGCACCCCCGTGGGGGCGTCGGCCTCCCGTTCGATGGCCTCGAGGGCGACGAACACGCCCCGCATCTTCGACTCCGTCTCATCGTACTCGCTTCCGGGGTCCGAGTCGGCGACGATGCCGGCGCCCGCGCGGACGGTGACGAGGTCGGTGTCGGCGTCGGTCGCTCCCGCGGGGTCGTCGATGGTCGCCCCCCGTTCGACGGTCGCAGACCGGATGACGATGGCCATGTCGGCGTCCCCGGTCCAGGAGTAGTAGCCGACGCCGCCGCCGTAGACGCCCCGCGGCGTCCGCTCGAGGTCGTCGATGACCTCCATGGCGCGGACCTTCGGTGCCCCCGAGAGCGTCCCCGCCGGGAAGGCCGCCCGCGTGGCGTCGAAGGCGTCGACGGCCGCCGGCGGCCGCCCCGCCGGGGGCCCCCCGCCGCTCCCGCGCAACCGTCCGGTTACCGTCGACTCGATGTGCTGGACGTGGCTGTACTTCAGCACGTTCATGAACTCCTCGACGCGGACGCTGCCGGACTCGCTGACCCGGCGGACGTCGTTGCGCGCCAGGTCGACGAGCATCGTGTGCTCGGCGCGCTCCTTCCCGTCGGCGAGCATCTCGCCGGCCAGTCGGCGGTCCTCGACGGGGCTGGCGCCGCGGGGACAGGTGCCCGCGATGGGGTTGGCCATCACCTCCCGGCCGCGCACCGAGACCAGCGTCTCGGG
This sequence comes from Halobacteriales archaeon QS_5_70_17, assembly GCA_003021975.1. GTDB lineage: Archaea > Halobacteriota > Halobacteria > Halobacteriales > Haloarculaceae > Halomarina. The sequence goes on along the minus strand of PXRR01000070.1, from coordinate 26,719 downwards.
GCTGGCGCCGACGACCGACAGGTCGCCGTGGTCGAGGACGTACATGTACGGCGAGGGGTTGATGTCCCGCAGGGCGGCGTACAGCCCCAGGGGATCGACCTCGCCTTCGAGTTCCCGCGTCCGGGAGATCACGCCTTGGTAGATGTCGCCGTCGAGGACGTGCTCCTTCGCGCGGCGGACGGCCGCCTCGTACTCCTCGCGCGGACCGGCGCGCTCGCGGTCCCGGCGGAACCCGCCGGTCTCGACGGAGCCGGCGTCCGCGAGGGCGTCGGCCAGTCGATCGGCCGCCGCCGCGAGGTCGTCGTAGACGGCGCCGGCGTCCTCGCCGAGCACCGCGTCCGCGAGGACGAACTGCGCGTCGGGGAACCGCGAGTCGGGGCGCTCGACGCCGACCTCCTCGAGCCAGAGGTCGTAGACGGCGTCGTAGGCGAGAAACCCGACCAGCCCGCCGTCGAGGCGCTGGCGGTCGCTCTCGGGGAACCCGCGGGGGGCGGCGGCCGGCAGCGCCGCCCGGAGCGCGTCGAGGACGTCCCCGTCGGTCTCGCGGCCGGCACTGGTCCCGCTCTCCCCGACGAGCCCCTCGTAGCGGTCGTCGAGCACCTCCACGGCCGTCCCGTCGGGGTCGACGGTCACGACGGCGGCGGGGTCGACGCCGACGTAGGAGTAGCGGGCGTGGCGATCGGCGTCGCCCGGCGAGAACGCGCCGTCGGGATCGCTGGAGGCGACCTTCTCCGCGCTCTCCAGCAGGAAGCCGTAGTCGGTGGTACCGGTCTCCCGGAGCGCCGCGTAGGCCGTCAGCGGATCGAGGTCGACGTCGAGGGCGGCGCTCGCGCGGACGACCATCGCCTCCCGCTCCGCGTCCGCCCCGTCGCTCGCGTCGGCGAGCGCGACGAACTCCTCGCGCGAGCGGTTCAGCGCGGGCGTCACGGCTCGGCCCCCCGCGCGGCCGCCGCGAACGCCGCCATTCGCTCGGGGTCTTTCTCGCCCGGCGCTGACTCGATGCCGCTGGCGACGTCGACGGCGTACGGCCGGACCGTCCGGACGGCCTCCGGGACGTTCTCGGGCGTGAGTCCCCCCGCGAGGACGACCGGACAGTCGAGGTCTTCGACGGCCGTCCGCGAGCGTTCCCAGTCGTGGGTGCGGCCGGTGCCGCCGGCGCCGCCCTCGCCGGTCGAGTCCAGCAACAGGGCGTCGGCGGTCTCGGCGTACGCCGCCAGGTCGGCGTCGAGGTCGACCGCGGCGATCACCGAGGCGCGGGCGTCGCCGGCCAGCGTGGCGACGTCCGCCGGGTCGGCCGCGTGAACCTGGAGCGCGTCGGGGCGCACCCGCTCGGCGAGGTCGACCGTCTCCGCGACCGTCTCGACCATCGTCACGAGCGTCGCGGCGACGAACGGCGGCGTCGAGGCCGCCAGGTCGGCCGCCCGCTCGGGTTCGATCTCCCGGGGGGTGTCGACGGGGACGTCACAGACGAGACCGACGGCGTCGGCGCCCGCCGCGACGGCGGCGTCGCGGGCGTCGGCGTCGGGCATCCCGCAGAGCTTGACCCGCATCTCAGGTGGAGACCGAGGCGTCGGCCCGTAGCTCTTCGAGTTTCTCGGCGGCGGCGCCGCTTTCGACGGCCGCGCGGGCGCGCTCGACCCCGTCGGCGAGCGTGGGGGCCTCGCCGGCGACGTAGATCGCGGCGCCGGCGTTCGCGAGGACGACGTCCCGCTTGGCGCCGCCCACCTCGCCGGTCACGATCCCCCGGAGGTCCGCGGCGTTCTCTCCGGGCGTGCCGCCGGCGATGGCCTCGACGGGGGCGGCGTCGAGTCCGAGTTCCGCCGGCCGGATCGTGTACTCCTCGATCTCGTCGCCCTCGACCTCCGCGGCGACCGTCTCGTCGTGGAGCGCGATCTCGTCCATGCCGGCGCCGTGGACCACCAGCGCCCGCTCGACGTCCATCTTCGCGAGCGCCCGCGCGAGGACGGGCACGAGGTCGGGGTCGTAGACGCCGACGACTTGCGCGTCGGCGCCCGCGGGGTTGGTCAGCGGCCCGAGGACGTTGAACACCGTCCGCATCCCGAGTTCCTTGCGCGGACCGATGACGGCCTTCATGGCGGGATGGAAGACGGGGGCGAGCATGAACCCGATCCCGTCGCGTTCGATGGCCTCCTCGACCGCCGGCGGTTCGGCGTCGACCTGGACGCCGACCTCCTCGAGGACGTCCGCGCTCCCCGACGACGAGGACACCGAGTAGTTGCCGTGTTTGGCGACGGGGACGCCCGCCCCGGCGACGACCAGCGCGCTGGTCGTCGAGACGTTGATGGTGTCGTAGTCGTCGCCGCCCGTGCCGCAGGTGTCGACCAGCGGCGTCCGGTCGGGATCGATGGTGCGCGCCGCGTCGCGCATCCCCTCGGCGAACCCCGCGATCTCGGTCTCGGTCTCGCCCTTCGCGCGGAGCGCAGTCAGCAGCGCCCCGATCTGGGCCTCCGTGGCACCCTCGAAGACCGCCGTGGCGGCCGCTCGCGCTTCTTCCTGCGTGAGATCCTCGCCGTCGGTGACCCGTTCGATGTAGTCCTTCATGGTGGGAAATGACCGTTGTTGGGGCGTCGTGTACAAATATGTTCACCGACTTAACGCTGTCGGGCACGTCCGAAACCATCCCACGGGAACGGGACGCACGAAATCCGTTCGGAAAGGTTCAAGTACACCCGACGGATACCAGAGAACGCGAGGGTTGGTGGTCTAGGCTGGTTATGACACCTCCTTGACATGGAGGAGGTCGGCAGTTCAAATCTGCCCCAACCCATCCTCTCAAATCGGTTTTATGTACCGCTGAGCCACATACGCGGGCTTTTTGTGTCGATTCCTTGGCCGGAACGAGGGAGTGGTCGCGGTGAGCGGGACCGTCGAACTCGAAGCCCCGATCTGTTCGTTCTGTGAGGGTGCATTCCCGAGGACGACTGGCTCTGTCCCGCTCGCGGCGAAGGCCGGAGGTGCTACCCGTGACGGATAGCGACCTCGCGCACGTCGACGGCGTCCGCGAGTACCTCGCCTTCGAGCACGCGACGCCCGGCTCGCTCGCGACGTTCATCGATCGTCTCCGCCACGAGACCGTCTGTCGCTGGTGTCCCGCGCCGCTGAAACTCCCGCTAGACTCGCCGGAGACGTGTGAGGACGCCAGTTCGCGTCTGCTTCCGGTCGTCCGTCCACCGAACGGAATTTCTCGCGCCGGGGAGCGTCGCGATTCGCACTCCTCGCCCGGACGCACGCGGTGTTCTACCGCCGTATTTCCGCTCGAGTTCCGCACTCTCACCGTCGAGATGACTGATAGCCGAGAAAGCCGCTCCTCGAGTGGCATGGCGAGGAGCCGGCACACGAACCGTACGGGCTGGCGCACCCGTACGTCGGCTGAGCAGCCAGCCGGCATATGTTTTCAGGTTGTTTTCTTCCGTTACAAATCGTATCCGAGAACATTTCTCGCTGTCTGGTCTCGGGACGGACCGGTACCGTCGCTTGCCTCCGAGGATAGCACGGCCCCCGACGGTGATCACGACCACCACTGGAGTCGCGGACGTCTCGAAGCGGTCGACGGGTCCACCGGCGGAGCCGAGCCGTTACGCGACGACCTCCGCCGGCAAACGAGGGAGCGTCGGCCCGGAGCGGGAGGCTCGGATTTCTCCCGCTCCGTACGACGGATTCTGGGAGTGATGGGAGCCACGGCCGTGGTCCTGCCGGACGGGAAGCCGTCACCGTGACGGGCGTCGACTCCGCTCCGTGGGACCGACACGTTCCGCGAGGACGAGCGAGACCGCCTCGTCACGCCTGCGCTGTCCGCACGGGATTGCGCGTGTCGCGTACCTCAACGATTAGGACTCACCTTCATAACGCACGTAGCCTCTGAGTAGTCCGTGGACGCCCTGACGACCGTTTCGGTCGGAGGACGACGACATCGTGGCTCGGGACGAGGCGTCGGGCATCGAGGCCGAAGAGGAGAACGTGCCGATCGCGCTGTACACGCTCTCGGAGAAACTCGAGGTAGAACTGCTCGAATAGCCGATCGCTTCCAACCGGACTCCGGCGCTCCGAGCGTCCGCGGCACCCTTCTCGCACACCGGTCGGGTCTCCGGTCAGAGCAGCGGGACCAGGTCGTCGATGTGTTCCCCGGGCGCGACCGTTCGCTCGTCGTAGTCGACTTCGACCAGGCCCCCGCCGTCGAGTCTCGGGAGGTCCCGGTGGGCCAGCGCGAGTCGGATCCGCGCGCTCGTCTCCTCGTCGACGGTCCCCGAACCGCCCCGCTCGCGGGCGGCCACCTCGCCGGCGAGTCGATCGACCGTCTACTTCCGGTCGGTACCGACCAGAACGCGGAGCGCGATTCGCCGGCGGCGGTCGGCGGCGATGTCGTACGCCTCCACCTTCGCGAGTGCGTCGGGCGCGAACTCGCCCATGGCCACCTCGATCCGCTTATCACCCTCAGTTGTTATTTTCGGCTAGCTATCCGAAAATTTTACTTCTGAGATCCGAGAGCGACGGAGCGTCCGACGCGGAGGAGACATGCGACCGGACCTGCTGTCCCTGACTGCGGGCGGCGCGAGTTTCTCCGAGAGCGTGTACAGCGCGATCGGCACGTTCTCCTCTTCGGCCTCGATGCCCGACGCCTCGTCCCGAGCCACGATGTCGTCGTCCTCCGTCTCGACCTCGATCGATCGCAGGTCGGCCGTAGATCCGATAGTTCGGGAGCGGCGATAGCTCCTCCACACTCAATTTCAAGTACGGGGATGGAGAACGGTAACGGACTGCTACTCGCTCTGGCTCGGTCGGGGTCGCCGGGTCAGCTACTGTCTCGTTCACGCCCGCTCGGTAGGACGAGACGGAAACGAGAACGTCCCCGCTCCGGACCGGTTGCTGCCGGCTCCCGTCTCGGCAACTCGTATACGTGGAGTGCTTGTATCCCGGGGCTTCAGGTCTTCCCGAGAGCTACGGTCAGGCGATCGATCCGCATCTACCTGCGCTCGCGCTCGGCTCCAGTCTCCTGCCGAGGCCCGGGCGGGTCGGGCAGTCGGTGTCCCCGCTCGCTACGTGCGGGCGGTCCGCCGTCCGGTCGGACACACCACCGGAGCGCGGTCCCGCCCCGAGCCGGGGCGACTGACGGACGCCGGGACTTCGCTGTCGGGGAAGACCTCCGCTGGACGGCCGCTTGTCTCGGGATCGCGGAGTTCGTCTCTCGGTTCGTCCCCCGAACCGAATGCGAGTGCGACAGCCCCTCGCTCGTCCCGTGACCCCGGCGACGGAACTCCGGATCGGCGATCCGGGACGCTTCGCGGACTATCTGAATACTCCAGCTACAAACCGGAAACCTTTATAGTCCTCATTTCATGTGTATTAGTATGTCTGACGTCTCGACGCTGTTCGAGCTACTAGCGTCTGACACTCGTCGCCGCCTGTTAGTCGCGCTGTGCGACGTCGAGTCGGTTCAGGTCCCCGAAGGGTTGCTCGCGCGCGGGCAGGCCCGTGCGCCCGCCGGTCCGTCGTGGTCGCCGACGGACGACGCGGAGACGGATCCCCAGGAACTCCGCCTCTACCACAACCACCTCCCGAAACTCGCCGCCGAGGACGTCATCGAGTGGGACCGCGAGGCGGACGTCGTCTCCCGCGGGCCGGCGTTCGAGGAGATCGAACCACTCGTGCGCCTGCTCGCCGCGAACCCGCAGGTCCTGCCCGACGAGTTCTTCTGACGGCCTCGCGCACTCCGTCCGCGACCGTCCGGACCGGCCGACAACGCGTGCGTAAACCGTTCTCTATCGGGCGTCGACGGTGAGAAGTGCGCCGACCAGCACTGCCCGCGACTCGGCCGCCGATCGTCCGCATCGCACCGGACCCTCTGAAGTGAGACGGACCGGTTCGCCCGGCCGACCCCGTCCGACTGGTCCAGCGGTCGCGGAGTTCAGGCGACTTGCAGAAGCAGGCCGGAGATAACCGTCGCCGGCCGCCGACCGCCGGACGTCAGAGCCCCGCGCCCGGGACGCCGTACAACAGGGGTCGCGGTGTCGCCGTCCTCCGGGTGGTAGTCAGACCGTAACGACGCTTCTCCGACTGTACAGACGAGCTTTACGCGCGCGACTCCGGGAAGGCCTCGTGGCGCGCCGAGTTCCGGAAGGTGTTGGCAAGGGTTCACATAAACTCCCGTCGGTTGCCGGGTCTGTGTATATGAGAATACTTACTATGGGGCTGGCTTATCTGAACACGTCTATGGAGTATCGACCGCTCGAAGCATACGGTGTCGTCGGGAACCTGGAGACGTGTGCGTTGGTCGGGCCCGAGGGGAGCGTCGACTGGCTCTGCCTTCCGCGGTTGGCCTCGCCGAGCGTCTTCGCCAGGTTACTCGACCTCGACGAGGGCGGCTGGTTCGACGTCCGCCCGGTCGAGGACTTCGAGGCGACCCACGACTACCTCCGCGACTCGGCCGTTCTCAGGACGACGTTCCGGACCGCGGAGGGGAAAGCGACGCTCACTGACGCGATGCCGCTTTCGGGGGTCGAGTACGACGACACGGTGCCAGAGCGGGCGTTACTCAGGCGGGTCTCCTGCCGGGAGGGGGAGATCACGCTCTCGGTCGGGTTCCACCCCCGGCTGGACTACGGGCGCGCCGCGACGCGGATCACCGACGACGACGAGGGGTACGTCGTCGAGGACGCCGAGGGCCGACCCGCGCGCCTCCGGCTGACGACGGACGCCGACCTCTCGGTCGACGGGGGCGACGCGACGGGGACGGTGACGCTCTCCCGGGGCGACTCGCTGTGGTTCGTCCTCTCCGACGACGCCTCCCGGTCGCCCTCCCCGACGGTCTGTGAGCGAACGCTCGCCCGGACGGTCACGAGCTGGCGGGAGTGGCTGGACCGCAGCGCCACCCTCGACAACGAACCCTACCGGGAGATGCTCGCCCGGTCGGCGCTCACCATCCGGCTGCTGACCAACCGGGAGACGGGCGCCATCGCGGCCGCCCCCACGACGTCATTGCCCGAAGACGTCGGCGGTGTCCGCAACTGGGACTACCGCTTTCACTGGCTGCGGGACTCCTCGATCGTGGCCCGCGCGCTGGCTCGACTGGGCTACACCGACGAGGCCTACGCCAACGTCCGGTGGTGGCTCTCCCACCTCCGGGACAACGGCCCCGCCGAGGAGGGAATGCTCTTCCGACCGCTGTACGACCTCCAGGAGATCGACGGCACCGTCGAGGTGGAACTGAACCACCTCGCCGGCTACCGCGACTCGGATCCCGTCCGGATCGGCAACGCGGCCCGCGACCAGCACCAGCACGACATCTACGGGGAACTCCTGTTGACCGTCGCCGAACTGGTCCGGCGAGGCGTCGCACTCACCCCCGAGGACTGGGTGAGCATCGAGCGGGTCGTCGATCACGTCTGCGAGGTGTGGGACGAGCCGGACTTCGGCATCTGGGAGGTGCGAAGCGCCGCCGAGCACTTCGTCAACTCGAAGGTGATGTGCTGGGCCGCCCTCGACCGCGGGATCGATCTCGCCCACCACATGGGTATCGAGCCGCCCGAGCGCTGGAAGCGGACCCGCGAGGAGATCCACGAGACCGTCCTCGAGGAGGGGTACAACGAGGAGACGGGGGCCTTCGTGCGGTCGTTCGAGGCCAACCGGGCGCTCGACGCCGCCTGCCTGCGGATTCCACAGGTCGGATTCCTCCCCGCCGACGACGAGCGCGTCCAGGGGACGATCGACGCCGTCCTCGATAGGCTCGTCGTCGACGACGGGCTCGTCCAGCGCTACGAGGGGCCCGACGGCCTCCCCGGCGAGGACCACGCGTTCATCCTCTGTACGTTCTGGCTGGTCGACGCGCTCGCGCTCGCCGGCCGCGAGGGGGCCGCCCACCGGACGCTGCGAGCCATCATCGACCGCGCCAGCTCGCTGGGGCTGTTCGCCGAGGAGATCGATCCGATGACCGGCCAGCACCGGGGGAACTACCCGCTCGCGTTCGCCCACGCGGGACTGATCAACAGCGTCCTCCGGCTCTGGAGCGTCGACGACGGAGTCGACGCCGAGGCGGACGTGCTCGGCCGGGAGATCCCCCGCGTCGAGTAACGCGAGAGCGTCGCGGGAACCGTCGGGGGCGATCCGGGGTCGCCAACCTTCTTAATCACCGCCGCGGAAGTACGAACGGAGAGAGCAATGGATATCGCAGACATCGCGACCCGGGAGTACGTCGAGGTCGACGCCGACGAGCGCCTCTCGAAGGTCCGGTCGATTTTCGAACACGAGAACCCGAGGGGGGTCATCGTCACCAACGACAGCCAGTACGACGGCGTCATCACCCAACAGCAGCTCCTCCAGTCCCACGTCGAGGACGACGCCAAGGCGGGTGCGATGACCACGTCGGCGCCCAAGATCGGGTTGACCGACGGGATCCGCGAGGTCGCCCGGATGCTCGTCGAAGGGGGCACGAAGCTGGCGCCCGTCTTCGAGGACGGCGACCTCTGGGGGATCGTCACGGCCGACGCCATCCTCGAGGCCGTCGTCGAGAACCTCGAGGTGCTCACCGTCGAGCAGATCTACACGGACAGCATCGTCACCGTCACCGAGGATACCCACCTCGGGCGGGCGATCAACCTCCTCCGGGAGAACGGCATCTCCCGGCTCCCGGTGGTCGACGACGACGGCCAGCTGACGGGGATGGTCACGACCCACGACATCGTCGACGTGGCCGTCCGCAACATGTCGAAGGCGACCCAGGGCGACCGCGCCGGCGATATCGAGCGCGTGCTCGACCTGCCGGTCTACGACGAGATGTCCAGTCCGGTGATCACCGTCGAACTGAGCGACACCGTCCGGGAGGCGGTCGAGACCATGTTCGAGTACGACTACTCCGGGCTGGTGGTCACCCCCACCCACGACGACTCGCTGCCGGCGGGCATCCTCACGAAGACCGACGTCCTCCGGGCGCTCACCTACACCGAGGAGGAGCACATGGACGTCCAGATCACCAACATCGACCTGCTGGATACGATCACCCGCGACGAGATCCGCCAGAGCATCGAGCAGGTCGTCCAGAAGTACCAGCGCATGTCCGTCCAGCACGCCCACGTCCGCTTTCAGAAACACCGCGAGAAGCTCCGCGGGACGCCCCTGATCCACTGCCAGATCCGCCTGCGGACCAACCGGGGGCAGGTCGCCGGCTCCGGCGAGGGCTACGGCGCCGAGTCGGGATTCCGGGTCGCGCTCGACAAGCTCGAGCGCAACGTCATCGAGATGAAAGGCATCCACAGCGACGAGCAGTACCGCGGCCAGCTCCTCCGGAAGCTCGACGAACTGTGACCGCCGACAGGTCCCGACCGCCTCCCGGGTTCGAGACCGGGCGGGGATCCCCGCCGGAACGTCCATTGTTCCCCCCGCGTACTCGCCGGTATGCCATCGACCGTCGTCCACTGCGCGCTCGCCGGGCTGCTCGCGGCGGCCCTGCTCGGCCCGGCGTTCTCCCGCCGGTCGGTCGCGGCCGTCCTCGGGGCCGCGGTCGTCCCCGACCTGGACGTCCTCGGCGGCTTCCTCCTCCCGGGGACCCACCGCGCCCTGTTGCACACGTTCCTGATCCCCCTCGCGCTGGCGGCGCTGGTCCACTACGACGCGCGCGTCAGGGAGCGGTCGCGGCTCCGCGACCGCTGGGGCGCGGCCGGAGTCCGCGTCGCGTGGGTCTGTCTCCTCGCGTACGCGGTCGCCGGCATCGGACTGGACCTGTTCGTCGGCGGCGCGAACCCGCTGTACCCGGTCCACGACCAGTTCTACCGGCTGAACGGCGGCCTGGAGTACTCGACGCGACGCGGGTGGGTCCAGACGTTCGTCGAGTTCGGGAGCGGTGAGGTCGACGCCGGGCGGGTCGGCTCGACCGACGAGGTCCACGTCCCGAGCGGCGTCGACCCGACCCGAGGAGCCGAACCGGAGGAGGTCGACCGCGTCTTCCCGGTCGTCCGCTCGGGGTGGCAGCTCCTGCTGGTCGTCACCTCGCTGATCGCGCTCGCGGGGCGGGCGCTGGACGCTCGCAGGTACTCGGACCGCGGGGAGGGGGACCTGGGAAACCTTTGAGGCGGGCGCGCGAGCGCGACGGCATGGACGCGACCGACGGGACGGTCCGACCGTACGATCCGACGACTGACTGGTCCGGCCTGTGGACGTGCAAGCGGGCGTTCGAGCGGGAACTCGCCGCCGGAGACGGGGCCAAGGCCGACCGCTACGAGGGGAAACTCACCGCCGAGTACCGCGAGCGCTACCGAGCGTGGGTCGCCGACTGCGTCGACCGGGAACCGGACTGCGTGGTCGTCTGCGAGGGGGACGGCGAGGTTCCGGAGGCGGCCGACGCACCGGCCGGCGTCGTCGGTTACGCGTTCGTCCTGCCGGCCGACTTCGCGATGATCTGGGACGGGGCGGTCCTGAACGAACTGTACCTCGCGCCCGACCTCCGGGGGACGGGGTCGGCCGACGCGCTGATCGATGCGGCCGTCGAGCACGCCCGCGGGCAGGAGCTCCCGCTGGATCGCCTGCTGCTCGACGTCGGCCCGGACAACGAGCGCGCCCGCGCGTTCTACGAGCGCCACGGGTTCGAGCCGTGGGGGGAGATGGTCGCCCGGGACCTCACCTGAGCCCCGCCCGCACCGCGGCGACCGCCGCTCCGCCGGCGGTCCCGAAGACCAGCGGGTAGGCGACCCCGGCGAGGAGCAGCGCCGGTCCGAGGGGGACGCCGGCGGCGATGCCGCCCCCGAACTCGTGGTTCGAGACCAGCGCGGCGGCGACGGTCGCGAGGAGGTAGCCGGCGGTCGTGGCCGCCCCGCCGATCGCGCCGGCCCGGGGCGTCCGCACTCCGGCGGCGGCGACCGCGCCGGCCGCCAGCAGGGCCAGCGGGGGCAGGAGGTAGAGCAGGTCCGCCTGGCTGCCGGCCCGCGAGAGCAGGTCGAACGTCCGCGCGCCCCCCATACCCCGTACTCGCACGTCGGCGAAGTGGGCGTTGCGCTCGACTCTGTCGGCGGCGGCGAGGTACGTGATGGAGTAGCCGAGCAGCCACGCGGCCGCGCCAGCGGCGCCGCCGCCGGCGATCCGCTCGCGTCGCGTCATGGCCTCCGGGTAGCGGGCGCGCCGCAAGAAACCCCCGGTCGGGGCGGAGTGGATCGGGCGGCGAACCGGTCGCCGTCCGGCCGTCGCGTCAGTCGTGGCTCGCCGTCGACTTCTCGCCGACGTCCTCCTCGACGGCCTCCTCGAGCAGTACCTCGGCGATCCGCTCGTTGGTCTGGGGACTGTAGTGACCCCCCTCGCCGCGGCGGACGTACAGCGACTCCACGTCGCCGTCGTCGGGCGTCAGGCGCTCGGCCATGTCGACGGTCTGCAGGTCGTCGTACCGCTCGTCGAGGCGACCGAGCAGGTCGCCGTAGATGGGCCTGTCCTCCGGTCCGAACTTGGCGTACCGGAGCTGCTGGACCATGACGAACACGGGGGTGAACTCCTGCTCGTCGGCGTAGTCGACGAACTCGCCGACGAGCGCCTCGAACAGGTCGCTCTCCTCGTCGTAGAGGTCGTCGTGGTAGTCGACCTTGGGCTTCTCGAGGGCGGTGTCGGCCTCCGCGAGCCGCGCCCCGGCGTCGATCCCCGGAACCGAGACGTCGTAGCGGGACTCCAGGTCGGTCAGCGCCCCGTACAGCGCGTACCGCACCTGGTCGGGGTACTGGAGGAACGACGACGTGTACGGGAACCCGGCGAGGTGCGACAGGAACCAGGGGTCGTAGTGGTGGTCCTCGGCCCGCAGCGTCTCGGCGCGGGACTCCAGGTCGAGCATGTCGTCTTTCTCGTCGATGGGGTTGGACAGTCGCTCGAGTTCGCCGTCTTCGAGCGTGTAGCGGGGTTTCACCGCGAGGACGTTGCCGAACTCCTGGTAGTGCTTCCAGACGCTGAGGATCCGCGCCATCGAGGACGCGGTGACGATGACCGCGACGTAGTCCGTGGGGTCCTCGGGGTACTTGCGCTCGAGGCGCATCAGCGCCTGGTCGAAGCCGTAGTTGCCGCCGCCGTAGTTACTCACGTGGGTGTCCAGCCGCTCGGAGAGGTAGTGCTGGATCGTCTCGTCGTCGTTCACCCCGCGACAGAAGCAGTAGGAGTCGCCGTACGTCGAGAGGGTGACGTCGGCGTCGGGGTCCCGCTCGCGCTGCGAGATCCGGCTGCCGTACTCGTCGGTCGAGTACTCGACGACCGTCTCCAGTTCCTCGCCGGGCAGGTGGTCGCCGGTGTCTTTCCGCTTTTTCGTGTTGGGCTGGGGGGACCAGCCGAGCCGGGCGTCGAAACTAGAGAACTTCTCGAGCAGTTCCGGCGTAATCTCGGGGAACTCCTCCCAGGCGACCGTCGACATCCCGTCGATTCCCTGTCCGTACCGCCTGAGCGCGAGATAGGAGACGACCTCGAGGGCGACCGCTCCGAGCACGACCAGGGGTGCGATCGCCGCCAGCGCCGCCTTCCGCGTGACTCCCGTCATGGGACCGAGATATGCGCACGCGCGCAAATGCGTTGTGCCTTCCCAGCGGAGGGCCATCGGGACGGCGCCGTAGCGAGTCCCGGGGAAAAACGGCGCCGTTCAGTGGTCGCTTCTGCGCCGCAAGCGGTGGCGTGTTCAAGCCAAACCCTTTTCCTAATGATCCTTCACAGTTCAGTCGATGGACCGCGTGCTGGTGCCGTTCGACGGATCGCCCCCGGCCGAGCGCGCGCTCCGGCACGCCGTCGAGGACCGCGAGGAGCGGGTGACGGTACTCTCGGTGGTCGACCCGCTCTCCCCGAAGGGGTGTGCTCTCTCGGACGCCCCGCTGGACGTCGGCGGCGACCTGCGGGCCGACGGGGGGGACTCCGATCTGCACGCGGCCGAGCGGATAGTCCGCGAGACCGGCGGCGTCGCCGACGTTCGGACGGTCCGACGACCGGGCACACCGGCGGCGACGGTCGTCGACTACGCCGAGGACAACGACGTCGACGCCGTTGTCGTCGGTACGAGCGGCCGCACGGGGCTGCGGCGGCTCCTGTTCGGGAGCGTCGCAGAGACGGTCGCTCGACGCGCTCCGGTGCCGGTCACGGTCGTCAAGTGAGTCCCGTCGGGGGCCCCCGGCGAACACGACAGGACAGCGTCATCATCAGCAGCCGTGAACGGTTGGAACCCGACCGTAGCGAGCGGACAAAACGGCGCTCTGCCTGCAGAAACAAGCCCAACAGGTACCCTCGAACCCGATGTATGACGCAACGGGTCGGAGTAACCACACATGATGGGACGCCACGCGACTGACTCGGACGGAACGGAGACAACCCGATGAGTTCGGAATACAAGTATCCCTCCTGGCTACCAGTCGAACAGTCAAAGGACTTCGTCGAGTCCTACGGGCTCGGCCTCCTGTTTTCCGCGAACGTGTTCGGGGCCGGATCGGTGTACATCCTCTCGAACACGGGGGCGCAGTTCGGCTTCGCGCTCCTCTGGACGATGCCGCTGGCACTGTTCGTCGACCTGAGCATGCACGAAATGTCGGGGCGGCTCGCCACGATCGACGAACCACTCATGGAGTACATCGCGTCGGCGATCGGGTCGACCCCCGCGAAGGCGCTGTCGGTGCTCATCGCCTTCGTGATGCATTTCTGGGCCATCGCGAACTACGCCGTCGGCGGTGCCGCGCTCGCCTGGCTGACGCCCCTGAACAATGTCTATCTGGGCATCATCCTCACCGCGGGGATCGGCGTCTCGCTCGTCGAACTCCGCGTCTACGACCGCATTGAGGCCGCGATCATGGCGATCATCATTACCGTATTCGCTATCTACCTCGTGTTGGTCGCGGGCCTCGACCTCCCCATCGGGCAGGTGGTCGAGGGGTTCAAGCCGGTCCTCTCGACGGAACTGGGGTACATGGCGATGGTCGTCTCGCTGCTCGGGACGACGGTCTACTACCCGAACTTCTTTATCCAGTCGAGCATACAACCCTCGAAGGACTGGACCGACATGGCGCCCTACCGACGGGACAACCTCGTCGGGATCAGCTTCGTCATCCTGCTCAGCATGGCGGTCATCGCCGTCTCGGCGATGACGCTCGAGTCGGGCGTGACGCCGACGCTCACGAGTCCGGGCGAGCCCCTGCAGGCGGTCCTCGGCCCCGCCGCCGTGACCGTCTTCGTCCTTGCAGTGTTCCTGGCGTCGTTTTCCTCGGCGACCGGGACGCTGTTCGGCGCCGGGTTCATGATCCCGCAGGCGTGGGGTCGCAAGACCGTCTTCGGCGACAAGGCGTTCCGCCGCGCCGTGGAGGGACTGATCGTCCTGTCGGTCACCTTCGCGATCCTCCTGCTGGAGTTCACCGAGATGACGCCAGTCCGCCTCGGGATCGTCATGCCGGGCGTCAACGGCGTGATCGGGCTGCCGATCACCGCGCTGGCGCTGTACTTCGCCAACCGGAAGTTCTTCGACCATCCCCTCTGGATGCGCGTCGGGTTCGCCGTCGTCACGGGGCTGATGTTCGTGATGTCGTTCCTGACCGCCCGGAGCCTCTACGACCAGATCGTCGTATGGCTCTGACTCTGTAGTCCCCGTTTCGGCTTCCACCCTATAGCCTGAGCCGCCACCTTCAATTACCCCGACTTCATTCTCCGCTCACTGGCAGCGCAGGACGGATTCCCTCGCCGCCCGCCGCCGTCCGCCGACGGAGTGATCACGCACGACCATGTCCCCGATAGCCCCAGCCCCGGCCTCGACGCTCCCGTTCGTCTCACAGTCCGCCCTCCCCGTCGAATCGACGGTCCTGATCGCGCTCGTCGCCATCGCCCTGTTCGCCGGGGTCGGCATTACGACGATCGGTCCGGGCGGCATCTTCCTGACGGTCGCGCTCTACGCGCTCACCCCGCTCTCGCCGGGCGCCATCGCCGGGACCGCCCAGGCGGTCTTCGTCGCGACGGGGATCGTGGGCACGCTGGCGTACGTCCGTTCGGGGGAACTCGCGACGGACGGCAACCGGACGCTCACGGTCGTCATCAGCGCCGCGAGCGTCGCCGGCGCGATCGCCGGCGCGCTGGCCAACGCTCACGTCTCCCGGGCGATGTTCGGCCTCCTGCTGGGGGGGCTGGCCAGCGCCACGGGGTTCGTCATCGTCTACCGCGAGCGCCGCGGGTTCATGCCGCTGTGCTCGATCGACGCCGCGACCGGTCGCGGCCGCCTCCAGATCGCCGGGCTCGGATTCGCCCTCGGGGGGTTCAGCGGCCTACTGGGGGTGGGCGGGCCGGTGCTCGCCGTGCCCGCGCTCGTGCTCGTCGGGGTCCCCATGCTCCACGCCATCGCCGTCGCGCAGGTGCAGTCGATCTTCATCGCGGCGTTCGCCTCGCTGGGCTACCTCGCCCAGGGGGTGGTCTCGATCCCGCTGGCGGTGATCGTCGGCCTGCCGCTGATCGCCGGCGTCCTCGCTGGCTGGCGGGTCGCCCACCGCGTCGACCCAAATCGGCTGAAGGTCGCCCTCGGGGGCGTCCTGCTGGCGGTCGGCCCGTACCTGGCACTCTAGTCGCACTGCCCCGACCGCGCCTCGGCGTCGCCGCTCGCACCGTCGAGGTACGACGTCCCCCACTCGTCCATCGCTCGAACGACCGGCCGCAGCGACGCGCCCTGCTCGGTCAGCGAGTACTCGACGCGGAAGGGCTCCTCGGTGACGATCGCCCGTTCGACGAGTCCCTTCTCCTCGAGGTCGTCGAGGCTGTTCGAGAGGACCGCGCTGGAGACCTCGCCGATCTCGTCTTCGAGCTCGCTGAACCCCTTCGGGTCGTCGAGCAGGCGGTGGACGATCACCGGGTGCCACTTCCGCCCGAGGAGGTGGGCCGTGCAGGTCACCGCACACCACTCGTCGCCGGCACACCACTCCGCGGCGCAGTCGGTCTCGGTCCGGCGCATCGATCCGGGGTACCGGCGGCGCACGGATGACGGCACCGCGGGTGGCGCCAGCGGTACACGACCGCGGGCCGACGTGCGGTTTTTTCTCTAACCAGGTAACACGGGGAAAGCCGGTTGGCGCAGCCTTGTCTCGGACTTATCCGGGCGGCGGTCGAACCGTGACCCGTGTTCGGAAACAGAACCGCGCTGGGGTTCGGCCACGGCGCTCTCGCGACGCTCGCGATGTCCGCGGTCATGATCGTCGGCACGGTGACGGGACTGTCCCCGATGCCGGCGCCGATCCCGGAGGCGATCGTCGGGATGGTGCTCGACGGCGCGCCGACGCCCGTCGTTGTGGCCGCCGCGGTCGTCGCCCACCTCGGCTATGGCGGTACCTTCGGGGCGCTGCTGGCACGGTTCGCCCCGCCGGTGACGCCGCCAAGGGGCTCGCCCTCGGCGTCGCGCTCTGGGCCGTCATGGGGGTCGTCGTCCTCCCGCTGCTCGGCTGGGGGCTCTTCGGCACCGCGATCACGCCGAGAGTCGCCGTCGCCACTCTGCTGTTGCATCTCGTCTACGGCAGCGTTCTCGGATGGTCGCTTGACCGCGGCGCCGCCGGCCGGACGGCGGTGACCGCAGCGTGAGCCGCCGGCCGCCGCGCCCGCTCGCGGCGATCCGACCCCGGAATCGGTCTCACGATCCGATCCGCGACCGGATGCACGATCGGACGCTCGACACGTCGGAGGCCGTCGCGCCGCCGTGAGAGTCGCCGCTCTCGTCGACGACTACCTGCTGGCGTGGGTGCTCCTCGCGGTCGCGATCGGCCTCCTCGTCCCGGCAGTCGCGGTCGTGACGCGCGCCTCGACGCTCATCCTCGCCGTCATGGTCGGCAGCGTCTCGCTGACGCTCACGACTGACCGATTCCGGTCGGTGAACCGCCGGGGACTCGCGGTCGTGGCGCTTGGACACGTCCTGATGCCGGCGCTCGGCTACGGGCTGGCTCGCCTCCTGGGGCTGTCGCCGGCTCTCGTTGCCGGATTCGTCGTCCTCGGGGCAGTCACGCCCGAACTGGTGACGCCGACGATGACCGAACTGGCCGGCGGAGACACCGCGCTCGCCTCGACGGCGCTGGTCGGGATCGGGGTCGGCTCCACCGCGTTCGTCCCGGCGGCGGTGTCGTTGCTCCTCGGCGCCGACGTCGGCGTGGACGTCCGCGCTATCGTCGAACAGCTCCTGCTGGCGGTGGTCTTCCCCATGGGCGTCGCCATCGGCGTCCGCCACCGCTACGAGGCGCGCGTCGCCCGCTACGAGGCGCTCTATCCGACCGTCTCCGCGGTGATGGTGGTGCTCATCATCGGCGGGGTTGCGGGCGCCAACGCCGGCGTCGTCCGGTCGAACGCCGGACTGCTGGCGGTCGTCGGGGGCGGCGCCGTCGCGCTGAACGGAATCGGCTACGCGCTCGGCTGGCTCGGCTCGAACGGGACGGACCGCCGGACGCGGATCGCGGTGACGCTGTCGGTCGGGATGCGCGATTTCGCCGTCGCGGCGGCGCTGATCATCGCCGCCGGCTTCCCGCCGGTCGCCTCGCTACCGGCGGTCGTCTTCGGGGTCGTCGAGATGGCGTCGAGCGCCGGACTGGCACGCGCGTTCGGGCGACGGTTGAACTGAGGCGCGCTCCGGAATCGGGCCTTCGCAACCACTAAGCGCGCCAGTCGCCTGAGTCCGACAATGACCGACTGGACGGAGAAGTACCGCCCGTCGACGCTCGCGGAGGTGCGGGGCAACAACACGGCCCGCGACGCGCTCCGCGAGTGGGCGGAGAGCTGGGAGGACCACCGGGAGGCGGTGGTCCTCCACGGCTCTCCCGGCGTCGGGAAGACCTCCGCGGCCCACGCGCTGGCCAACGACATGGGCTGGCCGACCATCGAACTCAACGCCTCCGACCAGCGGACCAAAGACGCCATCGAGCGGTACGCCGGCGGAGCGGCGATGAACCGGTCGCTGACGGGGACCGGCCGACAGCTCGTGATCCTCGACGAGGCCGACAACGTCCACGGCAACGCCGACCGCGGCGGCGCCCGCGCGATCACATCACTGGTCAAGGAGGCCCGCCAGCCCGTTGCGTTGATCGCCAACGACTACTACGAGATGTCGAAGGGGCTCCGGAACGCCTGCCGGGAGATCGAGTTCCGGGACGTCTCCGCCCGGTCGATCGTCCCCGTCCTCCGGGACATCTGCCGGAAGGAGGGGATCGAGTACGACGACGGGGCTCTAGACGCCATCGCCGAGCAGAACAGCGGGGACCTCCGCGGGGCGGTCAACGACCTCCAGGCGCTCGCGGAGTCGACCGAGCGCCTAGAGCGCGAGGACGTCGTGACCGCCGACCGCGACCGCACGGAGGGGGTCTTCCAGTTGCTCGACGCCGTGCTCAAAGAGGAGGACGCGCGGGGCGCCCTGGAGTTCTCCTACGACGTCGACGAGACGCCCGACGACCTGATCAACTGGATCGAGGACAACGTCCCGAAGGACTACGAGGGGCCGGAACTCGCCGACGCGTACGATCGCCTGTCGGCGGCCGATCGCTGGCTCGGGCGGGTCCGCGCCACGCAGAACTACTCGTTCTGGCGGTACGCGAGCGACAACATGACCGCCGGGGTGGCGGCCGCCCGCTCGGGATCGAAGGGCGGCTGGACCCGGTACGGCCCGCCGAGCTACTGGTCGAAGCTCGGCCGGTCGCGGGGGACCCGCGAGAAGCGCGACTACGTCGCCCGGAAGATCGCCGAGACCAACGGGACGAGCGTGGCCACCGCCCGCCGGCGCGTCCTCCCGTTCCTCGCCGCGATGACCCACCACTGCAAGAACCGGGAGCTCACCGTCGCCATGGCCGCCCGCTACGACCTCGACGCCGAGCACGTCGCGTTCGTCACCGGCAGCGGCGAGGACACCAACAAGGTCCAGTCCGTCGTCGAGGACGCCGAGCGGGTCCGCGAGGAGCAGGCCGTCGAGCACAGCGAGGGGGCCTTCGCCGGCGGGGAGTTCTCGGGCGACGAGCCAGGCGACGGGAGCGCGAGCGAGGACGGGACCGGCGACGGCCCCGCGAGCGACGGCAGTGCCGACGGCTCCGACGACGCCGACGCCGACTCCGGCGACGACGCCGAGGGCGGCGACCAGCAGTCGGGGCTCGGCGACTTCGTGTAGGCGCTCGCGGACGCTTATCCGCGCCCGGTCCGAACCCCCGCCATGCGCGCTGCCGTCTTGCGGGAGTACGACCAACCGCTGTCGATCAAGGAGATCGATCCGCCCGACTGCCCGGATCACGGGGTCGTCGTCGCCGTCGAGGCCTGCGGGATCTGCCGCTCGGACTGGCACGCCTGGAAGGGCCACGGCGAGTGGGCCGACGACCGCGCGCCGCTGGGACTCGTGCTCGGTCACGAACCCGCCGGCCGGGTCGTCGGGGTCGGGGCCGACGTGACGACGCTGGCCGAGGGCGACCGGGTCGCGGTGCCGTTCAACCTTGGCTGTGGCGACTGTCGGTACTGCCAGAACGGCCACGGCAACGTCTGTCCCGACGGGCGGGCGCTGGGCTTCGAGGAGCGGGCTCCCGGCGCGTTCGCCGAGCGGGTGGCGGTGCCGTGGGCCGACTACAACGCCGTTCGGGTCCCCGACATCGATCCGACGGCGCTGGCGGCGCTGGGCTGTCGGTACGTCACTGCCTACCACGCACTCGAACACCGCGCCGACGCGGGGGCCGGCGACTGGGTGGCGGTCTTCGGCTGCGGAGGCGTCGGGCTGTCGGCCGTACAGGTCGCCGACGCGGTCGGCGCGAGCGTCGTCGCCGTCGACATCGACGACGCGAAGCTCTCGGCCGCCCGGGAGGTCGGCGCCGACGCGACCGTCGACGCCGACCGCGAGGACGCCGCCGCGTCGGTCCGGGCGGCGACCGACGGGGGGGCGCACGTCTCCTTGGACGCACTCGGGAGCGCCGAGACCGCCCGCGCGGGCGTCGAGAGCCTCCGGCCGCTGGGCACCCACGTCCAGGTCGGACTGACCGGCGAGGCCGAGCGCGGCGAGATCTCCCTCCCGACCGACGCGATGGCCGGCCGCGAGGTCACGTTCCACGGCGCCCGCGGGATGCCCCCCTCGCGGTACGACGAGCTCCTGCGGATGCTCGCGGCCGGCCGCCTCGACCCGGGGGCGCTCGTCTCCCGGACCGTCGCCCTCGAGGAGGTCCCCGACCGGCTGGCGGCGATGGACGACTACGCGACGGCGGGCGTCGAGGTGGTCACCGAGTTCTAGATCACCCGGAAGCCCTCCGGGAGCGCCAGCCCGAAGACGAGAAACAGGGCCGCCGCGAGCGCGGCGGCGATCAGCGCGTAGGGGATCTGGGTCCGGACGTGGACCATGTGGTCGCTCCCGCTAATCGAAGACGCCAGCACCGTCGTGTCGCTGATCGGCGAGGCGTGGTCGCCGAAGATCCCCCCGGAGAAGACCGCCCCGAGCACCAGCGGGAGGTTCGCGCCGGCGGTGAACGCCACCGGGATCGCGATCGGGAACACGATGCCGTAGGTCGACCAGGAGCTCCCGTCGGCGAAACTGACGAACGCGGTCGCCAGGAAGATCGTCACCGGGACGATCCAGGTCGGCACGCCACGGAACCAGCCAGTGACGAACGCCGAGATGCCGAGCGTCGTGACGGCGTTCTGGATCGACGAGGCCAGCATGAGGATCACCGCCGCCAGGAAGACCCGCTTGAACCCCCGGATCAGCGCGTCGGTGCCGTCGTCGTTCGAGGGGGTGTTCCCCTGGAGGCGGTCGGGGACGAACGCGAAGGCCATCGCGACGGCGGCCGCCAGTCCCAGGCGGACGCCGCCGATGTCGAACGCCCAGTTGTCGCCGGCCGGGAGGACCAGTCGGGAGCCGGCGACGGCCGTGACCGTCGTCGTCTCGGGGGCCTGGATCACCGGCTCGGCCCGCCAGACCATCGCTCCGAGGCCGACCGCGACCATCGCGAGGATCGGGAGCGCGAAGTTCCGCCAGTCGGGGGTCGCCCCTCCTACATCCGGTAGTCGGCCATCTCCTCGGAGATCATGGGCTCGTGGTCGGCGCCGACCACCGCGCCCGTCTCCCGGGCGCGGCGCTCCTCATGGCCCATGCCGGCGACGTTCGGGGCGATCTGCCAGGCGACCAGCGCGGCCAGCGCGAGCGCGATCCAGGAGTAGAAGCCGATGAACAGCGTGTTGAAGAAGAGCGGCCAGACCTCCTGCGTGACCGCGGAGGCGGACTCGCCGCTGTCGCTGACGGTCGCACTCATCCCCTCGGGGAGCGTCCCCTGCCGTCGGGCCTCGACCGGCCCGGCGCCGATGAACCCGATCATCGCCGCCCCCCACGTCGAGTGGAACACCAGGCGGGACGCCGGACTCCCGGCGCTGTCGACGTAGTAGGCGAGTCTCGCCCGGGAGACGTCGTAGCGGTCCGTCAGCGGGCGCATCATCGATCCGACCACGAGGCAGTCGAAGGAGTCGTCGATGTGGACGATCACGCCGGCGAGGAAGGCGGCCTTCTCGGCGTCGGCCGCCGACTCCACCCGGTCGGCCAGCGCCTCCAGCACCCCCCGGATCGCCCCGGCGCGGATCATTAGCCCGATCAGCCCGCCGATGGCGGAGATCGCCAGCAGGACGTTCTCGACGTACCAGGCGTCGCTGAACAGCGGCGCCGTCGCCACGAGCGTCGGCACCGCCTTCAGTCCGAAGACCGCCCCGAGGGCGTTCCCCCAGCGTCACCGGCCCAGCGGTCCCCCAGGGTACCGCGACCGACGGCAGCACCGCCGTCGACGCTAGTCCCCCGGGGACGCCGACGGCCGCCGGCCGCAGGGCCCCGTAGACGACTCCGGCGCTCACGACGCCCAGGAAGAGGCCCACGAGCGCGTCGCGGGTGTACCACGCCGAACCGATCGCGAGCAGCGCGGGCACGAGCGACCACGCGCCCGCTTCGATGCTCTCGAGTGCTATGCCGGCCGCTCGACGGCCCCTCGGGAAACGTTCGGGGGTCGCGCTCAGCGTTCGCTGTCGACGCCCAGCCCCGGAATCGCCACGCGGCGCTCGACCCGGTTCATGAACGCCGTCGCCGAGAGCACCAGCGCGAGGTAGAAGAGCGCGACCAGCCCGTACATGTCGATGTATCGGAACGTGTTGCCGGCGATCCGGTCGGCCTGGAAGAACAGCTCTGCGACCGTGATGAACGCCGCCAGCGAGGAGTACTTGATGAGGTAGACCAGTTCGTTCGTCCAGCCGGGGATGGCGTAGCGCAGCCCCTGGGGGAGGACCACGTAGCGGATGCCCTCCAGTCGGGAGAGACCGACCGCGCGGGCGGCGGTCAACTGCCCCACGTCGACCGACTCCAGGGCCGACCGGATGTACTCCGCCTGATAGGCGGCGCTGTTGATCGTGAACCCGACGACAGCCACCCAGGCCGCGATCCCCGGCAGGAGGCCGCCCGTCAGCCCCCGGAAGTACTGCGAGAGGTTGAGCCCGAAGTAGAGGACGAACAGTTGGGCCAGCAGCGGCGTCCCCCGGACGAGTTCGACGTAGGCCAGCGCCAGTCCCCGCGTGAGCCGGCCGCCGTAGACGCGGGCGACGCTCAGCGGGACGGCGATCACCAGCCCCAGGAGGATCCCCGCGATAGTGAGCACGACCGTCAGCCACGCCCCCCGGGCCAGCGCCGGGAGGTGTTCCGTCGAGAACGCGAGGAAGCGCGCGACGTCCGAGAACCAGAACCAGAAGCCGGCGACGACGTCGGCCGCGCCGGCGAGCGGGCCGCCGGTCGCGTCGATGATCCGCGCGTCGTCGTGCAGTCCCTCCGCCAGCGCCTCGAAGGGCCCCGACGGGACGAACGGCTCGTCGTAGCCGAGCCACAGCGCCGCCCAGCGGACGACGAGCCACGCCCAGAACGCGGCGCCGGCGGCCAGGCCGACCGTCCGTCCGCCCGGGAGCGACTCGCCGGCCCGGCCGAGCGCCCGGCGGGCCGCCGGCTGGTCCCGTTCGCTCGCGCTCATCGGTCCCGGTCCTCCGAGAGGTCGGTGAGCCGCCGGAGGAACTCGGCGGTGCGGTCGCGCTCGGGCGCCTCGAACAGCCGGTCGGGGGGACCGCGCTCGACGATCCGCCCCTCGTCGAGGAAGGTCAGCGTGGTGGCCGCCCGGCGGGCGAACCCCATCTCGTGGGTGACGACGAGCATCGTCATTCCGCCGTCGGCGAGGTCGCTCATCACGCCCAGCACCTCGCCGACCAGTTCCGGGTCGAGGGCGCTGGTCGGCTCGTCGAACAACAGGAGGTCGGGATCCATCGCCAGCGCGCGGGCGATGCCGACGCGCTGTTTCTGCCCGCCGGAGAGCTCAGCGGGGTACGACTCCGACTGGGGGGCCAGGCCGACCCGCTTTAGGTGGGCCATCGCGCGGTCGTCGGCTGCCTCCCGGTCCATGCCCAGCACGCGACGCAACCCCAGCGTGACGTTCTCGCGGGCGGTGAGGTGCGCGAAGAGGTTGATGTCCTGGAAGACCATGCCGACCCGCCGCCGGAGGTCGTTCTCGTCCATCGCCAGCACCGACTCCCCGTCGAGGAAGACGTCTCCGCCCCGGAACTCGGTCAGGCGGTTCACGCAGCGCAGCAGCGTCGACTTCCCCGACCCGGAGGGACCGATGATCACCTCGACGTCCTGCCGGTCGAGGGCCATGTCGACGCCCCGGAGGACCTCCTCGTCGCCGTAGGACTTCCGGAGCCCCTCGATCCGGAGCAGGGGGTCGGGATCGGTTCCGGGTCCGGGCCTCGCGCTCGCCTCCGCCGTCCCGGCGTCGCGGTCGGTCATCCCTTACCCCCCGGAATCGCGTAGCGTCGGTCGAGGTAGTCGAGCGTCCGGTTGGTGAAGACGGTCAGCAGGAAGTACACGAGGCTGATGAACAGGACGACCTCCAGGGTCGCGGTCGTCTGCTGGACGAACAGGTCGTAGCTCCGGGTGAGGATCTCCGCCAGCCCGATGGCGAAGGCGATGCTGGTGTCCTTCAGGACGATCGTGAACTCGTTCTGGAAGCCGGGGATCGACCGCCGGAGCGCCTGGGGCAGGACGACGTGCCGGATCGCCCCCAGTTTCGAGAGGCCGACCGCGCGGGCGGCCTCCATCTGGCCGGCGTCGACCGACTGGAGCGCCCCCCGGAAGATCTGTGACTGGTAGGCGGCGCTGCGCAGACCCAGGCCGAGCGCCGCGGCGGTGAAGGCGCTCAGACCGACGTCGACCGGGGGGAGTCCGGGGAACGGCACCGTGACCGACCCCGAGGGCAGCGGGACCGGCGCGGCGAAGAAGGCGAACACGAGGATCACGAGGATCGGCGTCCCCCGCAGGAGTACGCCCGCGGTCCGGACGACCCGGCGGAGCCAGCCGCCGCCGTAGACCTCGACCGTGCCCGCGGGGAAGCCCGCGAGAAAGCCGAGCAGGAGACTCGTCGCCGTCAGCAGCACCGTCACGACGGCGCCCGCGAGCAGGTAGTCGGCGTTCTCGACGATGAATCCCCAGTCGGTCGGGGGAGCCTGGATCGCTCCCGCTCCGACCCCCACTGCGGTCTCGATCCCGCCGAGCGCGGCCCCGAGTGCGGCCCCCAGCGCCGTCATCGGCTCACTCGCTGAACCACTCGTTGCGCAGTTCCTCGTAGGTGCCGTTCTCCCGGACCGCGGCCAGCCCCTCGTTGATCGCCTGCATCCGGGCGTCGTCGTCCTGCCGGAGACCGAGCCCGTACTCCTCGCCGGTCTCGTAGGTGAACGCGATCTCGACGGACCGCTGATCGGCGAACGTCTGCGCGACCGGCTTGTCGACGACGATGGCGTCGATGTTGCCGTTCTCGAGGTCCTGGACGGCGAGGACGTAGTTGCTGTAGGAGTTGTAGTTCGACCGGTCGAGCTTTCCGGGTTCGATCAGCTCCGATTCGACGACGCCCTCGCCGGTCGTGTCCGACTGTGCGCCGACCCGCTGCCCCGAGAGGTCGTCGAGGCTCTCCGGCGAGAAGTCCCCGCCCTCGCGGACGAGCACCGACTGGTCGGCCTCGTAGTAGGGGTCCGAGAAGGCGATGGTCTCTTCTCGGTCCTCGGTGATCGTCATCGCCGCCGCGATGACGTCGATCTCGCCGTTCGTGACCGCGGGGATCAGCGAGCCGAACTCGAACTCCTTCCAGTCGGCGAGTTCGTACTCCGTCTCGGCGACGATGGCCTCCATCAGTTCGATGTCGAAGCCGGTCAGCTCCCCACCCTCCTTGAACTCGAAGGGCTTGAACCCGGGAGCGGTCCCCGGGACGATCCGCTTTTGCTCCTCGCTCCCTCCGTCGCTCTCGTTGCCGGCTTCCGTCTCGTCGCCGGACTCGGTTTCGTTGCCGGCATCGGTATTGTTGCCGTCGCCGCTCCCGTTCTCCCCGCCCTCCTCGGCCGGATCGCCGAGACAGCCCGCCAGTGCGAGGGCGGTGCCGGAACCGAGGGCTGCGAGGTACGAGCGTCGATCTACGGGGCGTTCGTTCGACATACGGTCCCATCGGTCCGAATCGCGTTTGAAACTTTCGTACTCTCCGGACGAGCGGGGGACGCGCGGTCGGCCGTGCGCGTCGCCCGGCGCTCTCGGGGACCGCTCAGTCGTCGCCGGGGACTCCGCGGCCGGTCTCGCCGCCGTCTCCCCGGCGCGTGAGCCACGCCGCGAGCGCGGCGAGCGCGGCAGCCAGGACCCCGCCCGTCAGCGCCGCGGCCTGGCCGGCGTCGCCGAACACCTGCCGGCCGGTCACCAGCAGCGCGAACAGGACGGCGGCGCCGGCCGCGGTCGGCAACCGGACCCGCCGGCGACCGAGGCTCTCCGTCCACGTCGTCGCAGCCAGCAGCGCCGCGTAGGCCGCCAGCCCGACGGCGTAGTAGGCCACCTGGACCGGCGCGTCGTAGACGAACAGGAGCCGCGGGGTGAACGCGACCAGCGCCGGGCCGGCCAGCGCCGCGCCCGCGGTCGCTTCCCGGACCCGCTCGCGGGTGGCCCCGACGTCGGTCGTCCACAGCGCGGCGAGGAGGACACCGGTGAAGATGGTCAGCGCGGTGACAAAGTGGGCGGTGAGGATCGCCCACTCGTAGCGCGTGACGGTGAGCCCCCCGAGCACGATCTGTGCGGGTAACAGCAGCGTCGCGACCGCGAGCGCGCCCCGAACCCGGCGGTCGCTCTCCCCGCGGAACGCCGCGACGGTCGTCCCGAGGACGACGACCCCGGTGATCATCGCGACCAGCCGGTGGAACCACTCGACGAAACTCGGCCAGTCCGCGGGGAACAGTCCGAAGACCGCGCCGTCGCACAGCGGCCAGCGGGCGTCGCAGGTCAGTCCGGCGCCGGCGGCCGCCGTGTAGACCCCGAGCAGGATCAGGACGTAGGTTAGCCCCGCCGAGAGGGCAGCGAGGCGACGGAGGCGGTGCGCCATACGCGACCTCGGGTCCGGACGCACTTGTACCCGTCTCTCTCTCTGCTGGGGGCGTCCCCCGACCGCGCCTGGGGGACTGCGGTCCCGGCTGTCGCGGATCGATCGCCGCTCACCGCTCGCGGCCCGCCGGCCCCCGACGCCGTCGGGGGCGTCGCATAGCTTTTTACGATGCCTTCCGGGATAGTTACCATGGGACTGGACGAGGATTCACTGGAGTACCACCGACAGGACCCGCCGGGCAAGATCGCCATCGAGACGACCAAGTCCACCAGCACCCAGCGGGACCTCTCGCTGGCGTACTCGCCGGGGGTCGCCGCCCCCTGCCGGAAGATCGCCGAGAA